>UWSJ01000087.1 GCA_900549525.1 uncultured Coriobacteriaceae bacterium | reverse complement strand
GCGCGGGCTTTGCAAGCCTGAGGTCGTGGGTTCGATCCCCATCGTCTCCACCATGCATCGTGCGGGCGGGCCTCTTCGGAGCCCGCCCTTTTGTTGCTTGCCCTCTGGTCTCGGAAAGGACCAACATGCCCATCTCCCCTGCTCTCGACCAGCTTTCCTGCGAGCTCCTCGGCGAGGCTCTCGACATGCTTGCCGACGGCAAGGAGATTCTGGCGGTCGCCAGCGTCATGGACGCCGATGGGGAGCGCCTGACCTGCGCGTTCGAGGAAGATTCGCCAGAGCTCTGTCTCGAGGCGGCCCACGCGTGGGTGCGCGGCGGCGGCAAGGCGAGCGGTACGGCCTCGCACGCTGGCAGCCAGGTCATCGGCAAGCCCCAGTGCTACGCGATTGCCTACGAGGGTGCCGTGGCCGACGGGCAGGGAACTGATGGCGAGGCGTACAACGACGCCCTCATCCTCGAGTTTGGCGAGCGCGGAGCCGAGATGGCCTACTCTGCCTACGTGCTTGTCGACAACCTGGGCGCGGGCGACGACTTCCGCTATACCGACCCGGAGCCAGCTGGAGAGCTTCCCTGCCTGCTGTAGGGCCTCTCCGCCTGTTTCCGGCTCGGCTGCCAACGTGTGTGAGCGTGCAATAGCCATGATGGGGGGCTTTCTGCCTGCGAAAAGCCTGCTTGCCGCGCTAAACTGTACCGTTGGCCGATTACCTTTTCACCCAGGCACTTCATTAGTCGAGCGCTTTCGCGCCGGACGAGGATTGAGGACCGCATGCTCCAGAAGAACCTCCGCAACATCGCAATCGTCGCGCACGTCGACCATGGCAAGACCACGCTCGTCGACAAGCTCCTGCGCGCCACGGACGCGTTCCGTGCCAACCAGCAGGTCGAGGATCGCGTGCTTGACTCCAACGACCAGGAGCGCGAGCGCGGCATCACGATCCTCGCAAAGAACATCTCCATCGAGTACAAGAACGTCAAGATCAACGTCATCGACACCCCGGGCCACGCCGACTTCGGTGGCGAGGTGGAGCGCGTGCTCAAGATGGCCGACGGTGCCCTCCTGCTCGTTGACGCCTTCGAGGGCCCCATGCCACAGACCCGCTTCGTGCTGCGTCACGCCATCGACGCGGGCCTCTCCATCATGATCGTGGTCAACAAGATCGACCGTCCGGGCGCCAACCCCGAGAAGGCCTACAACGACTGCCTCGACCTCATGGCCGACCTCGGCGCCACTGACGAGCAGCTCGAGTTCGCCATGGAGCACGTCATCTACGCGAGCGCCATGAACGGCTTTGCCCGCGTCGAGCCCAACGACGACAACGACAACATGTACCCGCTGCTCGACATGATCATCGACGACATGCCCGCCCCCGACGTCGACCCGGATGGCCCGCTCGCCATGCAGTGCGTCACCATCGACCACTCCAACTTCGTGGGCCGCATCGGCATCGGCCGCGTGTACTCCGGCACCATCCACGACGGCGACCAGATTCTCGTCGTCAAGAACGATGGCAGCCGTGCCACCGCCACCGTCAAGCAGCTCTTCACCTTCGACTACCTCGGCCGTAAGGAGTGCAGCGAGGTTGTCGCCGGCGACATCGGAGCCGTCGTGGGTGTTGACCGCACCGACATCGGCGACGTCTACACTGACCCGGAGAACCCCGTCGAGCTCGAGCCGATCGAGATTGACCCGCCGACCCTCTCCATCGTGTTCGAGGCCTCGACCTCCCCGCTTGTGGGCCGCGAGGGCGAGATCGTGGGCGCCCGCCAGCTCAAGGAGCGCCTCATGACCGAGGCCGAGAACAACGTGACCATGCGCATCGAGGAGCTGCCCGACAAGTCCGGCGTCGAGGTCTCCGGCCGTGGCATCCTGCACCTCTCGGTTCTCATGGAGTCCATGCGTCGCGAGGGCTTCGAGTTCCAGGTTGGCCGTCCGCGCGTCCTCATCAAGAAGGACGAGAACGGCAATCGCATCGAGCCGATCGAGCAGGCCGTCGTCGAGTGCCCGGGAGAGTACTCTGGCAAGGTCATCGAGCTCTTTGGCAATGCGAGCGGCACCATGACCAACATGGAGCAGGGCACCACGGTCTGCCACATCGAGTTCAAGATCCCCACGCGCGGCATCATGGGCCTAAAGAACAAGATCCTCAACGTCACCCACGGCGAGGGCGTCTTCTATCACACGTTCCTCGAGTACGGATCCTTCGTGGGCGAGCTCGGCAGCCGCCAGAACGGCGCCATGATCTCGATGACCACCGAGAAGGCCGTTGCTTACGCCCTTGGCACCCTGCAGGAGCGCGGCACGCTGTTCGTGAGCCCCGGTGACGAGTGCTACGAGGGCATGCTCGTTGGCGAGCGCTCCAAGCCCGGCGACATGGTGGTCAACATCGCCCGCACCAAGCAGCTCGGCAACCAGCGCAGCTCCACCGCCGACATCGCCGTGCAACTCACCCCGCCGCGCACGTTCACGCTCGAGGAGGCGCTCGAGTACATCATGGACGACGAGCTCGTCGAGGTGACGCCCAAGTCCATCCGCATGCGCAAGCGCATCCTCAACGCCATCGAGCGCAAGAAGGCCAACGTGCGCGCGGGCCTCGTCAACAAGTAGGCGCTCACCCACATGTGCTGCCGTCGCCCCGGCCAGACATCCTTTCGATCGGGTCACTTGCCTTGCAAGTCCCCAGCCTCGCTACCGGATGTCTGGCCGGGGCTCTGCATATGGGGTGAAGGTCGCCCAACCTGCTTGGGTTAGCGGCGATGGCGTCGTCGTTGGCGGCGGATGCGGGTGATGGAGCCGGCGACCTTGGGAGTCAGGTCGACGTCTGCGGGGCTCTGCAGGTTGAACCGCAGCGCTGCTCGCCTGGTGGCGACGGTGACGAACACGCTCGCGCAGGCGGCCAAGCCCTTTTCCTGTGCGAGGGGGTCAACGAACAACCAATATATGAGCGAGCCAAAGAGCGCGCAGATGGCGTACCAGTTGTCCTTCTGGAAGAGATGCGGCACGTCTCCCATGACGATGTCTCGCAATAGCCCGCCGCCATTACCGGCGAGCACGCCCATGAGTATCACGGCCAGCGGTGTGAGCCCGTAGACGACGGCCTTGTCGCTTCCCGAGGCGGCAAAGAGGGCAATCGAGAGGATGTCGAGCCATTCGATGGCGTCTGGGTGCTTCTCGAACGGCGAGTGGAAGAAGAACACCACGAGCGCCACCACAACCGACACGGGAATCGCGAGGGGCGACTCGAGCATGTAGACGCTGCCCTTTTGCATGATCACGTCGCGGATGAGGCCGCCGCCCAAACCGCAGATCATGCCGAGCCCCACGCCGCCCAGGATGTCGAGCTTTCTTCTGCAGGCGTCGAGCGTGCCGCACATGCTGCCCACGGCGATGCCCAGCATCTCAAGTGCCACAGGCATCTGGAGTGAGGCTGACATGGCTTCGTTGAACATGACGCTCCTTGATAGGCTCTTGCCCGCGTGCTGCGTGGAGATTCTACCTGTGTCGGGCGCCATGGAATCTCACATAAAAAAGTCATGCGTCTTGGCGAGACTTACGCTATACTAACCAACGCACTTTCTTGGAGAGTTGTCCGAGTGGTCGAAGGAGCACGATTGGAAATCGTGTAGGCCCCTAAAGGGTCTCCAGGGTTCAAATCCCTGACTCTCCGCCAGAGCCTACCGCGGCGTCCCATGCGGGCGCCGCTTCTTTATCTCTGGAGAGGTGGCAGAGCGGCTGAATGCGGCGGTCTCGAAAACCGTTTACCCTTTCGGGGGTACGAGAGTTCGAATCTCTCCCTCTCCGCCAGAGCACACAGGGCCGGTTCGCGTTTGCGGATCGGCCCTTTTTTGTGCCGAATCACAGTGACCGTTAGTGGGAAGCGGGGCAGTCAAGACAGTCACCTGACACTTGGGTCGGGATTAACGACTAGACTGAAAGCCATCGCTTCGCCATCCGTGAGGGAGACGTGATCATGCAGGACGACAGGTATTTCTCGAAATCGTGGTCGATGCTCACGAAGGAGCAGGGCTGGATTAAGCCGCTTCTGGTTCTGACGGTGGCGACGCTCGTCCCCGTCGCGGGTCCACTTGCCGTGAGTGGCTACATCCTTGATTGGGCGCGCCTTACCGCGTGGGGCGCCGAGACGTCCCCCAAGCGCAAGGGCATACAGGTGGGGGAGCTCATCGGCGTCGGTTGGAGGGGCTTTTGCGCCTCAATCCTCTGGAATCTTGTGTGGCTCCTTGTGGTGAGCGGTGTGGTTGCCCTGTTCTTCCCGCTGTTTGGCGTCATGGGTGCCAATACTGCATGGCTTCTTACCGGAGCTGCGTCGCTCTTCTTCACGATGGTCGTCAACGTCGCCGTCATGCGGGCCGTGATTTACACGAAGGCCACGGCTGCCCTCAACCCATCGCGCGTGTTTGAGCTCATTGGCCGTGACCCGGAGGGCCTCTTCAAGATCGTCCTTATCCCCTTCTTGGGCTCGCTTGCTGTCCTTGCGGTCTGCGTCGTTATGTATTTGGTCATCCTTGCCCTCGTTGCGAGTGATGCCTTTACCCTGTATACCGCCGCGATGCGTGCTGCTCGCGGCCTTCCCGTGCGGGCGGACACGACCTCCGTCATCATCGGGATGGTCCTCAAGGGAATAGTCCCCGCCCTCCTCTTCGGGTACGCGATGGGCGTCATCAAGGTTGCCGTCGACATGCTGACGATGAACTCCGTCGCGCTTTGGATCCGTCAGTTCAACGTCGCGGCCTGGGGTGGCCCGAACGATCCGCTGCCCCCAACCCAGCCGGTGCTTCCTCCGGTGGGCGGCGCGGCTCAGGGAGTGGCGTATCAGCAGGTCGCTCCTACCGTGCAACAGCCGGTCGCCCAGCAGCAGGTATTTACCCAGCAGCCGACGCCTGCGCCTCAGCCGGTCACCCCCCAGCCGGTCGCCCCGCAGCCAGTTGTGCAGGAGCCGGTGGCCGCACCTGTCCCGCAGCAGCCGGTGATTGCGCCCGTCCCACAGCAGCCATCGCCGCAGGGCCCCGTCCAGCCTCAGGTGCCTGGCGTTCCGCAGATGGCCGGCGTGCCGCGGCAGCCTGATGTCCCGTCGCAGGTCACGAGCGAGGAGCCTCCTGCGGCACCGGCCGGAAGCCAGGAGACGCAGAGCGCGGAGTAGGTCGGCGCACACAATCCGGCACCGCCGCGGGGCGCACCGTCATTCATTCGGTGCGCCCCGCGTGCATGACGCGCAAAGGGGCGCGTCTCCGTGAATTTGTCAGATTCGTGTCTGCGCAGTGTGAGACTTCTGTCAGATGCCCCAGCTACGCTTGCCGCAACAGGGTCTGATGGAAGGGTGTGTGGGGTGTGTGCAAGTTGCTTATAGCGCCAAGGCACTTCTCGCCCCATCTTCGAGAGTCGTGGTATGATTCGCCATCGAACCTTTCCTGTCCCGGGCGCAAACCTTCACGTCCCGGGGCCATTAGCCCAGAGGAGGTGACCACATGAAGGCTTATGAACTGCTGTTTTTTGTCGACCCCGCGATCACCGAGGAGCAGCGTGCCGGTGTGCTGAAGCGCATCGACGCCACCATCTCCGACAACGGCGGCAAGGTTGACAACGTCGACAACTGGGGCAAGCGCAAGCTCGCCTACGAGATCGACAAGCTCGTCGAGGGCGACTACACCCTCATCAACTTCCAGGCAGACCCCACTCAGATCGCCGAGCTCGATCGCGTTCTCCGCATCAACGATGCCGTGAAGCGCCACATGATCGTGCGCCGTCCCGATCACGAGTAGGACGTAATGGAAGCGGGCCTCGTGCCCGTGGGCGGATTGACCGTCCGGCCAGAGAGAGGCAGTGAGCATCGTGAGCATCAACCGAGTCAACATCACGGGCAATCTCACCAGGGACCCCGAGCTTCGGGCTACGCAGGGCGGCACGCAGGTGCTGCACCTCGGCGTCGCGGTCAACGACCGTCGTCGCAACCAGCAGACGGGCAACTGGGAGGACTACCCCAACTTCATTGACTGCGTGATGTTCGGCACTCGTGCCGAGGCGATTTCTCGTTACCTCCGCAAGGGAACCAAGGTCGCTATTGAGGGCAAGCTGCGCTACAGCTCGTGGGAACGCGACGGTCAAAAGCGTTCGAAGATCGAAGTCGTCGTCGACGAAATCGAGTTCATGAGCTCGCGCGCTGACGGTGGCCAACAGGCCGGCGGCTATGCCCCGCAGGGCGGCTATGCTGCGTCTGCCCCGGCCCCGCAGGTGGCTCCGGCACCTCAGCAGCAGGCTCCCTACCAGGCCGCGGCTCCCGCCCCTGCCCCCGTCGCAGCTCCGCCTGCTGCGGACGTCTACGACGAGGACATCCCGTTCTAGGCCACCCAGGACGTCCTTCGCGGCATTGCTGCGAAAGCCGGCCATGGTGGCCGGCGCCCTTCGGGGCGTCGCCGAGAGAACCGGCGCGACACCATGCGCGTCGCGCCAACAGAAAGGTATTGAGACATGGCTACTGAGTACCAGCGTCAGCCGCGTCGCAAGTTCTGCCAGTTCTGCAAGGAGGGTGCTGAGTACATCGATTACAAGGATACTCAGCTCCTCCGCAAGTACATGACCGACCGTGGCAAGATCAAGCCCCGTCGCGTCACTGGCGCCTGCACGCAGCACCAGCACGACATCGCCAACGCCATTAAGCGCGCTCGCGAGATGGCCCTTCTGCCGTACACCGTCTCCGTGGTGTCCAGCCGTGGTGGCCGTCGCGGTCGCGACTAAGTAAGGAGTGTCCATGAAAGTCATCCTTCTGGGTGAGATCAAGGGCAAGGGCGGAGAGGGCGACGTCGTCGAGGTCGCCCAGGGGTTCGCTGAGAATTACCTGTTCCCCAACCGTCTGGCCCTTCCGGCCACCAAGGGCAACATCAAGCAGCTCGAGGAGCGGCGTCACAACATCGCCAAGCGCGAGGAGAAGCGCATCGCCGATGCCGAGGCCCTCAAGGCCGCGCTCGACGGCAAGACGGTTCTCATCGACGCCAAGGTGGGCGACGAGGGCCAGCTCTTCGGCTCCGTTACCAACCAGATGGTCGCCGACGCCGTCAAGAACGATCTTGGTGTCGAGGTCGAGCGCAAGCGCATCGAGCTCAACCGCGCCATCAAGACCTC
>UWSJ01000086.1 GCA_900549525.1 uncultured Coriobacteriaceae bacterium | reverse complement strand
AGGACGAACATCTGCGGGATGAAGCCCAGGACGGAGCCCACGCCGCCGATGATGCCGTCGACCACGAGGGACTCGACGACAGGCGAGGTGCCCACGGACTCAAGCCAGCTGGTCACGGCCGCCGGAATAGAGGGGACATAGCCGTCGTAGTCGGCAGGATCCGGGGCCTCGGCCGTAGCGGCCACGGCATCGGAGAACTGCTGCGCGTTGACGGAGGGCACGGTCACGAGCTCGTAGCCGTCGTCAACGGCGGCCTCGGCGTCGGCCTCGTCGGCGTCACCAGAGACGGAGGTGATGACCTCGGGGTCGGCGTCCGGGTCGGACGTGCTGACCTCCTGGTAGTTGCCGTCACCGTCATGGGCGGCAACGTCAGTGGCAACCACGTTGGCGGCCTCGGCCTTGGCGACGAAGTCGTCGACCACGGTCTGCGGGTCGACATCCTCGTCGTCGATCGTCACGGTCTCGTCGCCGTTGGCGATGGCGTCGGTGGCGGCGGCGACGTTGTCGGCCTCGGTGTCATCGATCACGCCAGCGTCCTGCGCGGCGGCGATGAAGCCCGAGATCTGGTCGGGGTAGTAGTTGGAGTCGTAGTCGTCCTGGGCCTCGGTGTAGGCCGCCTCGCCGGCGCCGTTCACAAAGAAGCCGTCGGAGAACAGGTTGTCGTTCACCCAGTCGGTGCCGGCGGTGCCCACCGTGGAGATGGCGATGTAGTACACGAGCGTCATGACGACAACGAAGATCGGGAGACCGAGGATACGGTTGGTGACGACCTTGTCGATCCTCTCGGAGACGGAAAGCTGCTTGGGCGCCTTCACGACGCAGGCGTCCATGACGCGGGCGATCCACTCGTAGCGGTCCGAGGTGATGATGGACTCGGCGTCGTCCTCGCGGGCGGTCTCGACGGCCTTGATGAGCTTCTCGAACTCGTCGAGCTCGGCGTCGGAGAGCTTCAGCGGCTCGATGGCGGCGGCGTCACGCTCGAAGACCTTGATGGCGAACCAGCGGTTGAGGCCCTCGTCGCACTTGCCCTTGATGCCGGCCTCGATCTTGTCGAGGGCGCTCTCGACGTCATCGGAGAAGACGTGGACGGGCGCGGTGGCCTTGCCGGCCTTGGCGGCCGCGACGGCCTTCTCGACGAGGGCGTCGGTGTTCTTCTCGCGAAGGGCAGAGACCTGCACGACACCGCAGCCCAGCTCCTTGGAGAGCTTCTCGGTGTCGATCTTGTCGCCGCTCTTCTCGAGCAGGTCGAGCATGTTGAGGCCGAGCACGACCGGCAGGCCGCACTCGAGGACCTGCGTGGTGAGGTAGAGGTTACGCTCGAGGTTCGTCGAGTCGACGAGGTCGATGACGGCCTGCGGGCGGTTCTTGATCAGGTAGTCGCGCGAGACGATCTCCTCGGGCGAGTACGGGGACAGCGAGTAGATGCCGGGCAGGTCGGTGAAGGTGACAGCCTTGTCCTTCCTCCAGGCGGCCTCCTTCTTCTCGACCGTGACGCCGGGCCAGTTGCCGACGTAGCCGTTCGAACCCGTCAGGGCGTTGAACAGCGTGGTCTTGCCGCAGTTAGGGTTACCTGCGAGCGCAATGTACATGCGGTCTTCCATGACTCCCTTTCCTTAGTGTTGCCGGGGGCGGGGTCGGCCCCCTGGGCCCGCTGACGCGGACTCATGTGTCTTCGGCAGCCACGTCCCCACGTGGATGCCACCCCACAGGTTCGTGGGGCTTGGGCGCACTCGCTCGTTCGCTGGCGCGCCCGGCCTCCCTCACGGGAGGTGGCGTCGCTACTCGGGCTCGACCTCGACGCGCTCGGCCTCGTCCTTGCGGACGGAGAGCTCGTAGCCGCGGACGTTAAGCTGCAGCGGGTCGCCGAGCGGGGCCACCTTGACGACCTTGACCTTGGCACCCTTCGTGAGGCCCATGTCCATGATGCGGCGCTTGACGGCACCGGTGCCGGTGAGAGCCTTCACCGTGCACGACGACCCCACAGGAATGTCCCTGAGCGTTGTCACCTTTTCCCTCTCTTCCTCTCTTGCCGGCGCGCAGAAGCCGACATCGAACGACAAAAGAACACGCCAGGGAAGAACCCGGCGTCGCACGCGCCGCACGCGGCGCGGAATGCGCGGTTAATTGGCGGTGATGTGCATCGCCGTGTTGCGGTCGATGCCAAGCTGGGAGCCCTTCACCTGGCAAATCGTGCCCGAGGCGCTCCCCTGACTCACGACCTTGACCTGGGCGCCCTCGACAAAGCCGAGGTTCTCGAGGTGACGGCGCATCTCGTCGTTGCCGCGAACCTTGGCCACGGTGACGGTCTCGCCCTCGTGGACCAGCGCGAGCGGAAGTTGCGCCCCCGCCGCTGCGTTGCCAGCCATAGTTGCTCCTCGCCCTCGGCCCCTCCTCACGCGAAAACGGCACGCGACCAAGGCCGCCTGCCGTCCGCGTATTCCTTCCTGCCGTCCACCGGCGGGAGTGAGGAGAAGTTATGTTCTTCTAACAAAAAAGTAGTATGGGCTTAACTCGATAAGGAGTCAACTACGGCAAACCGTTTTTTGTCGCCACAGGAGAACGCCCGACGTCGCACGGAGACGATGTCGGGCGTGACCAGCTCGAAGGGCGACGGTGACCCTGGACGGCGCTACCTGAGCAGCGCCAGCACCCCGCGCACGAGCCGCTCGAAGTCGTCGTTAAAGCGGCCCGCCACCTCAAGCACGCTCTCGTGCGTCACGCCCGGCTCGCCAGCCATGTTGGCCGCCAGCGTGAGACCAAGCACGTTCATCCCGAGAGCCCGTGCCATGATGGCCTCGCACACGAGCGAGACGCCCGCAAACGACGCCCCGAGCGTGCCGAGGGCCCGAACCTCCGCCGCCGTCTCAAAGCTTGGTCCCAAGAGCCCTGCGTACACACCCTGCTGCAGCTCAATGCCAAGGTCTGCCGCCACACCTGCCGCAAGTTCGCGCAGGTAGGGCGAGTAGGCGTCGGTCATGCTCACGAACGGGGAGTCGACCACCGACAGGTCCTCGTCCTCGATGAGGGGATTCGTCCCCGTGAGGTTGAGGTGGTCAGTCACGAGCCCGAGGCCCACGTGCGCCTTACCAGCGACGGCGCCGGTAGAGCAGGCAAAGATGATGTCGCGGCAACCGAGCTTGTGGGCGTGACGCACGAGCGAGCTTACCTGCGCGGGGCCATAGCCCTGGTAGAGATGGACGCGGCCGGGATAGACCACCACCGGCACTTCGTCGATGGTGCCCACGGTGGCCTCGAAGCGATGGCCCGCCACCGGGCGCGCCCCGGCCGGAAAGCCCTCGATGTCGGCATACGGAATGCGGCGCACGGGCTTCACCAGCGACGCGACGGCACCCAGGCCGCTGCCCAGCACCAGCGCAACCGGATGCTCCACGCTTGCGCGACAACCCTCGACGACGGTTTCATCCACCACGACAACCCCCTCCTTCACGAGCGCCTCGGCGGCGACGCCAAGACCGCTCACGAGCCTACCCTGGAAGCTCCCATCGTAGATGACGCCCGAGCCGCAAGCCGGGCTCTTGGCCTTCAGGACGGCGAGCGGTGCCCCTGTGGCCCGTGCACGGCGCACGGTCCTTGCGGCTCCCGCGTAGTAGGCGTTCGTGACGTCGACGCCCTCGCGAGTGAGCACGCGGCCGCCCACGCGCTCACTCGGCGGACGCGGGCACGGAAGCCCGCCGTCAACCTCCGGGCACACGCCCACGACCTCGCCGCCCTCCCTCGTCACCGCATCCGCAAGCGAGCAGACGGCACGAGAAGGGCGAGCGTCACCGTCGTAGCGGCAACGCTCGCCCAGAAGGCACCTGCTTATGACGACGCGCACGCCCGACCCCAAGCCCTGCGCTACGCGGTGAGCGTAACGACCTGGATGGAGGCCTTCGAGAGAATCCCGTTCACGTACTGCGTCCACTCGGACGTGGAGGTCTTCGAGTTGGTGACGTACTGCTGGTAGGCCACGTAGTAGGCCATCTGCGCCTGGGCGTAGGTGGCGGAGTCGGCCGAGAAGGTCTCGTCCTTGAGGGCCTGGTAGAACGGCCCGTCCTGGCGGGCCCAGGTGTTGTTGTCCGAGTCCCACTCGTCGCCGAGCAGGCCGATGACATAGGCGCCGTAGGTGGCGTTGGCCGTGTCGGAGCTGCCGTCGGAGGGTGCCTCGGGAGCGGTGGGGGCGTCACCTGCCTTGGTGGAGGTGACCTCGTCCTTGAGCTTCCACATGAGGGCGCTCTCGCGGACGATCTCGGTGGCCTCGTCCTCCGTCAGGCCATAGCTCTGGGCAAGCGTGGCGATGTCGGACGCACCGCCGATCTTCTGGACGTACTCGGGAAGCTCGTCATCGGAGACCGTGATGCCCTTGTCCTCGGCAACCTTGGCGAGGATACGGTTCCTCGCCACGGCAATGGCAGCGTCGGCAGAGGGCAGGGTGTAGGTGCCGTCGTCGGCCTTGACGGAGTCGAGGGAGGCCTGGGACTCGATGGCGTCGCGCACGGTGACCGTCTCGGTCTTGCCGTCATACGTATACGTGGCGATAACGCGTCCGAGGTCGGCCTCGGAGACCGAAGTCTGCCCCGCAAACGCCGCCGCGGGCATGCCCCCGCCCAGCACGAGCTTGCCAAAGAGGGCCCCGACGAGCAGCGCGACGACGACGGCCGCCACGAGAACGGGAAGCCCCAGCCCCCCGCGACCACCCGCTACGGACGAGCCGCCCGTGCGGCCGTTGGGCTTCGACTTACTAGCTGTCATGTACCACTCCCGAACCGTAAGCCCGCGAGCCACCCGGAGGCATGCGCGCGGGACGTGTGCAAACGACCGTCAGTCTACCCCAGGAGCGCCACGCGGTCGGCAACCGCGCTGCCATAGGCCCGCGTCCCCACGCAACCCTCAACCGAGCCTGAAAGCGCACGCTTGATGTCGGCGGTGACGCAGGCGCCCTCGGCGAGCACCTCGCGCACGGCCGTGCGCACGCGCGTGGCCGCCGCGCCCTCTCCCAGGTGGTCGAGCATCATGGCGGCCGAGAGGATCATGGCCGTGGGGTTGGCGATGTCCTTGCCCGCGATGTCGGGGGCGCTGCCGTGGGTGGCCTCGAATATGGCCTGGCGGGCACCGATGTTGGAGCCGGGGGCCAGCCCCAGGCCGCCAACAAGCCCGGCACAGAGGTCGCTCACGATGTCTCCGTAGAGGTTGGGCAGCACCATGACGTCGAAGTCGGTCGGATTCATCACGAGCCCCATGCAGGTGGCGTCAACGATCTTGGCGTCGAACGCGATGTCGGGATAGTCCTTGGCGACGCGCTCGGCAACGTGCAGGAAGAGGCCGTCCGTGCACTTCATGATGTTGGCCTTGTGCACCGCCGTCACCTTGTGGCGGCCGTTTCTCCGGGCGTAGTCGAAGGCGTAGCGCACGATGCGTTCCGACCCGCTCACGCTGATGGGCTTGAGCGAGATGGCCGAGTCCGGGCGGATGGTACCGGCACCCGCCTTCGCCACCTCGTCGATGATGTGGGCGGCGCCCTCCGACCCCTCGTCGAACTCGATGCCGGCGTAGAGGTCCTCCGTGTTCTCGCGCACGATCACGAGGTCGACGTTCTCGTAGCGGCTGCCGTCACCGGGCATGGAGAGGCACGGGCGTACGCAGGCATAGAGGTCGAACGCACGACGCAGGGCGACGTTGACGCTACGGAACCCGGAACCCACCGGCGTGGTGACCGGCCCCTTGATGGCCGTGCCCGTCTCGCGGATGGAGTCGAGCACGCGCTCGGGCAGCGGCGTGCCCTCGGCCTCCATCACCGACGCGCCCGCCTCCTGGACGCGCCAGTTGACGTCAACACCGGTCGCGGCGACGACCTCGCGCATGGCGGCGGAAATCTCCGGGCCTATGCCGTCTCCCGGGATGAGCGTTACCTCGTGGGCCATGGTCTCCCCTTCTCGTCAGCACCGGCATAGCCGGCGACCCCTGCCGGGAGTTCGCCCGGCCTCGACGCGATTCTACTTCCACGGGAGCGCCGGCCCGCCCGCGTCCGGGCACGTGAAACCAGCCGGGAACGAACGGCACGCCCCACCCGCACGCAAGCGTGCTACTTGGCCTTCGCCGCCTCGACGATCTCCGCCGAGAGGGTCTTGACGTACCCACGGCCGCTCTCGGCGTCGAAGGAGATGAAGTCCACGAGCGCCTTCCTCGTGGCCTCCGACGCGTTGCCCTGCACCAGCTCGAGCAGGGCCTGGAGCATGTCGCGGTAGCCGGGGTCTCCGTGGTAGCAGCGGATGGCGTCGTCGAGCAGCGGCCACACCTTGTCCGAAAGCTCGGGTGAAGTGGCTCCAAGAGCCGCGAGCAGACGGAACGACGAAATGCGCACGCGCGAGGACGTCTCGTCCAGAAGCGAGGACTCGGCCCCCTCGAAGGCCTCCGAGACAAGCTCGGGGCTGGAGGGAACGAGCGCACGAAGCGCGTCGAGCGACTCCCAGCGCGTCTGCGCCTCGGGACGGAAGAGCGCGTCGACGAGTGCCTCGATCACGTCCTGCTCGTGACCCGCGAGCTTCTCGGGGCTCTCGGTAGCCATCTCGGCGAGCGCGTGGGACGCCTCCTGGCGAATGCGGCGGTTGGGGCCGGCAAGCTCGTCCATGAGCCTGCCCACCTCCGTGACCTCGCCCGCGCCGAAACGCTTGCCCGTCTGCACGTTCTTGTCTGCCATGTCGTATGCCCTCTTCTTTCTTACTCGCAGAACCCGTCCACAACGGCGTTGCCGCTGCGAGGGTCCGTGTGAATCTGGATGAGCCCCAGCGAGGAGGCCTCGCGCAGCAGGGCCGTGAACGAGCGGTACCCGTACGTTCCCTCGGAGAACTGCGGCCGCTTGCGCCGCATCGTCTGCTTGAGCAACGACGCCAGGATGAGGCCCTCGGTCTCGTGCTGCAGCGCGTCGACCGTCTCGAGCAAAAGCTTGTAGCACGGGAGCTTCTCCTTGGGCACACGGCCCTCGTAGGCGGGAATGCCGCCCGCAGAGACGATGTCCTCGTAGAAGATGAACTCGTCGCAGACCTCCGTGAGCAGGGCGCTCGTCGCCTCGCGCATACCGACGCCGATCACGGTCTTGTCAAACTCGCGCAGCTTCGAGACGAGCGGCGAGAAGTCCGAGTCGCCCGAGAGGATCGCGAAGGTGTCGATGT
>UWSJ01000085.1 GCA_900549525.1 uncultured Coriobacteriaceae bacterium | reverse complement strand
CGCAACGGTTAGCGCAGGGGACTCATAATCCCTGGGTTGCAGGTTCGAATCCTGCCGGGCCCACCAGTAAACTTGCAGGTCGGGGCATGTATGTGCCCTGACTTGTTTATTGGATAATTCCTTTGCATTGCCATCGATGGGCTAAGGCCCGCTGCGTCTCGGGCCTGCCCCACATGCCCCAGCTCGAGTCGGAGCGCAGCAGCAGGAAGCAGGTGCCGCCGCCGTTGAGCGTGGCCGTGCCGCCGTTGGCGAGCGTGATCTCGCGCGCCGTGGCGGCGCTCGGGGCGAGGGCCGCGAGGCAGACCGCGACGGCGACGGCCAGGGCCGCGAGCGCCCTCCTGGCTGGTGTCCCGCCCCCCTCCCCGCCACCCGGGAGCACCGCGCGGGGCCTACTCCCAGCGCCCTGGCTCGTCCACGACCCACCTCGTGCCCTTCTGGACGCGCTCGGTGCCGGTCTGGACCTTCTTGGTGCTCCTCTCTTCACAAGAAGCTAGGTGGGTCTTCTTTTGATATTGGGCAGCGTCGGATTCGCTCGTCGTCTTCGAGCCCTGTGCCTACCACGGGGTTTACGCTAGACGCGTCCCCTAGCGTGGGAGGCGAAATCAGCGACGCCCACGACTGCAAGCCCGAGTCCTAACCCGCAGGCGGCACATGCCGAGTCCGCCGTCGCCGCAGCCGTGCAACCGCGCGCAGCTCTAGCCTTACGTCACGTACCTACGCACCGTGCGTGCCGAGGTCCCGTACGGCCTCGATGCCGGCCTTCGCAGCCTGCTCGTCAAGATAACGCCCGCGTCCCATCACGTGCGCACGGCCATCCGCGCCGGTCGTGAACTCAAACACGAGCGGCACGCCCGTGGGAACGTTCACGCGGCTGATCTCCTCGTCGCCAAGCCCCTCAAGCGTCTTCACGACAGACCTCACCACCGAGCCGTGCGTCACCACAAGGACGCACTCCCCCGCCGCGAGCCTGGGTTCCACATGCTTCTCCCACCAGGGGGCGAGGCGCACGCCCACGTCCTCGAGAGACTCCGAGCGAATGGAAGCGGGGTCGGGGCCGGGAAGCCCGTCACCCATGTCGGGCGCGTAGCGGGGGTCGCTCGCCTGGCAGAACTCTGACCCCTCGTCTATCGCGGGCGGGCGCACGGCGTAGCTCCTGCGGTATGTCTGGAAGAGCTCGTCGCCGTAGCGCTCACGCATGGCCGGGCGCGTCTGCCCCTGAAAGGCACCGTAGTGCCGCTCGTTGAGCCGCCAGGTCCTGAGGCAGCTCAGCCACGGACGACCGATGACGTCAAGCACGATGTCGGCCGTCTCGCGCGTGCGCCCGAGGACGCTCGTCATGCAGACGACCGGACGAAGACCGGCTCCCGCGATAAGCTCGCCCGCGTGACGCGCCTGCGCGCGGCCCCTCTCCGTGAGCGGCGCATCGACCCAGCCGGCAAACCGGTTGACCGCCTTGTCCGTCCAGGTGCTCTCCCCGTGGCGCATGATGACGAGCCGAGCCATGCCGTCCCCTTCCTCTTGTCACCTTCTTATACCACCGGAGGCCATGGGCGGCTCGCCGCAGCCATCGAGTCAGGCTGTCGCCCGCGGACGGCTCGCCGCACCCGCCAAGGACACGCTGCCACCGAGGTCGATTGCCATGCCGTGCGCACGGGACCCCATGCGCACGTCGACAGGCGGCCATGCGCATCGTGCATGAAACGGGCCGCCCGCTTACGGGTATCCTCTGCAGCCGGAAGCGACGAAGGGCAGGTCATGGCACGCAGGCAGCAGCACAAGACGAGGACGGGCAAGACGGTCACGAGGCGCACGCTCGAGCGCTATTGGGCCGTCACGTCGAGCCAGGGGACGATGTTTGCCCTGAACGTCGTGGTCACGCTCGGCTACGTCTTCTTCCTGACCTTCGCGAACCCCCTCATCGTGGGCCTCGTGGTGGACCGCGTGGCTGCGGGAGGCGTTGCCGCCAACGAGGTGTGGAGCGTCTTTGGCCCCTACGTGGCCCTCTTCGTGCTCGCCAACGTGGCCGGCCAGGTGTGCAGCAAGCTCCAGGACTACGCCTGCGCCAAGCTCGAGATCCGCGCCGCCTACGACCTGGCCCGCACCTCGTTCGACACGCTCTCGAACCAGAGCATGACTTTCCACGCCAACTGCCACGGCGGTTCGCTCGTGAGCGCCACGCAGAAGTTTGTGGGCGCCTACTCCACGCTCATGGACACCTTCACCTACTCGCTCCTGCCCGGCGTGGCCACCGCCGCGCTCACCGTGGGGATGCTCGCGCCGCTCGTTCCGGCCTACGTGGCGCTGCTTTCGGTCGTCCTCGCCGCGTACGTGGTCGTGGTGCTCAAGCTCTACCGCAAGATACTGCCGATAAACGCCGACGCGTCCGCCGCGCAGAACCGCCTCTCGGGCGAGCTCTCAGACAGCGTCACCAATATCATGGCCGTCAAGACCGCCGGACGCGAGCAGTACGAGCAGGAGGTCTTTCGCCGCGCGAGCGAAGACGTGCGCCGGGCGGACTCGGCGCGCATGAGCAGGACGGTCAGGACGGGGGCCGCCACCAGCTCGATCATCGTCGTCATGATGGGTCTCGCGGCGGCGTTCATCGCGGGTGGCAACGCCTGGTTTGGCATCTCGGGCGGCACCCTCGTGATGATGTTCAACTACACCAACACGCTCACGATGCGCTTCAACATGCTCTCCGCCATGTTCCAGCAGATCAACCGCGCCCTGGGAGACGCCCACGACCTCACCGTGGCCCTTGACGAGCCCCCGCTCGTGGCCGACGACCCCAGCGCGCCCGAGCTACATGTGGGCAAGGGGGCCATTCGCTTCGAGAACGCGAGCTTCCGTTATGCCGACGCCGAGGAGAATGACCGCGTCTTCGACGGCTTTACGCTCGGCATCCCCGGCGGCCAGCGCGTGGGCCTCGTGGGCCGCTCCGGCTCCGGCAAGACCACGCTCACGACGCTGCTGCTCCGTCTCGAGGACCTCACGAGCGGCCGCATCCTCATCGACGGGCAGGACATCGCGCACGTGACCCAGACCAGCCTGCGTCGGCAAATTGCCTACGTGGCGCAGGAGCCCATGCTCTTCCACCGCTCCGTCAGGGAGAATATCGCCTACGGACGGCCCGACGCCACGGCCGAGCAGATCGAGCGCGCCGCTCGCGAGGCCAATGCCTGGGAGTTCATCGAACGGCTCCCCCAGGGGCTTGACACCGAGGTGGGCGAGCGTGGCGTGAAGCTCTCCGGCGGTCAGCGCCAGCGCGTCGCCATCGCGCGCGCCATCCTCATGGACGCCCCCATCCTCGTGCTCGACGAGGCCACGAGCGCGCTGGACTCAGAGAGCGAGCGGCTCATCCAGGAGGCGCTCGAGAACCTCATGCGAGGGCGCACCGCCATCGTGGTGGCCCATCGCCTCTCGACCGTGGCGAGTCTCGACCGCATCGTGGTGCTCTCGCACGGCCGCATCGCCGAGGACGGCACGCACGAAGAGCTCGTGGCGGCGGGCGGCGAATACGCCGGGCTCTGGAGCCGCCAGACGGGGTCGTTCCTCGGCGGCGAGTAGGCGGGCGCCGACAAGCGTTCCTAGCCCCTCAGCCTCTCGACGAAGCCTGCCAACCGGTGGAGGCCGAGGACGAGCTGCTCGTCGGAGACGCAGTACGAGAGACGAACGAAGCCCTCGGCGCCGAAGCAGGCGCCGGGCACGAGGGCCACGCCCGCCTCGCGAATCGCCCGCTCACAGAACTCCTCGGAGCCAAGGCCCAGGCCCTCGATGGAGGGAAACGCATAGAAGGCCCCTGCCGCCCGCACGAGCGGAGCCCCCATGGCCTCGAGGCGCTCGCAGACGAGGTCACGACGCCGCAGGTACGTCTCGCGCATGGGCGTGACGTCGCAGCCAAGCGCCACGACGGCGGCGTCCTGGAGAAACGCCGGGACGCTCGAGACGAGGTACTGGTGGGCCTTCTGTATCTCTGCCATGAGGGGGGAAGCAGCCGCAAGCCAGCCAAGCCGCCAGCCCGTCATGGCCCAGGGCTTGGAGAAGGAGTCCACCACGACGGTACGGTCGCGCAGCTCGGGGTGGCGAACGGCGAAGCGCTCGTATCCGCCCTCGTAACAAAGCCGGTTGTAGACGTCGTCACACACGACGTAGACACCGCGCTCCTGTGCCATACGAGCGACGGCGTCGAGCGTGCCTGCGTCATACACGCAGCCGGTCGGGTTGTTGGGCGAGGTGATGACGATGGCCTTGGTCCTGTCACCCACAACCGCCTCGAGCGCGTCGGCTTCGATCTGAAAACCCGTGTGCGTGGTGTCGAGCGGCACGACGCGCCCGTGCGCCATGCGGACGAGCGACTCGTAGAGGCCGAAGGCGGGGACGGGGACGATGACCTCGTCACCGGGGCCGAGAAGCGCCAGGAAGGCTGCTGCGAGCGCCTCGGTGGCCCCCACGGTCACGATCAGCTCGTCGGGGAGGTACGCGAGTCCAGCGGAAGCCATGTACGCCGACAGGGCGTCCAGCAGCTCCGGGCGTCCGTTGTTGGGCGGGTAGTGCGTGAGGCCGCGAGCAAGCGAATCGGTCACGGCCTCCCGTATCGGCTCGGGCGTGTCGAACTCGGGCTCGCCGAGGGTGAGCTTCACGCACCCCGGAACCTCGTTGGCCAGGGCCGTGAAGCGCCGAATGCCGCTCGTGGCGAGCGCGCGCAGGTCGGCGTTGGTTGAGAGCGACATGTACCCTCCTTACGAATACGCCGCGGACGCTATCGTCCGCGGCGACCCTTCATCCCTTACTCTCCCTAGGCGCGCTGAGAGCGAACGAGCTCGGCCACCTTCGCGACCACCTCGGCGATGGCGACCTCCTCGCGCTCGCCGGTGGCACGGTCCTTGAGCTCGCAGTTGCCGTTCTTCACGGCTCTCTTGCCGAAGACCACCTGGTACGGGAAGCCCATGAGGTCGTTGTCGGCGAACTTCACGCCGGGGCGCTCCTTGCGGTCGTCGAGCGTGACCTCGATGCCGACCTGCGCCAGCTCGTCGGCAACCTGGCGGGCCGCCGGCCACACGAGGTCGTCGGCGACGTCAAGCGGCACCACGGCCACCTCGTACGGGGCGACGGAGACGGGCCAGATGATGCCGTTCTCGTCGTTGTGCTGCTCAACCACTGCCGCGAGCGTACGGGAGACGCCCACGCCGTAGCAGCCCATGACGAGGGGCTTCTCGGTGCCGTCCTCGTCCATGAAGGTGGCGCCCATGGCCTTGGAGTACTTGGTGCCCAGCTGGAACACCTGAGAGACCTCGATGCCGCGTGCGCCGGCAAGCGGGGCACCGCAGTGGGGGCAGATGTCGCCGGGTCGGGCCGTGATGAGGTCTGCCCAGGCGTCGGGCTCGAAGTCACGACCGGGGACGATGCCGACGTAGTGGTAGCCGACCTCGTTGGCGCCGCAGCCCCAGCTCGTAGCGTCCTTCAGGCTCTCGTCGCAGACGACGCGGATGTCCTCGGGAAGGTTCACCGGCCCGATGAAGCCCTTGTGCAGGTGGTTCTCGGCCAGCTCCTCCTCGGTCATGAGGTGGTACTCGCCAAAGACGTGCTCGGCCTTGACGTCGTTGAGCTCGTGGTCGCCGGGGACGAGCGCCAGGACCGGCCTGCCCTCGCCGTCGATGAGGCAGAGCGACTTGACGGTGGCGTTCTCGGGGACGTCGAGGAACTTCGCGAGTTCCTCTATGGTGCCGCAGTGCGGGGTCTCGATCTTGGTAAGCACGCCGTCGCCGGGGCCGTCAAGCACGGTCACCTTGGCGGTCGCGGCCTCGTCGTCGGCGGCAAACCCGCAGCTGTCGCAGTAGACGAGGCTCGCCTCGCCCGCGTCGGCGAGCGCCATGAACTCGACGGAGGTGTCGCCGCCGATCTGGCCGGAGTCGGCCACGACGGGAAGGGCCTTGAGGCCACAGCGCTCGCAGATGCGCGCATAGGCGGCCTTCATGTCGTCGTAGCTCTTCTGCAGGCCCTCCCGGTTGGCGTCGAAGGAGTAACCGTCCTTCATGATGAACTCGCGCGAGCGCATGAGGCCGAAGCGGGGACGGATCTCGTCGCGGAACTTGTCCTGGATGTGGTAGAGGTTCACGGGCAGCTGCTTGTAGCTGCGGAGCTCGTTCTTCACGAGGCCGGTGACCGTCTCCTCGTGCGTGGGACCGAGGACGAACTCGTGCTCGTGGCGATCCTTGAAGCGCATGAGCTCGGGGCCGTAGGCGTCGATGCGGCCACTCTCGCGCCAGAGCTCCGCGTCGACCATGATGGGCATGAGCAGCTCCTGGGCACCCGCTTCGTCCATCTCGTCGCGCACGATGTTCTCGATCTTCTTGATGGACCGGTAGGCCAGCGGCAGGTAGGTGTAGAGACCGGCGGCCTCCTTGCGGATCATGCCGGCGCGGAGTAGGAGGCGGTGGCTGGCGAGCTCGGCCTCGGCCGGGTCCTCCTTGAGCGTGGGCGCGTACAGACGGCTCATGAGCATGGGCTTCATGGTGACTCCTCAACGTCTAGACAACGGTGGGTATTCTAGCGCGAAGACGTGGCGCGCGGCCGCGTTCGGGCGTAAGGGCGGCTACGCCTCTCCCCCGTCCCCGAAGCGACGGTCGATCTCGTCGAAGAGCTCCTCGACGATCCTGTCCTCGGGAACCTTGCGCAGGGTCTCGCCGCCCGAGATGAGCAGGCCCGTGCCCTTGCCGCAGGCAACCCCGATGTCGGCGCCCCTGGCCTCGCCCGGGCCGTTCACGACGCAGCCCATGACGGCCACGGAGATGGGGGCCGAGACCTTCTGAAGGCGCTCCTCCACCTCGTTGGCGATGTCGATGAGGTTCACCTGGCAGCGGCCGCACGTGGGGCAGCTCACGAGCTCGGGCGTGCGTCGGCGCATCCTCAGCGACTGCAGCAGCTCCCAGGCAACCGGCACCTCCTCGGTGGGCGGGGCCGTGAGCGAGAGGCGCATGGTGTCGCCGATGCCCTCGCTGAGCAGGATCGCCAGGGCGCTTACGTTCTTGACCGTCCCCTGGCGAACCGTGCCCGCCTCGGTGACGCCGAGGTGGAGGGGCACGTGCGGGAGCAGCCGCGAGAGCTCGCGGTTGGTCAGGATGGTGGCCGGCACGTCGTGGACCTTTGCGGAGAGCACGATGTCGCCAAATCCGCGCTCCTCGAAGTGGCGCACGAACGAGACGGCGCTCTGCACGAGCTTCTCGGGCTG
>UWSJ01000084.1 GCA_900549525.1 uncultured Coriobacteriaceae bacterium | reverse complement strand
CGGCGACGACGAACGTGGAGACGAGGAACAGGCCGAACGAGGCGGCGTTGGTGGCAGGCACCGTGATGATGGAGCCGATCACGAACAGGGCGAGGCCGGCGATGACGCCACCCTTATAGCCGTACTTCTTGGCGATTGCGCCGGCCGGAATGGCCATAACGAAATAGGCGCCATAGTAAGCGACCTGCATGAGCGACGTCTGGGTCGTCGTCAGCTCAAGGTAGTTCGCAATCGGGGCGTTCAGCGAGCTGACCAGGTTCATGGTCAGGCCCCAGACGAAGAACAGTGAGGTAACGAGAACGATAGCGACGGTTGCCGCAGAACCCTTCGAGCTCGCTTTCTTGGTGGGATCAGACATTCAAAAGCCCTCTTTCAAACCGCGGACTAGTCAAGCGCGCGGTCGAGGTTGACGTAGCCGCCGTCGACGTTGCACCACTGGCCGGTGGTGTGGCTGGAGCGGTCGGAGAGCAGGAAGCACGTGGTGTCGGCAATCTCCTCGGTGGAGGTCATGCGGTGCTCCAGCGGGATGCGGTCCGTGATGAGGGACAGACGCTTCTGCTGGGCCTCCTCGTCACCGAAGGTCTTGATCCAGTTGGCGTACAGCGGCGTCCAGGCCTCGGCGACGACGATGGCGTTGACACGCACGGAGTCGTGGACGAGAGCGGCGGCCCACTCACGGGTGAGGCCAAGGATGGCGCCCTTGGCGGCAGCGTAGGCGGTCGTCTTGCCCTGGCCGGTGAGGGCGACCTTGGAGGCGATGTTCACAATCGAGCCCTTGCTCTCCTTGAGATAGGGGCAGCAGCAGTGAACGAGCTCGAAGTAGTGCGTGAGGTTGCCATGGAGGGACTTCTCGAAGTCGCGCCACTCGAGGGTCTCGAGCTCCAAGTTGTCGTTACGACCGGCGTTGTTGACCACGCCGTCGATGTGACCGTACTTCTTGTAGACCTCCTCGACGATCGGCGCGATGGCGTCGGTGTCGTTAAGGTCGATGTAGTACATCTCAAACGTCTTGGTGATCTCAGAGATCTCGGCGCGGAACTCGTCCTCGACGCCATCCTTGCGGTTCAGGACCACAGGAACAGCGCCCTCGCGAGCGAGCTGCAGAGCGATGCCCTTGCCGATGCCCTTAAAACCGCCGGTGACGAAAACTACCTTGCCCTCGAGATGCAGATCCATGATGTACTCCTTTTCCTGTCCCGGGTGTCTCGCCCCGGGGTTTGCCAATAGCGCGATTGTGACTCACGCCGTATCCATCACGCGGATTGCTCCGCAGTGATTCCTTGCGCCTGACGCCGGATGCCAGGCTTCAGAGCCCTCGCCCGAGACCCGTCCCCTGTGGGACGCCGCGAATCCCAGTGCCTTGGAGAGAGTCCGCTACATGTAGTTGCATAGGTGCGGAAGGGCCGTCTCGGTGTAGCCGAGCGCCTCGGCACATGTGGGCTCGCCGTTGCAGACGCGGATGATATGGTCGATTAGCTTGTCGCGCAGCTGCTCCATCGTCTCGGGGCCATAGATCGTCGCCTGAACATCGGCGTCGATGTTGTCGGCCATGGTCTGGGCCGTGCGACCGTTGGCCGTGATGCGCAGCACCGGCGCGATGGCGTTGCCCGTGGGCGTGCCCAGGCCAGTGGAGAAAATGACGAGCTGGCAGCCGCCGGCGATGATGCCGCCCACGCTGGAGGGATCGTTGCCCGGCGTGTCCATGATAACGAGGCCCTCGTGGCTCTTGAGCTTCGCCGCATAGGGATAGACGGCGTTGATGGGGCTGTGACCCGCCTTGTGAATGCAGCCGAGGGACTTCTCCTCGAGGGTCGTGAGACCGCCCGCCATGTTGCCGGGGCTGGGGTTACCCTCGCGCATCTCGGCGCCAAAGGACTGCACGTACTTCTCGTAGTCTCGCACGATCTTGAGGACCTGCTCGCCCACCTCGGGCGTGGCGGCGCGACGGGCCAAGATGTGCTCGCCGCCGAAGAGCTCCGGGGTCTCGCACAGCACCGTCGTGGCCCCCTGGGCGACCAGCCAGTCGGAGACCTCGCCGATCAGCGGGTTGGACCCCAGGCCGCTGGAGGTGTCGGAGCCGCCGCAGTTGGTACCGAAGATGAGCTCGGAAACCGGCACGTCCTCGCGTTCGCACAGGCTTGCCTCGCGGACGAGCTCGCGGGCGATGCGCGTGCCCTCGTCAACGGCCTTGATGGAGCCGCCGACCTTCTGGATGATCAGCGAGCGAATGGGCTTGTTGGTGCGCTTGCGAATAGCATCGACGACCAGGTCGTTCTGGCAGCCCTCGCAGCCAAGAGACACGGCCAGTACCGCGTAGACGTTGGGGTTGGCGGCAAGGCCGGCGAGAGTGTCGATCGTGAGCTGTTGGTCGATGTTGACCTGACTGCAGCCATTCTGGTTGTGGAACGTCACGCAGCCGGTGACGGCGCGGGCGATGCGCTCCGTGGTGTCGGAGGCGCAGATGCTCGTGGGAAGGACGAGCACGTGGTTACGGATGCCCACCTGGCCGTCAGCACGACGGTAACCGCGGAAAGTGCGAGTGGACGTAGGCGCGGCCGCGGGGGAAATGACATCGGAGGCGGCGGAGGCCACATCGTTGGCGTCCGTGTCCTTGAGCTCATCGGAGCTGGCACAGTTGTGCGTGTGCACATGCTCGCCCGCCGCGATATCGGCGGTGGCAACGCCGATGTACTCACCGTACTTCATGACCTTCTCGCCACGCTTGATATCCGTGCGAGCAATCTTGTGGAACAGTGGAATGTGCTCGCGAGTCACAACATGGCCCTCGCCTCCGCCAGGCAGCGGATAGGCGACGTCAGTACCTGCCTCAAGCTCGTGAATGGCAACGACGACGTTGTCCTTTTCGTCGATGATGACGCCATTCCTCATGTGCCTCTCCTCTCGCGCCCGTGCACGCGTGCGCATTCCCATGTGCAGCCTCACGTGCCCTCGTAGACCAACGCGCCGAAGCCCCATTCCCGGCGTACCGTGGCGTTGTTGGAATCCCTGCCTTCGCCTCCCGGTGGTGCCGGGTGTTCGTGATTGCGAACGTTGGTCTACCTTAGTAACCGGTTGGAACTATACATCCAGTGGGGCGCACGGGGCGCACGCGGAGGCGAACGGCTGGTATTCGCCTGCGAACGGTATTCGTATTTGCGAACGCATGAAATCAAGGGGATACTTGGCGTCACAGGAGGGGGCGCGCGATCTCATCAGCCCCCGGGGGAGGAGACCGGCCGTGGTGACGAAGGAACGCGCGGAACAGCAGGACCAGAGGACGACGCACCGCTCGACCCAGCGTGTGCTCGACATCCTCTCGACGCTCTCGGAGGCCGACGACGGTTTGTCAATGGCCGACATCTGTCGCGCGCTCGACGCGCCGAAGAGCAGCCTCTTCCCCATCCTACACACAATGGCCGCCTCTGACTTCATCACCTACGACGAGGCGACGGCGCGCTACTCGCTGGGCCTGCGCTCCTGCATCCTCGGCTCGTCGTACGAGCGCAAAGGCGGCGTGCTCGGCGTCTTCAAGGCGGCGATGCGCGAAGCCGTCAGCGCCTGCCAGGAGACGAGCCAGCTCGGGGTGCTCGACCACGGCCGGGTGCTCTACATCGCCAAGGTCGACTCGGCGCAGCCCGTGCAGCTCAGGAGCAGCATCGGCAAGACGCTCGGGCTCACGTACACGGCGATCGGCAAGGCACTCGTGAGTGAGCTGCCCGAGGACGAGGTGCGCGCACTCGTGGGCGAGCCGCTCGAGCGGCCGACGGACCACGCGCTCGCGACGATGGACGAGTTCCTAGCCGAGCTCGCCGAGGTGCGCCGGACGGGGTTCGCCTACGACCGCGAGGAGACGACTGAGGGCGTGCAGTGCATCGCCGTTCCCGTGCGCCAGCGCGGCCACATCGCCTACGGCATCAGCGTGACGACGCCCTCCTACCGGCTCACCGACGAGAAGGCCGAGCTCATCCGCCGCGAGCTCACCTTCGCCCGCGAGCGCGTCGAGCGCCTGATCTCGTAGCGACGCGGATTGGCGCTCCGCATGAAGCGAACGTGTGGAAGCGCCTACGCCACCGGGTTCTCGAGGATGCCGACGCCGTCAATCTCGCAGCGTACGACGTCGCCGGGCTTCAAGTAACGCGGCGGGTTGAAGCCCATGCCCACGCCAGAGGGCGTGCCCGTAGCGATGATGTCGCCCGCGTCGAGCGTCATGACGCTCGAGAGCTCGGCTATGACCTCGGCGATGCCGTGGATGAGGTTGCGCGTGTTGGAGTGCTGGCGCTCCTCGCCGTTGACCGTGCTCACCACGTCGAGCTCGAGCGGCATGGGCAGCTCGTCAGCCGTGACGACGACGGGGCCCATGGCCGTGTAGGTGTCGACGCTCTTGCCCAGGAACCACTGGTTATGCTGCTTCTGCAGGCCGCGCGACGAGACGTCGTTGAACACGGAGTAGCCAAAGACGTGGCTCTCGGCGTCCTCGACGGAGATGTCGCGCCCGCCCTTGCCGAGGATGACGGCGAGCTCCACCTCGTAGTCGAGCGCGGGGTCGACGTCGAGCCGACCCTCGATGGCCTCGCCGGGCCCCAGGATGCGCACGGCGCGCTTGGCGAAGTAGACCGCCTTTGCCGGCTCGGTGAAGCCCTTGCCGCCGATGGGGCTGCGCTTGGTCTCCTCGAGGTGGTCGGCGTAGTTCACGCCAAGGCAGAGGATGTCGTGGCGCGGGCGCGGAATCGGCGCAAGCAGGCGTACGGAGCTCACGGGAAGGGCGCAGCCCGCCGCGTCCGCGGGCAGCGTGAGAACCGCGTCCCGGCGGCCCAGCTCGTCGATGAGGGCGAACAGGTCGCCCCCGGGCAGCGTCGGGTCAACCTCGGATAGCGGAAAGACGCCGTCCTCGCCCACGAGCACCCCAAGCCGGGGCCCAGAGCCATTCTGAGAAAAGCGAACGTACCTCATGCGTCATCACTCCTAACGGTTTTGCCTGCTCCTGTGCCAGCCGGCCACCTCGCCGGCAAGCGTGATTGACCCCACGGCCACGTACTCCTCGCTCGCGAGTGCCTCGCAGGCCGCGGCGACATCCGGGTACACCGCGGCGGGCTCCACCCCGTGCGCGCGGAAGCTGGCCGCAAGCTCGTCGGGCGAAAGGGCGCGCGGCGAGGACGTGGCGCACGCGACGACGCGCGGGAACGCCCCGGCAAGCAGCCGCGTGATGCCGTCCACGTCCTTGTCGGCGAGCACCGCGCAGAGCAATTGCGGGCGCGCGGCGACATCGGGCTCCATCTCGGCGAGCGAGTCGAGGAAGGCACGGATGGACTGCGGATTGTGAGCCGCGTCGATGAGGTGCATGGGTGAGCCCTGCACCACGTTGAAGCGGCCGGGCGTGGGGCACTCCCCCAGCGTGTCGGAGAGGTGGTACTGGTCGAGCTCGCGCCCGAGGAAGGTCTCGGCGAGGGTCACCGCGCAGGCGATGTTGGCCGCCTGGTAGACGGGCTTGGCCGCGCAGAGGTCGCGATACGTGGCGCATGGCGTCGTGACGTCGAGCACGAGGCCGCCGCCGATGCGCTCGGGTCGGCGCGTCACCCGGTAGCTCGCGGCGGGGAGCTCGGGATGGCACCGCATCTCCCCCGCCTCCAGCTCGCCGGGGGCGTCGTCGGCGTGCTCCGGGCGCAGCAGCACCGGCTCCACGCCCTGCTCGGCCGCCCGCGCGAGCAGCACGTCCTCCACGCTCGCGGGCGTGGCCGTGCCCGCACCCAGCACGCAGCGCTGGCCGCGCTTGATGACGGCGGCCTTCTCGCCCGCGATGGCCTCGAGCGTGTCCCCGAGGATGCGCGTGTGGTCGAGCCCGATGCCCGTGACGCAGGTCGCGACGGGGTGAGTCGCCGTGGTCGCGTCCCAGCGACCGCCCAGACCCACCTCGAGCACGGCCACGTCGACGCCCGCCTCGGCGAACACCACGCAGGCGGCCACCGTGAGCAGGTCGAACTCCGTGACGCGGTAGGGCCGCCCGCCGGCCGCCTCACGGCCCGCATTGACCCGCCTGCCCGCCTCGGCCGCGAGGGCGATGCCGCGCGCGAAGGCCTCGCGGCTCACCGGCTCGCCCGCGATCTCCATGCGCTCGCGCATCTCCACCAGCTCGGGCGAGGTGTAGAGGGCCGTCCGCAGGCCCTCCCCCGCCAGCGCCGCGGCTGTGTAGCGCGCCGTGGACGTCTTGCCGTTGGTCCCCGCAATCTGGACGACGTCGAAGGACTCGTCGGGACGTCCCAGCTCGTCGAGCATGTCGACGACCGTCTCGAGCAGGGGGTCGCCGGTGTTGCCGAAGAAGCCCGTGTCGTGGGCCATGGACTCGGCGCTGTCGTAGGAGAGGCCCTCGGCCCCGAAGGGCGCCGACCATGCGGTGCGGTGTGCAAGCGTCATGCGCAACTCCTTGAATGAGACTTCAGTCGTGAACCACGAGGTCAACCGGTACGTCGTGCGTCTCCGCCACGCCCAGTTTGGCGAGCGACGTCACGAGCAGAGCCCGTGGGCAAAGCCCCAGCGAGGTACCGGGGAAGGCCGCGAGGAAGCGGTCGTAGTAGCCGCCCCCGTAGCCGAGCCGCTGGCCCGCGCAATCAAACGCGAGCCCCGGCACGAGCGCGAGGACGTCGGGCATAAGAACGCCGGCATCGGGCAACGCCGGGCAGCTCGCGGGCGGTTCCTCTATGCCGTATGTGCCCGGGGCGAGACCCTCGAGGGAGCGAATCTCGACCCACTCCATGCGCTTCTCGGCGACGACGCACCTCGGCACCGCCAGGCGCTTGCCGGCCTCCCACGCCGCCCGCACGAGGCCGCGCGTCTCGACCTCCGAGCCCGTCGCAAGGTAGGCCAGCACGAGCGACGCGTCCCGCCAGACGGGAAGGCGCCGCACGGCCGCCTCGATCCGCGCATCCGTCGCGCGTCGCCGCGCTGCCGACGCCTCGTCCCGAACGCGACGCGCCCACCTGCGAAGCTCGCGCTTGCGGGCGGGCGCGTCGGCGCCGCGTAGCTGTTGGGGTGCGACGGGCACGCCTAGGCCAGGTCGGCGAGCTGCGCCTTGAGGCGCTCGACCGTGGCCGTGAGCTCCTCGACGCGCTCGCGCTTGGCGGCGATGACCTCGGGCGCGGCCTTGGCCACGAAGCCGGGGTTGGCGAGCGTCTTCTGCGTGCCGGCAAGCTCCTTCTCGGCCTTGGCGAGGTCCTTCTCGAGCTTCTTGCCCTCGGCGGCGAAGTCCACGAGGTCGCCCATGACGACGAAGGCCTCGAAGTCGGGCTCGACGA
>UWSJ01000083.1 GCA_900549525.1 uncultured Coriobacteriaceae bacterium | reverse complement strand
ACTACTTCATGAACAAGGAGTTCTTCTCCGGCATCAACATCGACCTGGCCAACACGCACGTGCCCGATGGCGCCAACCCCGACGCCGAGGCCGCCTGCAAGGCCTACGACAAGATGGTCGCCGACGCCGGCTATCCCGACCTGCAGCTCCTTGGCATCGGTCGCAACGGTCACATCGGCTTCAACGAGCCGGCCGACGCGTTCTCCAAGGGCACGCACTGCGTCGACCTCACGGAGAGCACCATCGAGGCCAACAGCCGCCTGTTCGAGAAGGAGGAGGACGTGCCGCGCCAGGCCTACACGATGGGCGTGCAGACCATCATGAACGCGCGCATGATCCTCATGGTCGCTAACGGCAAGAACAAGGCCCAGGCCGTCCATGACATGTGCTTTGGCCCGGTTGCCCCGAGCTGCCCGGCCTCGATCCTGCAGCTGCACGCCAACTGCGTCGTGGTCGCCGACGACGAGGCGCTGTCGCTGTGCGAGGGCCTGTACTAACGGGTCTTGCCGAGCTACTTGGCATATGAGCTCACAAGGGTAATTGGGCGGTCGGAGCTCTCGGGCTTCGGCCGCCCGCCTTTTGTGTGTCGAACGAGATGAGTTCGCCGTGTTCGCGCGACTCTCCCCGTCAAAGCCCGGATAGGTCGACCTTGAATGTCATGGATGCGGGCAGGCTCTCGGGCTCGAGGAACATGACCATGTAGAGCGGCAGGTACGTGACCTTGCCGTCTTTCTCAACATTGCCCTTGCAAAGCACGATGCCCTCCTCGAGGCCCCATTCCTCCGTGGCCAAGAGGTTGTTGATGGCGGGGTGCCTCTGCCAGTCCGCTCCGGACTTGACCTCGATGGGCAGGCAGGTGCGTCCGGACTGAACGACGAAGTCAACCTCGCCCGTCCGCTTGCCGTTAAAGTAGTGCAGCCCAAACCCATGCGCGACAAGCTCCTGCGCTATCACGTTCTCGGCAATGCTTCCCAGGTTGACGTCGAGGTTGCCCCGCAGGATGTCGAACTGGACGTTTTCGAGGGAGCTTGCGCACAGCAGGCCCACGTCATTGAGGAACAGCTTGAAGAGATTGCGCTTCTCATTGGTGACAAGCGGAGCGACGGGGGAGGTCACGTTGAAGCAGGGGAGTGCGACGCCCGCGTCCGCGAGCCAAAGGAAGCTGCTCTCATAACGATTCTGTCGTGCCGACTTGGCGAGGTCGGCGAGGACGAACCTTCGATTCCTGTCGTCAAGTTGCGAGGGTATGGCGTCAAAGATCGCCCGTACCTTCGTCTTGTCCCTTTCGGCGGCGTATTTGGCAATGTCCTGACGATAGAGGTCGAGGATGTCACGCTGGATCTTCAGGGCCTGGGCGACGTCGCTCGTGTCGACATAGCGCTGAACCACTTCGGGCATGCCCCCTATGACGACATACGCCAGGAACAGCTGCATCATGGTTGCGTGGACGGACTCCGAGACGGGGGTGCGGTCCTCGTAATGCGAGCGCAGGAGGTCTATGGTCTGTGGCTGCATGCCGGCGGCGAGGCAGAACTCCTCGAAGTCCAACGGGTACATGCGCCGTTGCTCCTCAAAGCCGACAGGGTAGGAGGGAACCTCCCTGTTGCGTACGCCCAACAGGGAGCCGGTTTCGATGTAGTCGAACCGCCCGTCTTCGACGAGGGACTTAATGGCCGTCCGGGCGCGGGGGCACTCCTGAATCTCGTCGAGTAGAACGAGCGTCTCCTTGGGTTTGAGTGACTGCCTGAGATATGCGGTGAGGTTGGCGACAAGCGTGTCCGCGTCGAGCGACCCGTCAAAGACGGATGACGCTGCCGGGTCCAAGATAAAGTTGATCTCCGCAAAGGAGCCATAGTGCTTTTTGGCGAACTCTCGAACGAGGGTGGTCTTGCCGATCTGACGTGCGCCGGTAAGCATGAGCGCCTTGTGCGAAGGGGCGTTTTTCCAAGCCTCGAGGGCCTTGAGTTCCTTCCGTTGCAGCATATAGGCTCCTACCAGGTATTTGTAACGTTATAGCTGAGTATAAGGCATGCTGCTGCAACGTTTTCTCGTATTTATTGCGACCTGCTGCAACGTTTTCCGAAGCAATACGGTCATCTCTGCCACGTTTTACAACTGTGCCCGCGCGCAACCGGCGCGCTCGAGGTCGAGTCCCGAGGGCTCGGAATCGGTTGTCATTGTGCATTCCCCTTGCCGGGCCTTGTGAGGCGCTTCTCGGCACAGTATGGTATTCAATCGCATGAATACACGATGGCCGCATTCTGCCCATGTGCACGAGCCTGCCCGGTCGGGTGGGCCCGCATGGCTGCGGTCGGGATAGAGAGCGTGGCATGGAGAACGAAGTTCCGGCAGTCAACAAGGTTGACGAGATTCGCGAGAAGCTCGAAGGCATGCAGGGCGAGCGCATCAAGGTGAAGGCCAACATGGGCCGCTCGCGCATCGTGGAGCGCACGGGCACCCTCGCCCAGGCCCACCCGTCGCTGTTCGTGGTGGAGGTCGACGAGCGTCGCGGTCGCACGGCTCGCCAGAGCTATCAGTACGTGGACGTGCTCACGGGCACCGTCGAGCTCTTCGACAACGAGACGGGCGAGCGCCTCTTCGACTACGCCCCCACAGAGCCCCTCGACTAGGCATCTGCGTGGCCGGCGCCTCTTCACGCGTCTCTGGCATCCAGGTGCTCGAGACCCCCTGCAAGGTCAATCTCTACCTCGGCGTTCACTTCGGGCGCGACGCGCGTGGCTACCATCGCGTCGACTCCGTGATGGTGCCCGTCGCCCTCTTTGACACCATCGAGGTCACCGACGCGCCAGCGCTCGAGGTGCACCACTCGCCGGCGCTCGAGGTGGCGCCCGAGGAGACCACCGTCTGGCGCGCGGCTACGCTTTTGGCGCGCGAGCTGGGCGTCGAGCCGCGCGTGCGCGTCGACGTGCGGGCGTCCATTCCCGAGCGGGCCGGTCTGGGCGGCTCGTCTGCCGACGCGGGTGCCGTGCTGCGGCTTCTCGCGCCGCGCTGGGGCACCGACGTGCTCGACGAGCGCGTGGTCGGCGTGGCCCGGCGGGTGGGTGCCGACGTCGCCTTCTTCCTCGACCCCATGCCCGGCCTGTATCGCGGTGCGGGAGACAGGCTCGAGCGCACGTTCCCCGGCTTCGAGGCACCGCTTGCGCTCGTGATGCCCACGGCGGACGGTGGCTCCACGCCCGAGGCCTATGCCGAGTTTGACCGCATGGGCGAGGCGCCCGCTGGTTACAAGCGCGTGTGCGAGGCGCTTGCCTTGGGTGACGTACGTGCCATGGCCCGCGAGCTTCGCAACAACCTGGCTCCTGCGGCCTGCTCGCTCTGCGGCGAGGTGGGAAGGGCCGCCGCGTGGCTTGCGAGGCAGGATGGCGTGCTGGGATCGCAGGTCACGGGCTCGGGCGCGTGTTCCTTTGCCCTCTGCGAGAGCGCGGAGGACGCCGACCGCATTGCCGCCGCCGCCCGTTCCCGCGGCTGGCGCTCCTGGTCCACTGTCACACTTTCTTCCGTATGATTTGTCACATGGGCCCGGCTTCGCCCGGGCCCATGTGACAAATCATACGGAAGAAAGAAAGTTGTTGGCGAAGGGCGGCAAGTCTGCTATTATTCTCATTCGTTTCGGGTTGTGGCTCAGCTTGGTAGAGCGCTCGGTTCGGGACCGAGAGGTCGCTGGTTCAAATCCAGTCAACCCGACCATGGATTCGAGGGCCGTCGGCATGCGCCGACGGCTTTTTTGTTGGGCGCGACGAGAACGGGACGAACTGTATGGACTCTGACGGACTGCCATCCGCCTTCGGGGGTTCTGTGGGCGAAAGTCAGAGCAAATCGAGGCGATAGATGCCTTATGCATTATAAAAAACTCGCTGCCCAGGCGGCGAAGCCAAGCCGAATCCATACAGTTCGCCGCTAACTCGTCGCCGAAGCTGGTTTTGCTTGTCATGGGGCCACGCACGTCGGTCCAGACCCGCTGGCGAAGCGAATAAACTTGCATCCCCCTTGCGGAGAAAAGCCAAGCGCTCGCTTTACCTCGACGGGGTGCCCGTCCACTCGTGTCCTGCGAGCGCGGCGCACCCGGTGGCTACGAGGTCGCAGTCGCTTGCCACCAGCGTGTTGTTCCCAGCCACGGTGGGCTCCTGCGGGCGCTCCGGCACCACCCATACGTGGGCAAACTCGCGCCCGAAGGCGTCGGCAGTCTCACGGAGCGCCGCCGAGCGCCTGCCCTCCAGCGGGCAGCGGACGTTTGCGAGGTAGGTGCCACCGTCTGCGAGCTTTTCGTGCACGAGCTTGGCGCCTTCCTCGCCCGTGAGCGGCCCCAGCGGGTGCCTGCCGGAGAACGCCTCGTTCACGATGAGGTCGACGGGCTGCTCCAGGCCGCGCAGCCATTCCCAGCCGTCCTCGCACGCGATGGTGAGCCTGCCTTCTGGCACGTGGCGGCGCTCCGCATCCGCCAGATGGAAGCTGCGCCGGGCGATGTCGATGATCTTCGGGTCGATCTCGGCCACGGCGACGCGCACGGGCGGCAGGTGGCGCAGCACCCACTTGGGAAACGAGAAGCCGCCCCCGCCGATGAAGGCCACGTCGCGCAGGGTGGGCAGGCTCGCCACGATGTCGGCCTCGGCGCGTTGGTATTCGCAAACCAGCTCGTAGGCAAGGCTATCCTCCACGTAGCAGGCGCTCTGGAAGGCCCCGCCCACGTTGAGCAGCCGGACCGGCGTGCCGTCCTCGTCCGCGGTGTCGAAGATGAACGTGGTGCCGAACATCGTGCGCGTCACGGTGACCCCGCGCCAGCGCAGGATGCGCAGCACGAGCAGATGTCCCGCCCAGGATGAGAGGACGACGGCGACGACGATGAAGGCAACGAGCACGGGAGTTGGCATTGGGCTCCTGACGGGACGCGCATACGTGGTGCGCTCCATGCGCACGGACGAGGTGGCGGATGGGCGATAATGCGGACAAACGGTCGCGATGGACAATCTCATGGCATCCGTGCAACCGTGCGCTAGTATACTTACGAAATTGCGCAACAGCGCCAAGTCATGTACGCCATAGAACGGTGCGCCCGTCGCGGCACCTCGGAGAGGACGTCCATATGCTTCTGTTCGGACTGGGAGCCCCTGAGCTCATCATCATTCTTGCCGTCGTCCTGATCATCTTCGGGCCCAAGAACCTCCCGAAGCTCGGCAAGTCGCTCGGCAAGACGGTCAAGGGCATCCGTGAGGGCATGGACGAGGCCGAGGGCGAGATCAAGGGCGAGTCCAAGGAGGCCGAGGACGTCGTCGTGAAGCACACCGATGACGATGACGCTGACGTCGAGGACGCTCCCGCCGAGCCCGCCGCCGAGGGCGAGAAGTTCTGCGGCAAGTGCGGCGCCGCCAACCCCGCTGACAACAAGTTCTGCAAGAAGTGCGGCGCCAAGCTCGAGTAGGCGCTTCGCTGCGGGCGCTGCCCGCCTAGGCCGACGCGGGCCCTCCCGCATCGGCAGTCACGTCACGTACCACCCATGAGGCAGAAAGCAGACCATGGCTGACAACGAGATCATCCTCACCCCCGAAGGTCGCCAGAAGCTCGTCGACGAGCTCGCTTGGCGCGAGGGAGAGCACGACGCCGAGATTATCGAGCGCATCAAGGTTGCCCGCGACTTCGGCGACCTTTCGGAGAACTCCGAGTACGACGACGCCAAGGAGGAGCAGTCCAAGAACACCTCCCGCATCGCCGAGATTCGCAAGATCCTCTCCACAGCCAAGATTTCCGAGGCGTCCGGCCACGTGCTTGCCGTCTCCATCGGCTGCACTGTCGAGATTCAGGAGCAGGGTACGGACAAGAAGCGCTCCTTCACCATCGTGGGCACCACCGAGACCAACTCCCTTGCCCACAAGATCTCCAACGAGAGCCCCGTTGGCTCGGCGCTGATGGGCCGTGCCAAGGGCGACGTGATCGAGGTCGCGAGCCCGTCCGGCTCCCGCAGCTACGTCATCACCAAGATCTCGCGCTAGGGCGCGAGCACGTTGATTCGTTGGCGCCCCCTCCGCATGCTTCGCGGGGAGGGCGCTTTTCTGTCCTACTAAGGAGTTTTCCGCCATGTCCGAAGAGAACGTCTCCACCTCGCAGGCCTCCGAGAAGGACGGCGCCGTCGAGCTCGCCGACGAGCGCGCCCACCGCCTCGCCCGCCGTCAGGCCATCATCGACGCTGGCTCCACGCCCTACCCCGAGCACAGCAACGTCACCGCCCACGCGGTCGAGCTGCTTGCCCGCTACGACACCCTCGCCGAGGGCGACGACCCCGAGGCCGCTGTCTTCACCGTGGGCGGCCGCATCCGCGCCAAGCGCGGCCAGGGCAAGGTCTGCTTCATCGTGCTGCAGGACCCCACGGCCACCATGCAGCTCTTTTGCCGCATCGACAACATGGGCGAGGAGGGCATGAAGGCCCTGCGCGCGCTCGACCTCGGCGACATCGTGGAGGCCACCGGCACCATGATGCGCACCCGCCGCGGCGAGCTCTCACTGGCCCCCACGAGCGTGCGCCTGCTTTCCAAGTCCGTGCGTCCGCTGCCCGAGAAGTTCCACGGCCTCTCCGACAAGGAGACGCGCTATCGCCAGCGCTACGTCGACCTCATCGTCAACGACGACGTGCGCGAGACCTTCCGCAAGCGTTCGGCCATCGTGAGCGAGTTCCGTCGCTACATGGAGGACAGCGGCTACATGGAGGTCGAGACGCCGGTTCTGCAGACCATCCAGGGCGGCGCCACGGCCAAGCCGTTCATCACGCACTTCAACGCGCTCGACCAGGAGTGCTTCCTGCGCATCGCCACCGAGCTGCCGCTCAAGCGCCTGCTCGTGGGCGGGTACGAGAAGGTCTTCGAGGTCGGCCGCATCTTCCGCAACGAAGGCATGGACCTCACGCACAACCCCGAGTTCACCACGATGGAGGCCTACCGCGCCTACAGTGACCTCCAGGGCATGAAGGAGCTGGCCGAGGGCGTCATCAAGGCCGCCAACGCCCGGGTCAACGACTCCGAGCAGATCGAGTACCAGGGCCAGACCATCGACCTCTCGGGCGAGTGGCCCTGCATCCCCATGACCAAGGTCGTCTCCAACGCCCTTGGCGAGGAGGTAGGCCTCGACACGCCGGTTGAGCACCTGCGCGAGCTCTGCGCGGCTAACAAGATCGAGGTCAAGCCCGAGTGGGGCGCCGGCAAGCTCATCGCCGAGCTCTACGACGAGCTGGGCGAGCCCTCGCTCGTGAACCCCACGTTTGTGGTTGACTACCCGGTGGAGGTGTCGCCGCTCGCCAAGCGCCACGAGGACGACCCGCGCCTCACGCACCGCTTCGAGCTCGTCATCGCCGGCCACGAGTACGCCAACGCCTTCTCCGAGCTCAACGATCCCGTTGACCAGGCCGATCGCTTCCACGCCGAGATTGCCGAGCGCGACGCCGGCGACGACGAGGCCATGCAGTTCGACGCCGACTACGTGC
>UWSJ01000082.1 GCA_900549525.1 uncultured Coriobacteriaceae bacterium | reverse complement strand
CGTGGAACAACTCGCTGTTCGAGGACAACGCTGAGCACGGCCTGGGCCTCAAGCTTGGCTATGACGCCGTCCAGAACAAGCTCGCCGCCGACGCCGAGGCGCTCGTTGCCGCCGACGCCAGCTCCGCCGAGCTCAAGGAGGCCGCGCAGGCCTGGCTCGACAGCCGCGATGACGCTGCTGCCAGCAAGACCGCCGCTGCCAACCTCGTGGCCGAGCTCGAGAAGAGCGACGACCCGAAGGCGGCCGAGATCCTCGCCGACAAGGCGTACCTCACCAAGAAGTCCTTCTGGATCTTCGGCGGCGACGGTTGGGCCTACGACATCGGCTTCGGCGGCCTTGACCACGTGCTCGCCTCTGGCAAGAACGTGAACGTCTTCGTCTTCGACACCGAGGTCTACTCCAACACCGGTGGACAGGCTTCCAAGTCCTCCAACCTCGGCCAGGTCGCTCAGTTCGACGCCGCCGGCAAGGAGACCCCGAAGAAGGGCCTCGCCGAGCTCGCGATGAACTACGGCTACATCTACGTGGCTCAGGTTGCCATGGGCGCCAACCTCGCCCAGACGCTCAAGGCCATCGCCGAGGCCGAGGCCTACGACGGCCCGTCCCTGATCATCGGCTACTGCCCGTGCGAGATGCACTCCATCAAGAAGGGCGGCATGATTCACGCTCAGACCGAGATGAAGAAGGCCGTCGAGTGCGGGTACTGGAACATGTTCCGCTTCAACCCGGCTGCGCCTGCCGGCAAGAAGTTCACGCTTGACTCCAAGGCTCCGGCCGGCGGTTACCGTGACTTCCTGATGAACGAGGCCCGTTACAACCGCCTCGTCCGCACCAACCCGGAGCGCGCCGAGAAGCTCTTCACCGAGAACGAGGAGAGCGCGATGAACCGCTACGCCTACCTCGAGAAGCTCAAGACCGTCTACAACGAGGCCTAAGTTTCGCGGTGTAGCTCGTACGAGCTGACGGGCCCCGTCCCGGTAGCAGCAGAAGTGCCTGGCATGCACGTGAGCCAGGGCTTGGGCCGCACCGGGGCGGGGCTTTTGCTGTCTCGCGCGGCCGTGGTGTTGATGGCCGTAACGAGGACGTGGCCGAGCGCGCATGTTCTTGGGACAGCGACCAATGCCCAGATTGAGATTGCGTAGCGCTCGTGCCGTCCGCCTGCGTCACGCGCGCGTAAGAATCGGCCGGAGGGGGCTCCATGCCCGGCGAGCGGTACCCCGCGCTCGTGTGGGGTAGAATAAACCCGTTCGTTAATAAGGGGGGAGTTCGACATGAGCAACAATGCAGGCGGTCTCGGTGCCGAGCGCGTCGCGCGCATCGGCGTCATCGCGGCCATGTACGCAGCTGCAACGCTGGTTGCAATTCTGTTTTTGGGAGGCCTCGCCTGGGGCCCCGTGCAGTTCCGCATCTCGGAGGCCATGACCGTCCTGGCGCTCTTCACGGCCGATGCGGTTCCGGGCCTGACGCTTGGCTGCGTCATCGCCAACGCCGCAAACATCGTTCTGGGTGGTACGGGCACGCTTGGCCTGCTCGACGTCGTCTTCGGCTCGTTCGCCACGTTCCTCGGCGCGCTCTTCACGTGGAAGATGCGCGATCGTCCGGCCGTTGCGGTGCTCGGGCCGGTGCTTGCCAACATGCTCATCGTTCCGGCCTACCTGCCGGTCATGCTCGCGGGGCTCGGCTTCTACACGATTCCGTTCACCTCTATTTCGCTTGAGGGCTCCTATCCCCTCATGTACCTCTTCGGCTTGGTTACCACGGGACTGGGTGAGACGGTCGTGCTCTACGTACTGGGCCTGCCGCTTGCTCGCGCCCTTTCGCGTTCGTCGCTGCCCGCCATGCTCGGGTCGGGCAACGTGACCCCAGCCGCTCCCGCCAACGGCACGACGGTTCGCAAGTAGCCGGGCAGCGGTGAACCCCTCAATCGTCATACCGACGTACTGGGCGGCCGACCCAAAGCGGCCGGGTGTCTATGACCATGCGACGGCGCTGGACGCCCCCATGCCGGAGCTTGCTCGTTGTCTGGATTCGCTCGACGACGTGAGCGGGGTCATTCGTACCATCGTGCTGCTCGTGGCTCCCCCCGATGCGGAGGAGTCCGCCCGTGCTCGCGTGAACGCCATCGTGCGCGACCACCCGCAGCTCTCGCCGGTGGTCATCGGCTCGCCCGAGGCCCGGCTCCTGAAGGCGCGCATCGCGCAGCTGTGCCCCACGCTCCCCGGGGAGCCGGTGTCGCTTCGTGGCTATGGGGCCATCCGCAACATGGGGCTTGCCGTCTCGGCGCTGCTGGGGCACGACGTGTGCGTCTTCATGGACGATGACGAGGTGGCTCTCTCCTCAGACTTCCTTCTCGACGCGGTCTACGGGCTGGGCCAGCTCACGCGCCAGGACCTCAAGCTGCTCGCTAAGACGGGCCACTTCGTCGACGCAAACGACTCACACCTTGCCAGCGAGAAGAGCCTGGCCCTGTGGGAGCACTGGTGGTCGAAGCGCACTGAGTTCAACCAGTGGATGTCACGGGCGCTCGAGGGCACGCGCATCTGCCGTTCCAACGTTGCCTGCGGCGGGTGTCTTGCCATCCATGCGGGTGCGTACGCCCATGTCCCGTTCGACCCGTGGATTACGCGCGGCGAGGATCTTGACTACCTTCTTGACCTTCGGCTCTGCGGTCTTGACATGTGGTTTGACGGGCAGTGGTTCGTGCGGCACCTGCCACCCAAGACGCCCGACGAGCCCCATCGCTTCCTTCAGGACATCTATCGCTGGTTCTACGAGCGGGCCAAGCTCGATGCCTGCTCGCGTCAGCCGTCGCTTCGCAAGGTGTCGCCCGCGTCGCTCATGCCGTATCCCGGCCGCTGGCTGTCGCCCGAGGTGGAAAGCCGCGCGGCGAAGGCGGCGCTTGCCCGTGTGGCGTTTGGCCCCGCGCGGCGTGCGAGCCTGCGCATATGGGCCCGCGGCCGCGGCGAGGCTAATACCTACGCTCGGCAGAACGCCGCAAACTACGTGCGGCTCCTGAGCTTCTGGCCAAGCGTGGTCGACGGTCTTTGGAACGACGAGAAGCTCGCTGCTGCAGTGTTGTCTGCCGGAACGAAGGGGGCCTCGGCCGCATGACGCCGCATCGTCTCAATGGGCGCCTCTCTCGCCTGGGTGACATCCGCAACTCGCTCCAGACCGAGCGCATACTTGGCCTGGCCTCACAAACACTCGACCTCATGCGCAGCGGCCTCAACCAGCGTGGCTGCTCGGGCGTCTGCCGTCTGCTGCTTCCCGAGACCACGGCCATCGCCGTCGCCATGACCGATGTGGAGCACGTCCTGGCCTACGAGGGGGCCCTTGCTGCCGACTTCCCGCCCGGAAGCCCCATCCGCACGCCGGCCACGCTCGAGGTGCTCGAGACGGGCAAGCTCGGGATGTTCCAGAGCCGCACCGACGACGGCACCAGCGCGAAGGGGGCTCCGGAGCTTCCCAAGTACGTGCGCGGCGGCATCGTCGTGCCCCTCAACGTGCAGAACCGCACGATTGGGACCATCAAGTTCTACTATCGCTCGCCTGCCGACATCGACCGCACCCAGCTCGCCATTGCGCGCGGGTTTGGGCAGCTGCTCTCCACGCAGCTCTCTACCCACGAGCTTGACCGTCAGGCGGAGCTCACGGCGAAGGCCGAGGTCAAGGCCCTGCAGGCGCAGATCAACCCGCACTTCCTCTTTAACACGATCAACACCATCGCCGCCCTCACGCGCACCGATCCGGCCCAGGCCCGCACCCTGCTGCGCGAGTTCGCCGTGTTCTACCGGCAGACGCTCGAGAGCTCCGACCAGCTCATCCCCCTGGCGCGAGAGCTCGAGCAGACGAGGCGCTACCTGCGCTTCGAGCACGCGCGCTTTGGCAACGACCGCATCCTTGAGCGCGAGCACGTGGGTCAGGGCGTAGGAGACGTGTTGGTGCCCGCGTTCATCGTGCAGCCCATCGTGGAGAACGCCGTGCGCCACGCCATGCGCGACGAGGGGCAGCTGAGCATCGACATCCATGCCGACGTGGATGGTCCGGACGTGCTGATTGCCGTCACCGACGATGGGCTGGGCATGGACGCGGCCACTTGCCAGGCCCTGCGCGACGGCATTGCCGGCAAGCACGGCCACGGCTACTCCGGTGAGGAGAAGGGGACGGGAATCGCCCTGAAAAACGTTGCGGAGCGTCTCGAGAGGTTCTATGGTTTCGGCTCGGGCATCGACATCATGTCGAAGCCCGGAGAGGGCACGTGCGTGACGCTCAGGCTTGCGCGCACGGCGGCCCACGAGTGACAGACAGGATGGTTTTTCATGCTGCGCGCCATGATTGTTGATGACGAGGCTCCCGCACGCTCCGAGCTGCGCTACCTGCTCGAGGAGACGGGAAGGGTCGAGGACATCGTCGAGGCCTCCAGCGCCCGCGATGCCGTCGAGAAGCTCATGGAGGGCCGTCCGGACGTGCTCTTCCTCGACATTTCGATGCCCAAGACCAACGGCATGCAGCTCGCCGAGGCGCTGCACAAGCTCAAGAACCCGCCTGCGGTCGTGTTCGTGACCGCCTACAGCGAGTACGCACTCGAGGCCTTTGACGTCAACGCCGTCGACTACCTCATGAAGCCTGTCGAGACCGACCGTCTCGAGACGGCGCTCGACAAGGTGGTTGCCCGCAGCAAGAGCAACGCCGCCCCTGCCGCTCCTGCCGAGCGCATTCCTGTGGAGAAGGGCGGCCGCAAGGTTCTCGTCCCCATCGACCAGATTCGCTACATCGAGGCCAAGGACGACTACTCCTGCATCTACACCGACAACGACCGCTACCTGTCGGTCATTTCGCTTGCGCAGCTCGAGGCGAAGCTCTCGCCGCACGGCTTCTTCCGCGTGCACCGCGGCTACATCGTGAACCTACAGTACGTCGAGGACGTCGAGGTGGGGCCAAGCGGCGTCATGCAGCTGGGCGTGCAGGGCGTGGAGGGCAAGAAGCTCTCCGTGTCGCGCCGCCGCGTGGTGCAGCTCAAGCGCGCGCTGGGGCTGTAGATGGCCAAGCGAATCGACGTGTTGAGCGACACGCATGGAAGGCTCTCTCGCGAAGTGCTCTGCCAGCTCGACGGCTGCGACCTCATCGTCCACGCCGGCGACATCACCTCCGAGGACGACTACGCGACGCTCAAGGCGCTCGCGCCGCTACGCCTGTGCCTTGGCAACAACGACTGGCAGGGCGAGTACGGCCCCGAGGTCACGCGCATGGTGCGCTTTGAGTACGAGGGCCTGCACTTCTCGGTGACCCATTACGAGGAGAAGCTCACGGGCGACCGCTTTGACGTGGGTGTCTTCGGGCATACGCACGTGCCCGAGTGCAAGCGCCTCGGAAACGGGGCGCTCAAGATGAATCCGGGCAGCCCCACGTTCCCGCGCAGCTCCTCGGGTCCCACCATGGGACGCATCTTCGTCGAGGACGGCTGTGTGCTCTCTGCCGAGATCGTCAAGCTTGCGCCTGCCAAGGACGAGGGACGTGACGGTCGCGGCTGGGGCAGGGGTTTCTTCTTCGGCTGGTAGGGCAGGTTGCCAACAAGGAGAGCCTGCAAATGAGGCTCACAAAATTATCGGGCCCATAAAAACGGCGGCCCTTGTGGTCGCCGTTTTGCGTATGCGCTGCTGAGTCGGGGGAGCCCCCGGTGCTTACAGATGCTCCTCCAGCTCCTTGAGCAGGCGGCCCTTCGGGGCGCTGCCCACCATCGTGTGCACGGCCTTGCCGCCCTTGAACAGAATCAGCGTCGGGATGGACATGACCTGGAACTTGATAGCCAGGTCCTGCTCCTCCTCGACGTTGCACTTGTAGACGGCCAGCTTGTCGGCCAGCTCGTCGGAAATCTCCTCCACGATGGGGGAGAGCGCGCGGCACGGGCCGCACCAGCTGGCCCAGAAGTCAACGAGGACGGGCTTGTCGGAGCCGTTGACGATGTCGTCGAAGGAATCCTTCGTGATAGCCTGCGTTGCCATGGCGTACCTCCTGCGTTGGGCGCACGCCTTGGCATGCGCGTCGGATGTGACGGCGGGCAGCGCCTCGTAAGCGCCTCGCCCGAAGTGTCGGATGGCTTATACCCTAACCTGCCGCGCGCGTGTCCGGCGTCTCCTCCCGCCGCGCGAGCGGTAGAATCGCCGTGTGAACGGTAGCGTGGCCGCACGGCCGGGCCAGACGAGACGCGCGGCGCCCCGTCGGGGCATCGCCGCGCGAGACGGGAGGGCCATGGGCATGCGCGAGGAGTACCTGGAGAAGGCGCGGGCGGAGCTTGACGACCTCGTGTCGGCGGGCGTCGTCATGGTCGGCAATGCGTTTTCGCAGGTTCTGCTTCTCAAGGGGGAGCCCGAGAGCGGCGGCGCACAGCTGCTTTCCGGCCGCGACGGGCAGGCCCTGCGCGCGGCACTTGGCAGGCTCGGCTATGCCCCGGAGGACTGGGTGGGCCTCTCGAGCAACGACGCCGAGGGGTTCCCGCTCGTGCCGGGGACGCTGCGCCTTGCCATCGTGACGCTCGACCCGTCCACGGTCATTGCGCTTGACGATGCCGCTGCGGCGGCACTGCGCGAGGCCTTTGCCGACGAGCTCGTGGAGCTGGCGAACCTTGACGCCGCCACGCTCGCCCCCGGGTGCCTGGCGCAGGTGCAGGGCATGCGCGTGATGGCGCTTGGCGGTTTCGAGGAGGGCCTGGCCGACCCCAAGGCCAAGCAGGTCATGTGGGCCCGTCTCAAGCGCCTGCCCCCGCTTGCCGAGCCGTACTAGGACGCGTCGGGCCCCGTTTCGCCTCGCGCGGCGCTCCGTCGCGCTATCCTTACAGCCGGTATGTATCGCTCGTCTGGCCGTGACGGCCGGACGGTAACGTATTCCGCGGTCGCGCCTGTCGCGCTCGCGGCAAATCCCGGAGGAGGACGCATGTCGAACATCCCAGCACCCGTCGACGCAACCAAGACTCCCGAGTGGGCTGCCCTCAAGCAGCACCACAACGCTCTTGAGACCGCCGGTATCAGCCTCAAGCAGTGGTTTGCCGACGACCCCAAGCGCGTCGAGAAGCTCTCCTTCGACCTCAACGATCTGCACTTCGACCTCTCGAAGAACCTCGTGACCGACGAGACGCTCGAGAAGCTCGTGGCCCTGGGCCGCGCCGTGGGGCTGGAGCAGCGCCGTGATGCCATGTACGCGGGCGCCCACATCAACACCACCGAGGACCGTGCCGTCCTCCACACGGCCCTTCGTCGTCCCAAGAGCGACATCGGCAAGTTTGTCGTCGACGGCCAGGACACCGTGGCCGACGTCCACGAGGTGCTCGACCGCATGTACGCCTTCGCCGAGCAGGTGCGCTCCGGGGCCTGGAAGGGCGTCTCCGGCAAGGCCATCAAACACGTGGTGAGCATCGGCATCGGCGGCTCCGACCTCGGCCCGGTCATGGCCTACGAGGCCCTCAAGCCCTACGCCGACGCCGGCATCGACTGCCGCTACGTCTCCAACATCGACCCCAACGACATGGCCGAGAAGGTCAAGGG
>UWSJ01000081.1 GCA_900549525.1 uncultured Coriobacteriaceae bacterium | reverse complement strand
GCGAGCGGTCGCGTAAACAGCGCGAGCGTTCGCACAAGGCATCATGATAGCGCAGGACGAAAGGGGCAGGGCCGATAAGCGCGGTCTGGTCTCTGGGCGGCCCGGTGGCAGTTACCAGAAGCCCTACGCCACCAGGCCCGCCGCCTTCGCCGCACGCACGCGGCGCACGCCCTGGTCGATGCGGTCGGCAGGGAGCGTGCCTGCGGCCACCGCGTCGTCGTCGGCCCGGCAGGCGTCTTGATGTGCCCCAAGCACCCCGAGCATCTCGCGCCGCGCCGGCAATCTGTCAGCAGCCACCTGATTCCCCCTTCGCCAGGCACGCGTGCTACCCTGCAGATGATGACACACAACCAAGGGAGCAGCCATGACCCCCACGCCCGACAGCACGTCCCGCACGGCCACCGACGAAGCCGCCCGCGCCTCGCACGCCAGCGGCGTCACGTCGCGCATCAAGGCCCGCGGCGAGATCAAGCGCCAGGCCCACGAGCAGGCGCGCGAGGCCCTCGGCGCCATCGCGCACGCCGCCCATGACAAGCTCGTCCACTCGGAGGACTCGTCCCGCGTGGCGGCCAAGATCAACGAGATGGCCCCCGAGACCTCGGACTACGTGATCGCCCAGCGCCGATGGTTGCACGCGCACCCCGAGCTCGGCTACAAGGAGTTCGCCTCAACCGACCACATCGCCGCCGAGCTCGACGCGCTGCACATCCCCTACGAGCGCCCGCGCGAGACGGGCCTCGTCGCCACCATCCGCGGCACCGCCCCCGGCGCCTACCGCCCCGACGGCTCGCCGCGCCGCCGCCTCATGATGCGCGCCGACATCGACGCCCTGCCCGTGACCGAGCAGACCGGCGAGCCCTTCCAGTCCCAGAACGTCGGCTGCATGCACGCCTGCGGCCACGACTGCCACGCCGCAATGCTGCTCGGGGCCGCCCGCATGCTCATGCGCATGACCGACGAGCTCCACGGCGAGATTCGCCTCGTGTTCCAGCCCGCCGAGGAGGGCGGCAACGGTTCCAAGTCCATGATCGACTGCGGCGTGCTTGACGGTGTGGACGGCGTCTGGGGGCAGCACATCTGGAGCGACGTGCCGGCCGGCAAGATCAGCTGCGAGGCGGGCCCGCGCATGGCGGCGACCGACTGGTGGCGCATCGACGTGACCGGCCGCGGGGCCCACGGAGCCATGCCCAACCAGGGGGCGGATGCCGTGCTCGCGGGCGCGGCCATCGTGCAGAGCCTCCAGGCCATCGTGGCGCGCAACATGAGCCCCTTCGAGCCGGCGGTGGTCACGGTGGGCCAGTTCCACGGCGGCACGGCCCGCAACGTCATGGCGGGCTCGGCCTGGATGGAGGGCACGGTGCGTACCTTCCACGAGAAGGCCCACAAGCGCATCCCCCAGCTCATGGAGCGCATGGCGCAGGACACGGCCGCCGCCTACGGCTGCACGGCCACGCTCACCTACGAGGTCGCGCACTCCACGGTGGTCAACACGCCCGAGGAGAGCGCCCTCTGCGCCCAGGCGGCCACCGAGGTGCTGGGGGCTGACGCCCTCGTGAAGTACCAGGGATCCATGCCCGGCGAGGACTTCTCCGAGTACCTGCGCCGCCGGCCTGGCGTCTTCGTCTTCCTGGGCTCGGGCACGGCCGACAAGAGCGGCAAGGTGTGGCCGCAGCACAGCCCGCGCTATGACCCGGACGAGTCGGTCTTCATCCGCGGCACCATGCTCGCCGCCCAGTACGCGGTGGATTATCTGGCGCGATAGCGCGAGCGGGCGCAGCCGCGCGCGCCCTCTTCGAGCACCCCATCGCGCGCGACCTCCTGCGAGCACCCCATCGCGCGCGACAAACATCGCGAGTGTAGCTTTTTGGGACGTTGGGACGGAGAAAACCCGCTCCAACGTCCCTTTTTGCTCCACTCGACGAAAGGGCTCCCGCTGCGCCCGAACCCCGCACCCGCGAGCGACCCCGCACGCGCGCAGCACGCCGACCGCGGGCGGCCCGACCGCTTGCGGAAAGGCGAGCGGCTCCCGAGGTCAAGGCACCGACAGACCCCTTAGCATTGGAACACCGCGACGCGGCCCGCCGCACCCCGGAAGCAAGTGAGGCGCCTTGAGACTCGACACGGAGCAGGAGCTGCAGAACAACCTCGATGACGCCGAGACCCTCGGCATCTGCATGTTCGTCGCGTCAAACCGCGAGAGCAAGGTGCTGAGAAGGCGACTCGAGTCGGGCGAGCTCGTCTCGCCGCGGCGGGGCATGTACGCGCGCGGGCCCTATTGGGAGAGATTGTCCCCGGCGGAGCAAGCCCTGCACGTGATGAGAACGCTGGGAATCGCGCATCCCACCTGGACGTTCTCGCACGCCAGCGCCGCGCTCGCTCACGGCATCGACGTCTCGTACGCCACGTTGCGGCCCATCCACTTCATGGCACCCGCGTCGGAGGGCGGCAGGAGCCCGTCGGGGCTCAGGCGTCATCGGTCGGCCTGCGACCAGACGACGGTCGCTGGGAGAATCCGCGTCACGGACATCGACCGCACCGTCATCGACTGCGCCACCCAGTACAGCCCGTCGCTCTTCCTGCCCATCGGGGACGCCGCCGTGCGCGCGGGGCTCACCACGCCGGAACGGCTTGAGCGAGAGCTTGCGGCGCGTCGGGGCGGCAGGGGCATGCGCAAGGCTCGACGCCACGTCTCGCTCATCGACCCGCGAGCGGAAAGCGGCGGCGAGTCCTTCGTCCGCGGCAGGCTCATCGAGCTTGGGATTCCCTTCATCGACCTCCAAGGAGCCGTCGCGAACCCCGAGCAGCCCTGGCGAACGTACCGAATGGACATCGTGCTGGCTCGACCCGACGGCACGTACGTCGACCTTGAGGTAGACGGAGCCGAGAAGTACGTGAACTCGGAGATGAACGGCGGGAAGGGCCTCGCGCGCGCAATGATGGAGGAGCGCCAGAGAGAGGCCGCCATCACCTCGCACGGCATCATGGTCGCACGCGTCACGCCGTGGCAGGCTCGCAACGACGCTCTCTTGAAAGGGAGGCTCGCCGCATACGGCATCTTCCCTCGTGCGGACGGAGATTGACCCGCTCGGGCGAGCGCCCGTTCGCGAGTGGAGCAAAAAGGGACGTTGGAGGGCCAAATGAAGCCTCTCAACGTCCCAAAAAGCTACACTCGCGATTTCGGACGGCGGGCAGTGGGCAGAGGGCGGTGGGCGATGGTGTGGCGGCTCGCTACTGCCTCTCCTCGCCGCTCATGAGGCGGTCGTACATGACCTTGTTGGCGGCGAGCTCATCGGCGTCGTCGAGCGGCTCGAGCGAGCCGTCGCCGTACTTGCGCTCGAGGGCACGTCCCAGCACGTAGTCGGCCACGCCGGGGTTCTTTGGCAGCAGCGGCCCGTGCACGTAGGTGCCCACCACGTTCTTGTAGAGACAGCCCTCTTGCCCGCTCTTGCCGTCGTTGCCGTGACCGTGCAGCACTCGTCCCATGGGCTCCACGCCGGGGCCCAGGTGCGTGCGACCACCGTGGTTCTCGTAGCCCACGACAGGCTGCGGCGAGATGCGGCTCTCGACGGCGATGTTGCCGATGAGGCGGGGGCTGCCGCGGTCGGTGTAGAGGTCGACGAGCGAGAGGCCCTCGACCTTCTCGTCACCCATGAGGTAGGAGTGGCCAAGCAGCTGGTAGCCGCCGCACACGGCCAAAAGCACGCCGCCGTCCTCCACGAAGGCGGTGAGCTCGGCCTGCTCGGCGAGCAGGTGGTCGCAGACGATCTTCTGCTCGCGGTCGGAGCCGCCGCCGATGAAGGCGATGTCGACGCCCGAGAAGCTCGGACGGTCGTCGACGTGCACCTCCTCCACCTCACAGCCAATGCCGCGCCAGGCAAGGCGCTTGCGCATCACGAGGATGTTGCCGCCGTCTCCGTAGAGGTTGAGCAGCTCGGGGTAGAGGTGTGCGATGCGCAGGGTGCGCGTGGCCGTCTTGGTCGGCAGGGCCTCCGCAACGTTGGCAGGTGCCGTCTCGACCGCCAGGGCCTCTGCCCGGTTGGCTGACGCCATCTCGTTCTCGCTCACAGGCGCTCCCCCATTCCCTCGAGCTCGGCCTTGGCGGGCCAGAGCGCCGAATAGTTCGTGAGCACGTACAGCGGATGGTCGAGAGGCAGGTCGCTCACGGCGTCGAGCGCCTCGCGCACGGTGTGGGCGATGGGCGCGGGGATGCCCGCGTACTTCATGCGCACGCGCACGTCCTCGGCGCGGTGGCCACCGGCGACCACCACGAGGTCGCCCTGCTCTATGACCTTGCCCTTGGGACGGGGAGCCCCCGCGGCGAGCCGTTCGAAGTCGACGTCCCAGATCCAGGAGATGTCCTTGCCGTCGTTGTAGTCGTCGTTGATGACGAAGAAGGCGGCCTTCTTGCGGTCGTCGGCGAGCATGAGCGAGATGTTCTGGTTGAAGCCCGTGGGGTTCTTGGCGAGGTTGAGCACCACCTCGCGCCCGTCCACCCGGAAGTGCTGGAGGCGGCCGTTGTCGGGGTGGTAGCCCTCGAGCGCGCGCTGGAACGTGACGCTGTCCACGTTGGCGAGCCGGGCGGCGACGAAGGCCGCGAGCAGGTTGTAGACCATGTACACGCCGCCGAAGTTGGCGTGCACGCGAAACGTCCCGTCGATGCCCTCGCCCGAGACGTCGAAGCCCACGCCCTTGCGGCCCACGGCCACGCTGGTGGCGCTCCAGTCGAGCCTGGGACGCGAGAAGTCGCCGTTGGGGCACGAGAAGGCCCCCAGCTGGGCATAGGCGCGGTAGCGATACGTGAGCTCGGCGCCGCACACCTGGCAAAAGCGCGCCTCCGGGACGCGGTCGGGCGGCAGGTGCAGGTCTTCGGCGATGCCAAACGCCAGCACCTTCGTCCCCGCCTCGTGCGCGCGCCTGGCCACGCCCTGCACGAGCGGGTCGTCGCCGCAGGCCACGAGCGTGGTCTCGGGCGAGCCAGCGAGGGCGCGAACGATGACGTCCTGCACGCGGTCGATCTCGCCGGCGCGGTCGAGCTGGTCGCGGAAGAGATTGAGCAGTACGAGGTAGCGGGGGCGCAGCTCGGGCAGGATGTTGATCGTCGAGAGCTCGTCGGCCTCGATGACGCCCCAGTCGGCGCCCTTGGCGGCGAGCAGGGCCGAGACCACGCCCGGGGCCATGTTGGCGCCCGCGCGGTTGCAGGCCACCGTGGCCCCCGACGCCTCGATGGCGCGGGCGATCACGTTGTTGGTCGTGGTCTTGCCGTTAGTGCCGCATACCACGATGGATCCCTTGCGCAGGCCCTTCGCAAGCTGGCCGATGAGATGCGGCTCCACGGCCAGCGCCACGCGACCCGGCAGCTGCGAGGCGTTGCGGCGGGCCAGGTTACGCAGGCCCCACGAGGTCAGCCCGCCCAGCCCTTCGGCCAGGCTCGCTCTCAGACCCATGCCCTACTCCGCCTCGTCCTCGTTGGCGCCATCGTCGCGGACGCCCTTGGCGTGCTCGTACTCCTCGGGGGTGAGCACGTCCTCGATGCGCAGGTTGACCCCGCCCACCTCGAGGCCCGTCATGCCGCCCACCTGCTTCACGACGACCTTCTTGACGTCCTCGAAGACCTGCGGGGCGTACGCGCCGTACTCGATGAGCACGGAGATGTTGACGCGCACGGAGTTGTCCGGCATGACCTCGACCGAGACGCCCTTGGTGGGGTCGGACTGGCCGAAGGTCTCCTGCACGCGGTTGATGAAGCCGCCCTTCATGCCAAGGACGCCGGGAACGTCGCGCACGGAGATGGCCACGATCTTCTCGATGACGCCGTTGGAGAAGGTGAGCGAGTCCTCGGAGTCGAGGTCCTCGTCGGCGTCGGCGTAGAGCACGTCGCCCGCATCGGGCGTGGTTGCGAGGTCGGTGGATGCGGCGTCGGCGCTCGCCTGGGGCTCGCCGTCTGCAGGCGCGACGGCGGGAGCGGCGACGAGCTCGCTGGCCTCGGGCGCGACGGTCTGGGTGGTCTTCGTGGTCTTGGTCATGGTGTCTCCTAACCAACTATCGGATGGGCCGCGCGCCCCTGCAGGGCGCCGGGCTCCGCATCAGTGACGTCGCGTGAGGTGCTGAATCAGCTTGATGAGCCTCGGGTCTCCGTCGAGGTACTGGCCGCAGGCAACGCCGCCAAGCACGAGCGCCGCGATGACGAGCGTCTTGAGAAGCCCGATGGCGAAAAGCAGGAGCGCCAGCGCGAGTCCGAACGCCCCGCCCACGACGGCGTAGCGATTGCGGGGCAGGGCGTCGCCGAGCCACGACACGAGCTTGGTGGTGGCGTCGGGAGACGATGCGCTGTCCTTGTCTTCCGAGGTAGCAGACCCGCCGACTGGTCCGGACTCGACGGAGCCAGCCGTGGGCTGCTGGGCGCCCTCGGATGCCGGGGCGGCACCGGGGACGGGCGTCTCGTCACGAGGCTCGGGGCTAGGACGAGATCCGACCTCGACGCGCAGCTTCTGGCTATCGGCCATTCTGCCCACCCCTCTCGCCACGCATGGGAATCACGATTTCGCCGGAATCGGCCGAAGCGGGAGAGCCCGGAGCCCCGCTCGAAGGCGTGGCTGCGGCAGGCCCCTCCTCGCTCGCGACTGTCGCGACGGACTGGTCGGCGGCGCCAGCAGGCGCGGCGTCCAAACCGGCAGCTGATGCCGATCCCTCGCTTCCGTCGTCCGTCACCGCCTCGACGAGCGAGCTCGGGCGCACCGGCTCGAGGAACTCAACGTCGACGGCACCCAGGCGGTCGCCGCACATGGCCGTGAGCCCCGCCACGAGCCCCTCGTGTAGAATCGGCGCCTCGCCCGTCACGTCGATGGACTCGTACGGCGTCACGCGCACGCGCACGTGCACCGGACCGCGCCTGCCGGCCCGCACGTCAACGTCGCTCGCCGTGCCCACGCCCAGCGCCTCCACGATGTGCGAAGCCTGCGACGCCACGGCGTCCCGCGCCACCGTGATGGCCCCGCCGTCGACGCTCATGACGGAGATGGAGTCGTCCCTGCGCGAGAAGAGCGCACGCAGGAGGCTCCACACGAGCCATGCCGCCGTCATGGCGAGGCACACCTGCACGGCCACGACGTAGGCCTCGCTCCGCTCGAGCACGCCCAGCTCGTCACCGAACAGGCCAAACCAGGGCAGGGCGAGCGCGGCCAGACACAGCAGGCCCGCCAGCGAGAAGACGAAGAGCAGAAAGCGCCTGAAGCCCCCCATGGAACCCCCTCCACCGGCAATGCCGGACGACGGCCGCGACGCGCTGCGGACGCGCGGCCCCTCTGGGAACAAAAAACGCCCCGGCCTCCCGACCAGGGCGCGCTTGCTAGCTAGGATACCCCTTGCGCCGGACGGGAAATCCCTCCGGAGCCAAGGCGGCGGTGAACGCTAGTCCTCGTCGGACTCGAGCGCCGCCACGATCTCGTCGGTCATGTCCATCGTGTGATAGACGTTCTGGACGTCCTCGAGCTCCTCGAGGCGATCGACGAGACGCTGGACCTTCTTGGCGTCAGCGACGGAAACCTCGGTGGGCGTGGTGGGAACCATCGTGAGCTCGGAACCCTTGACCTCGATGCCCTGGTCCTCGAGACCCTTCACGACGGCCGGCATGTTGTCGTACTTGGTCCAGACGATCCACTCGTCGCCGGCGTCCTCGTAG
>UWSJ01000080.1 GCA_900549525.1 uncultured Coriobacteriaceae bacterium | reverse complement strand
AGCAGGCCGCGACGGGTGTGGAAGTCCTTCTTGTGGGACTTCATGTGCTCGGTGAGCTCGCGAATGCGCTCGGTGAGCAGGGCGACCTGAACCTCTGCAGAACCGGAGTCCTTCTCGTTCTTGCCAAACTCGGCGATGAGCTCAGCCTTGCGCTCCTTGGAAACCGTCATGGCTCCACCTTTCTGCCTGCACCGCGTGATCGGGTGCCTGTGAATTCGCCTCGGACTGGGTGCGCCGTCGGTGGGTCGGCAGACCAAGTGGGAGGCACCAACAGGCCGGTATGGTAGCACAACGTGGTACAACGTCCACACACAACCTGCGAGAGAGGAGACCTTATGAACGAGGCCAACATGAGCTGGGCGCTGGTGACGGGGGCCACGGGAGGGCTGGGCGAGCAGTTCTGCCACCAGCTCGCGGCCAGGGGCTACGCGCTCGTGCTTCACGGACGCGACGAGGCGAGGCTCGAGCGGCTTGCGAGCGCCCTCGCCAACTCCGGCACCGACGTGCGCATAGCCCCGGTCGACCTCTCTCGCCCGGACGGAGCTGCCGAGCTCGTGCGCAAGGTTGACGCACTCGGCATCGAGCCCGACCTCCTCGTCAACAACGCCGGCTTCGGGTACGCGGCGGAGTTCGCCTCGAGCGTCCTCGCCCGACAGCGCGCGCTCCTCCAGGTGAACGTCACGAGCCTGACGGAGCTCTGCGGCACCTATGCAGGTCGCATGGCGCGGCGGCACGGCGGCGCCATCCTCAACGTGGCGTCCGTCGCCGGCGTCATGCCCGGCCCCTACATGAGCACCTATTACGCGTCGAAGGCCTACGTGCTCTCGCTCTCCCAGGCGCTGCACGAGGAGCTCACGCCCACGGGCGTCGAGGTGCTCGCCGTGTGCCCCGGCCCCGTGCGCACCGGCTTCTGGGACGTCGCCGGCACCAACACGAGCGGCCGCAACGCCTTCATGCTCGCCCCGGAGGAGGTGTGCCGCATCGCGCTCGCCGCGCTCGAGCGCGGGCGCGCCGTCTGCGCGCCCGGCCTCGTCTCCAAGGCGTGCTACGCCTTCGGCCGCTCGATGCCCGGTCTCGTGGCCCGCAAGGTGTGCGCCCAGTTCAACCGCATCAAGTAACGCGGCGCAAGGCGCACCGCCGCGTCCCCCACCCTCGACGGAGCGCCGCGGGCACGCGCGAACCACGTGCGGAGCACTAGAGGCCAAGGGCCACGATGGCAAGGCCGATCGCGACGCTCACGACGTAGAGCAGCGCCAGGATCAACACGTTCTCACGGACGTTGCGGTTCGTGCGGAAGAGCACGAGAAACCCGGCGCCTCCCGCAACGAGCGCGCCCGCCATCATGGGGCCGAGCGCCAACGCGCCCTCGAGATAGAGCTGCGTGATCACGATGCTGGCCGCACAGTTGGGGACGAGGCCCACGAGCGCCGAGAGGAAGGTCGCGAGCACGACGTTGCTCGAGAGCGCGGAGGCGATGACGTCCTCGCCGAGGGTGTCGAGCAGGCCCGAGAGCACGAGGGTGACGAGGAAAATGAAGACCGTCACCTGCACCGTGTGGAAGACCGCACCCCGAACGACCGAGGCGAGCGTGCCGCCCGCGCCGTGGTCGTGGCCCGCCCCGTGGTCGTGCCCCTCCTCGTCGTCGCAGTGGCACCGGTCCCGCTCACACAGCTCGTGGATGTGACCGGTGCCAGCGCCCGCCTCCGAAAGCCCGCCCACCAGCGAGGCGGCGCGACGACTGGCTCCGCGGTCAGCCACGACGCGCAACACGGCGTCGGCAACGAGGCCCACCACGACGCCGATGGCAGCCTTGGCCGCAAGCACCTGCACGACAAAGGTGACGTCGACCTGCTCGGCCACGAGAATCGGCAGCATCTCGTCTGAGGTGGAGAGGAAGACCGCCAACAGCGTGCCCAGCGTTACGACGCGGCCGGCGAACAGCGTGGCCCCCATCGCGGAGAAGCCACACTGGGGAAGGATGCCGAGCAAACCGCCCACGACGGGCCCCGCCGAACCCGCGCGACGCACGACGGCGGTCACGCGCCCGGCGGCGGCGTGCTCGAGCCCCTCGAGCACAAGATAGGTGACGAACAGGAACGGCACGAGGACGAGCGTGTCCTTCGTGGCGTCGGCGAGAATCTCAACGAACAAATCCATGGCAGAAAACTCCTATAACTCGATAGGCTTTGCGTCCGCCATGATACCCACGCCAATCCATGAATGACTGCGCATGCGTGCGTCGAACGACAGGGACGGGCGCCGCAAGCCACCCGCTACCCCACGTCGTTCCCGCGCACCTGCTACCGCGCCGCGCTCACACGCTCAGCGCAAACTCCATCGCGCGCATCCTCGCGTCGAGGTGCGTCGCCGCCCACACGTGCGCAATGGCAAGCAGTCTGGCGGCAGTGTCCGCGTCGACGGGAGAAGCGAGGAGCTCGTCGAAGGTGAGTCCCACAAGCGCCGCAAGCCAGCCAAGCGTCGCGCCGTCCACGAGCTCGGCCCCCTCGACGTTTCGCGCGCAGCTCTCACAGAGCGCACCGCCGGCAAGCGCCGAGAAGCGCGTGACCGGGGTCTCGCCGCAGGCCACGCAGGCGTCGAGCACGGGCCGCCAGCCCTGGTGCGAAAGGACCTTGAGCACGTAGGCAGCGGCAGCCACGTCGAGGTGCGCCCTGCCGTCCGCCTCCTCACAGGCACGAAGCGCCCGCGAGCAGATGGGTGCCAAAAACGCGTCGGGCGCGTCGGGGAAGCTCGTGAGCCGGGCGCACTCGCAGACGACGCTCGCGGCGCTCAGGCGGTCAAGGTCGCCGCGCAACGCCTCGTGCGGATCCGTGAGCTGCGCCTCGGCCACGACGTCGAGATTGTGGCCAAGCGCAAGCAGGAGGTCGAGTTCCGAGAACAGCTGCACGCGCGCGGCAAGGCGGCCTCCCGGCTTGCGCGCCCCCTTCGCGACGGCCCGCCCCTGTGAGCCGTCGGTCTCGAGCAGCGTGAGGATGAGGTCGCTCTCCCCGAGCTTGGTCCGGTCGATGACGATCGCGCCCGTATGCCGGGTCTTCCCTCGGGCCATCAGCGCAGGAGCCCCTTAGCCCCGAGCCTCGCGCCGAGCTTCGCCGTCATCATTCCGAGGCCTCGAGGCCAAGTCGACGGATCTCGTTCTGGTCACGCCGCCACTGCGGGCGCACCTCGACACGCAGCTCGAGGAACACCTTGGCCCCCAGCAGCCGCTCCACGTCCCTGCGTGCGGCGGACCCGATGCGCTTCACCATCGCGCCCCCCTTGCCGACGACGATGCCCTTCTGGCCCTCACGCTCGACGAGGACGCTGCAGCTCACGCTCGCATGGCCGTCCTTGGCCCAGCGGATGGAGTCACAAAGCACGGCGACCGAATGAGGAATCTCATCTCGGCAGTTGAGCAGCACCTTCTCGCGCACGAACTCGGCAACGAGCTCCTCCTCGGAGGCGTCCGAACTCATGTCCTCGGGGAACCACCGGGGGCCCTCGGGCAGGTAGGTCGCCACGAGCCGCACGAACGTGTCGACGTTGAAGCCCTCCGTCGCACTCGTCACGAGCACGTCGTCGAAGTGCGCGAGCGCGCTCGCCTCCTCGATCTGACGTCGCATCTGCTCGGGGTCGGCGAGGTCGGCCTTCGTGAGGACGAGGATCTTCGGGGCACGCGCCTTGTCCACGTGCGAACCCACCCACTCGTCACCCGTGCCCACGGGCTTGGTGGCGTCCACGAGCATCGCCACCACGTCGACGTCGCCCAACTCGCCGAGGGCTGCGCGGTTGAGCTCCTTGCCGAGCGCGTCCTTGGGCTTATGCAGGCCCGGCGTGTCCACGATCACGATCTGGCAACCGGGAGCGTTCACCACGGCGCGAAGACGCTTGCGCGTGGTCTGGGCCACGGGGCTCGTAATGGCGAGCCGCTGGCCACAACAGGCGTTGAGCAGGGTGGACTTGCCAGCGTTGGGCCTTCCCACGAGAGCGACGAAACCGCTCCTGAACGAGGCGTCAGACATAGGGCTCCTTTCGACGTGCGGCCAGGGGAGGCCCGGCGACCTAGAAGAATTTCGCATACGCGGCAGAGCCGAGCACGAAGATGCCCACGAGGGCCACGAAGACGCAGAGCACCCAGACGGCCGCCGCGGCAACGTCCTTGGCGCGGCCGGCGAGCGGATGGTACTCGGGTGAGACAAGGTCGACCACGGTCTCCACCGCAGTGTTCATGAGCTCGGCCGAGAGAACGCAGCCGCAGCAGAGCAGGATGATGCCCCAGCCCTGCGCGTCGAGCCCGCAGACGAGGCCCGCGACGACCGCGAAGGCGAAGCCGACGAGCATAACCTTGATGTTGCGCTCGGAGCGCAGCACGAAGCGAAAGCCCTGCACGGCAAAGCCGAAGCTTCGCCAGAAGGTGGGGTGGTCGCTCTTGGAGCCGGGTATCATGTGCCCTCCTCCGTGGTCGTGACGTCAAGGCCCTCGAGACAGGAACGGGCGGGCATCGCGGCGCCTGTCATCGCAAGATTGACGGGATCGTCGCGGTGGCGCGTGAGCTCGACATGGCCCACCTCGCGTCCGCACGCAAGCGCGAGCAGCTCGTCCTCGCGTGCTTCCATCACACGGGCCTCGTCCTCCTCGATGTGGTCGTAGCCAAGCAGGTGCAGCATCGAGTGGATGGCCATGAGCCGCGTCTCGTCTGCCGCAGAGACGCCAAACTCCGTGGCCTGGCGAGCGAGCACGGCGGGTGCCATCGCGATGTCGCCGAGCTCGCAGGGCTCGCCAGGGGCGAGGTCGGGGTCGTCGGGACGCTCGCACTCGAGGGAGATCACGTCAGTGGGACGGTCGACGCCGCGCCACTCGCGGTTGAGGCCCTGCATGGCGCGCTCCCCCACCACGCTCACGGAAACGGCACAGGGTCGGCTCACGCCTTCCTCGGCCAGCACGAGGGCCAGCACACGCTCGAGCTCCTCCGGACTCACGGCCAGCTCGCAGCCGTCCTCGACGTCAAGCGCCACGTCAAGCGGGGCAAAAGCTCCCGAGTCGGCCCCATGGGCCTCGCGGCTCATCGACGGCCTCCCGCGCGGGCGGCCTCGTCGTAGGCCGCCACGATGCGAGCCACAAGCGCGTGGCGCACGATGTCATCGCGCCCAAGGTCGACGAAGGCGATGTCGTCGACGCCCTCGAGCGCACGGCGGGCGTCGGTAAGGCCGGAGGGGCCGGTGAGGTCGCGCTGGCTGCCGTCACCCGTCACGACGAACTTGCTCCGGAAGCCAAGGCGCGTGAGGAACATCTTCATCTGCTCGGGCGTAGTGTTCTGGGCCTCGTCGAGAATCACGAAGGCATCGTTGAGCGTTCGACCGCGCATGTAGGCGAGCGGCGCAATCTCAATGACGCCCTGCTCGATGAGGGCGTTGCCCTTCTCCATGTCCGTCATGTCGAAGAGCGCGTCGTAGAGAGGCCGCACGTAAGGGTCGAGCTTCTCCTGGAGGGTGCCGGGCAAATAACCCAGCGACTCGCCCGCCTCGACCACCGGGCGGCACAGCACGATGCGACCCACCTCGCGCCGCTTGAGCGCGGCCACGGCCATCGCCATGGCGAGGTAGGTCTTGCCGGTGCCCGCAGGCCCCAGCGCGAAGGTGACGGTGTGGGTGCGCACGGCCTCGATGTAGTGTCGCTGGCCGAGCGTCTTGGGGCGCAGGGCACGTCCGCGGTAGGTGAGCAGGATGTCGTCGGAAAGCGAGAGCTCCTCGTCCCGCGCGTGCCCGGAGCGGGCGAGAAGAAGGTCGACGTCCTGCTCCGTCGGGGCCTCTCCCCTGCCCACCTGCTGAATGAGACGCGAGAACACGCCCACGACGCGGTTGGCCTCGGTTGGGTCTCCGGTCACGGCAACCTGGTTGCCCCGTACGGTAACCGAGGCATCCGTTGCCGCCTCGACGCGCCTGAGCAGCGCGTCCGCCGGGCCCATGAGACTCGTCATGTCCACCGAGTCGGGTATGGTGAGGCGAAGCTGAGCTGGCTCCATGCTCCTCCAGTGTCGTTTGGCGCCGCCGCCGGCGAGGTCGCCCACGGCCGTCTGCCACAAGATGATACGACTACCGCGCGTCGAGCAGCCCCGCAGGCGTCGCGGACGCCGGGCGCACCCGCACGAGCGACCCCGCCGAGGCCCCCTCGTCCACAAGTGCCCGCACGAGTCCGCCCGTCACGCCGAAGCCCCGCCGCTCCACGAGCACGAGCTGCTCGGTGCCCGCGAGCGACTCGACGTAGGAGCGCCTCGAAGCGGCGGCAAGCTCGCGCATGGCAAGGCTGCGTTCGGCCATGACGTCCGGGGCGACCTGCCCGTCCATGGTGGCCGCCGGCGTTCCGGGACGGCGGGAGTAGCGAAACACGTGCATGTTGGCAAAGCCGGCCCTGCGGCACGTCTCGAGCGACGCAGCAAACTCCGTCTCCGTCTCGCCCGGGAACCCCACGATAAGATCGCACGCGAGCGCGAGCCCGCGTACGATCCTGTGCGCCTCCGAGACCACGCGAAGGTAGTCCGCCGACGTGTAGGGGCGGCCCATGCGCACGAGCGTGGCGTCGCAGCCGCTCTGAAGCGGTACGTGGAGGAAGGGGGCCACGCGCCCGTCGCTTTCGGCCATGAGCGCGAGCAGCTCGGGCGTGACGCCGGCGGGTTCCACCGACGACAGCCGCACGCGGCCCACCTCGGTCTCGTCGAGAATACGTGCGAGGAGTCCAGAGAGGTCAAGCCCCGCGCTCTCATAGCGCCCGAGGTCGATGCCGGTGAGCACCACCTCGCGGGCGCCCTCGTCAACAAGCGCGCGCACCCGCGAGACGACCTCGTCCGCATCGAGGGAGCGGGCCGCGCCACGGGCCTTCCACACGATGCAGTACGTGCAGCGATGGTCGCAGCCGTCCTGCACCTTGAGCCCCGGCCGCATGCGGCCGGTAGGCGTGACGGTACCGCCGGACCCGCAGCCCGCACGCACGACCCCGGCGCCCGCGAGCACGCGGGCCTCCACGCCGAGCAGCCCGAGCGCGCGAGTCGCGACGCGCTCCTTCTCGGGCTCCACGACGACGTTGGGGGCGAGGGCCTCGAGCTCGCCAGCAAACAGGCTCGCCACGCAGCCGGTGGCCACGACGAGCGGCCCGTGCGGAAGCTGGGAGGCGTGTCGCACGGCCTTGCGCGCCTTGGCCTCCGCCTCGCCCGTGACGGCACAGGTGTTCACCACCACAAGCTCGGCCGCGGTCTCATCAACAAGCTCGCAGCCCAAGGCCTCGAGCTCGGCGGCGATGGCGTCAAGCTCGACGCGGTTCACCCGGCAGCCAAGGTTGGCCACCGCGAAGCGCGGAGCTGCTCCGGATACCCGCGAGCGCGCCCCGCCGGGGCGACTGGTGTCATCGGCGGAGTCGAGGGCCCGCGCGTCGTGAGCCGCGCCCGTCACGTCGCTCACTCGGACGAGCCCTTGCCGTGCGGCTTGGCGGAGGCGGCACGTGCGCGCTTGCGGCCGAAGAAGCCCTCGTGCGCAGGCCGTGCGTCCTCGGGCTCGCCCGCGCGCTCGCCACGCTCGACGGCCACGGAACGGACGGTAGCGAGCTGCTCGGCCGTGAGGTCGCGCGGCACGACGACGTTCACCACGACGAAGAGGTTGCCTCGTGCCTTGGTGCCCTGGCGCGGCATGCCGTGGCCCTCGACCATGACCTGCTGGCCGTGCTGACAG
>UWSJ01000079.1 GCA_900549525.1 uncultured Coriobacteriaceae bacterium | reverse complement strand
AGGGTGACGCCCTGGTAGAGCTGGCAGTCGTCGCCGATGATGGTGGTCTCGCCCACCACGATGCCCATGCCGTGATCGATCACGAACCGTCGGCCGATAGTGGCGCCGGGGTGAATCTCGACGCCGAAGCGATGACGACTCCATGTTGAGAGGGTACGCGCGATGAGGTGGTGCCCGTGCGTCCACCACCAGTGCTGGCGGCGGTACGCCCAGATGGCGCGCATGCCCGGGGAGTTGAGCATGATCGAAATCGTGGACGTGGCCGCAGGGTCGTGCGCACGGAACGTCTCGATGTCCTCGCGAATGCGATCAAACATATATGTCCTCACTGGCTGGAGCGGCGTGGCCTTATGGCCTGCGACGCATGGATGCTGCGATAGAATAGCGCGGAGCGTCCCGGATGGCTATGCGTCCGGGCCCTGCATCAGGGCGACCGCCCAGGCTTCCATGCCCTCCTCGCGCCCCACGAAGCCGAGGCGCTCGGTGGTGGTGGCCTTCACGCCCACGCTCGCGACATCCACGCCAAGGGCGTGCGCGAGGTTCTCGCGCATGGCCTCGCGGTGCGGGGCAAGCTTGGGGGCCTGGGCGGCGATGGTACAGTCCACGTCGAGCAGCTCGTAGCCGCGCTCGCGGGCGAGGCGCATGACCTCGGTGAGCAGACGCAGCGAGTTTGCCCCCGCGTAGGCCGGGTCGGTGTCGGGAAAGAGCTTGCCAAGGTCCCCCAGGCGCGTGGCGCCGAGGATGGCGTCGGCAACGGCGTGGGTTGCCACGTCGGCGTCGGAGTGGCCAAGAAGACCGAGCGCATGGGGGACGTTTGCCCCGCAGAGGATGAGCTTGCGGCCCTCCACGAGTTTGTGCACGTCGTAGCCGTGACCAATGCGAAGCACAGCGCCCTCCCCTACGCCTGTCGGCGGACGACGGCCGGGGCCTCCGCCTGCCGGTCCTCGAGCCTGCCCGCGAGGATGGCCTCGACGGGACGACGATCCTCGGGCACCGTGACCTTGATGTTGTCGCCGGGACCCTCGACGCAGGCAACGCGACCGCCCGCCCGCTCCACGAGCGACGAGTCGTCGGTGCCCACGAAGCCCTCGGCAGCAGCCGCCTCGTGCGCCGCCATCACAACGTCAACGCGGAAGACCTGCGGCGTCTGGACGGCCCAGAAGCGCGCCCGGTCGGGCGTGGAGCACACGATGTCGCCTTCGACGACCTTGAGCGTGTCGACGGAGGGATGGGCACAGATGGCGCCCGCGAGCGACGCGTCGTCCCTCACGCGAGCGATGACGGCCTCGATGGTGTCGACGGAGACGAGCGGCCGGGCACCGTCGTGGATGGCCACGAGCGGGAAGTTCTCCGGAACGGCGCGCAGGCCCGCGAGGCACGACTCCTGCCGCGTGGCGCCCCCGGACACGAAGCTGAGGGACACCGAGGGCGCGAGCTGGCGCACGGCCAGGCGCGTCTCGTCCACGCGGCCCTCCGGGCACACGACCACGACGTGACCCACCGACGGCGCCTCGTCAAAGGCGGCGATGGACCAGTCGAGCACGGGGAGTCCGCAGAGCTCGACGTACTGCTTGCCGCGCGGGTCTCCGAAGCGCATGCCCAGGCCACCGGCCGCGATGATGGCGCAGGTATCCGGGGTCGTGGCATGGGCGCGCGCCGACTGGGGGGCGCGAGCGGGCGTCCGAAGGCGCGACGCCGCGGGATTGGCTCGAGTCATCGGGCTACTCCTTCTTGCCCCACATGCGGTACAGGCTGTCCGCGAGGATGCTCGGGTTCTTCACGCCGATGTTGTCGAGGCGCGAGGGGTTCTGCTCGATGTCGTCCATGAGCTCGCGGAGGTTGCCGTACTCGTCGACGATCTTGTCGGCCATGCCCTCGCGCACGACGCTGACGCGGTTGAGCGTACGCAGGCCCAGCGGCACCATGACGCTGTCCTCGCGCATGTCGTCGTAGCCGAGCACCTGGGCCACGCGCTTGGAGCTGCGCCACTGCTCGGGCTCGCCGGCGTGCAGACGTGCGCGGATGGCCTCCGCGTTGGCCTCGGAGGAGTCACGCGCGTAGTCGCGGATGAGCAGCAGGTATTCGCTCTCCATGTCGCCCACGAGCTGCTCGCGCTGCATCTCGACCGTACGGCCCTCGCTGCCGAGCTGGTCGATGCAGCGGTCGATCTCGTCGGCGGCGGTCATGAGCGTCTCGAAGTAGCACAGGATCGTGGCCACGTCGCCGAGCGTGACGTAGTTGTCGAGCTCGAGCGTGGTAAGGCGCAGGAGGCTGCGGTCGAGCGACTGGCGCGTGGTCTGCAGTGTCACGAGGAGCTGGCTCACGGACGTCATGACCTCGGGGACGGTCTTGAGCTGGTGCGAGCGACCGGCAACGTAGAGATTGACCACCTGGCGGCGCTCCGAGACCGAGATCACGAGCGCGTCGGTGAGCAGGCTCATGCGCGCGGCGGTACGATGGCGCATGCCCGTCTCGCTCGTAGGGAGGCTCGGGTCTGGGTTGAGGTGGAAGTTGGCACGCAGGATCTGCGTGAGGTCGCGGTCGACCACGATGGCGCCGTCCATCTTGGAGAGCTCGAAGAGGCGGTTGGCCGTGAAGGAGATGTTGAGGGGGAATCCGTCGTTGCCCGCGGCAAGCACGGCGTCGGTGTCGCCCACGCAGATGAGCGCGCCGAGGTGGCCGGCGATGATCATGTCGAGGGCGCGGCGAACCGCAGTGCCGGGGGCGGTGGTGAGGATGGCCTGCTCGATGCGCTCCTCGACCGTGGGCTTACGCGGGGCCGCTGGCGCATCCGGAGACTCACTCGCTGCGGGCGCGGGAGCGGCGGGCGCGGGGACGGGAGCTGCGGGCGCAGGAGCAGGTGCCGCAGGCGTTGGCGAGGATGCCGCCGCGGCGCCACTCGGCGTCTGGTCTGCGTGCAGCTCCGTGTCTGGTCCCTCAGTCATGCGCGGATCACATCCCCTGCGTCAGCGTGTTTTTGCTTATTAGTATACGCGCGGGGCACAGGCGTCCTTGCTTTCGACACACGGCCCGCTCCGGAGCGCGGTGACAGCCTAACTGCGCCGCGATGACAAGTTGGCCACGAAGTGTATGGATACTCCGACGAGTGTGGGGCGCGCGCGAGCCAGACGGGCTCCCGTGTCCCGGTTTCTATGTTGTTCTCTGCATTTTTATGCCGGTCTCCCAGGCACTGGCAGCATGAATCCATACAGTTCGTCGCAAACGTGTCAAAACCAGCGGCCTTGCTTGTCAAGCCCGCCGTCTTGGCAACCCGTCTCAACAAAAGAGCCCGCGTCTCCGAAGGGACGCGGGCTCTAGCGGTGCGAAGCGACGTCGCAGGCAATCTCAGTGAGTTGCGCGGGAGCCGCAGGCTCAGCCGCCCGCGCAACCGGGCAGACGTCCGCTACGCGCGCTCGGAGGCAACCTCGCCGGCAGCAGCGCCCTTGCCAGCCGCCTCGGCCACGCGCTTGCGGCCAAGCTCGGTCCACTCGGGCTTCTCGTCGGGGATGGAGCCCTCTGCCTTGGTGAAGAGCTCCTTCAGGCAGTTGTAGGCAACGATGAGGCCAAGCGCCACGAGCAGCACGGCAAAGACAAGCTGCAGGCCAGAGGTGGCGATTACGGCAGCGCCCTGAGTGGAGAGTGCGGTGATGCAGCCCATGATGCTCATCGCGAGCGAGGTGAAGGTGCAGCAGAGCAGGAACACGACGGGCACGTAGAGCGTGGCACCCTTACGGCCGGTAACCTTGCAGAACACGGCCAGCGTGATCATCGTCATGCCGCCGAGCAGCTGGTTGGAGGCGCCGAAGAGCGGCCAGATGTTCTGGTAGCCACCAAAGGCGAGGGCAAAGCCGGGAACGAGCGTCACGACGGTGGCGAACCACGGGTTCATGACGAGCTTCATGGCGCCGGACTGGGCCTGGTCGATGGCGAGGGCATCGTTGCTCTGGGCGAAGAACTCAGAGAACGAGGTACGGGCGATGCGGGCGACGGCGTCGAGCGAGGTCAGGGCCAGGGCGGAGACGCACATCGTCATGAACACGGTGGCAAAGGTGGCATTGACGCCGAAGGCTTGCATGCCACGGGAGATGCCGGCCGCGAAGATCTGGAACGGCGTGGAGGCGACGCCGTTGTTGAGCGCGCCGGTACCGGCAGTGTTCATGTCGGCGAACATGATGCCGGCGACGATGATGGCGAGGATGCCCACGAAGGACTCGACGACCATGGCGCCGTAGCCGACGGGCAGCGCGTCCTGCTCACGCTCGACCTGCTTGGAGGAGGTGCCGGAGGACACGAGGCTGTGGAAGCCGGAGAGGGCGCCGCAGGCGACGGAGACGAACAGGATCGGGAACATCATGCCGGACTTGGTGGTGAAGCCCGTGAAGACCGGGGCGGTCATCGTGGCCTGGCCGTTGGCGCCGAGGACGACGATGCCGAGCACGGCGCAGGCGATCATGACGAGCATCATGACGCTGGTGAGGTAGTCACGCGGGGTCTTGAGTGTCTGGATGGGCATGGCGCCGGCAAAGACCAGGTACACGGCGATGACGGCGAACCAACCAAACTTGTCGAGGTAGATCGGGAACTGCATGCCCACGGCAAACATGGCGACGGTCAGCACGACGGCGAGCGCGAGCTCCTTGGCGCCCTCGAGCTTGAACTTGCGGCAGGCCCAACCAAAGGCGATGGCCACGAAGGTGAAGAGCATCGAGATGGTGCCGGCGGTACCGGCGGCGTAGGACTTGTTGGCAGCGTCAACGCCGAAGCCAACGCCCGCCGCGACGCCCTCGCCCATCTTGAAGGTGCCGGCCACCATGTCGGTGAAGGCGGCAATGACGATGATGCAGAACAGCCAGCAGAACAGCAGGAACAGACGGCGACCGGTCTTGCCGATGTACTTCTCAATGAGCTGCGCCAGCGACTTGCCGTTGTTCTTCATGGACGCGTAGAGGGCGCCGAAGTCATGCACGGCGCCGAAGAAGATGCCGCCGACGAGAACCCAGAGCACGACCGGCAGCCAGCCAAACGCCATGGCGACGATGGTGCCCGTGACGGGGCCGGCACCGCAGATGGAGCTGAACTGGTGCGAGAACACCGTGAAGCACGAGGCAGGCGAGAAGTTCTGGCCGTCCTCCATGCGACGGGCGGGCGTGATGGCGTCCCTGTCGACACCCCACTTGTTGGCGAGCCATCTGCCGTAGAGCAGGTAGCCGACGGCCAGGATCACCGCTGCTGCCACCATCAGTACGATTCCGTTCACAAAACTCTCCCTTCCTGGGTAGGAATTACGCAAAAAGAGGAGGGGCCGCTGGGTTTTGCACCCGACGGCCCCTCGTAAGGCCGCCCGTAAGTCACGGGCGGCGTATGCAGCCACCCGTTAGCTAATTACGACCTCAATAATGGATAGCTGCTTGCTCATTGCGTAATCTCCTAATCTCACCTGGCACGCATCCCCACGCACCATCCAAGTGATTGACCCGTACTATCGTCCCCTATGGCCCGTAAGTCAACATTTATTTCAAGCAAGATACAATTCTGTAATGATATGGCGATAGTGCCAATTATCGTGAATAAACCGTGCCGCAATATGCGGACTGATGTGTGACGGATACCTAACTACCGCTCATATCAGCCCGTCGCAGGCGGCAGCGCCGCCATGATGTCCGCCTCCTTCGCTACCATGAAGCGGACGAAACGGAGGAACATGGCGCTTGACCCGCATACAGAGGACTTCCAGAGGCTGGGGCTAAGGTTTGCCGCCTCGCTCGACGACCGCGACCCGTTCTCGGCCGCCCGTGCGGTGGCCGACTTTGGCAGGCGCTACCGCCAGCAGCGGGACAGCCTCCCGCAGACCGATGCCGACCGCGCGTTTGGCCTCGTGACAAGGGCGACAGACCTCATCGACTACCAGCTGCCCTTCTCGGCCGACGAGGGGGCGAACTCGATAATCGCCGAGGCCCGAAAGCTCCTGCTCGAGGCCGTCGACGTCGACCGCTCCTGTCCCGACGCACTCCGAATGCTCGCCGCTGCCGACAGCGCCAGCCCCAACGCCTACCAGCACTACCTCGCCAAAGGAGCAGACGGCGTCCGCAAGGCCTGCGAACGGGCTCGCGACGCCGTCGACCTTCCCGGTGAGGCCGCGGAGGTTGCCGGCACGCTCGCCATGCGCCCCTACGTGCGCTGGCTCGCGGCGGAGGCGGCATGCGCGCTCGTATGCGGCCGCTACCGCCTCTGCGTGCGCCTTGCCCACGAGCTGCTCGAGGTCGACCCGACCGACGCCGCCGACGCGCGCCTCACGCTCGCCCTCGCCTACGCCAAGCTCGAGGACGACACCGCACTCGACACGCTCAGCCGCCACGCCGGGACAACCTTCGGCCTCGCGTGGTATGCGCTCGCCCGCATGGCCACCGCCTTCAAGCGCGGAGACCGGGCGGCAGCGGAGCGCGAGGTCTCGCTGCTGCTCAAGGCCTACCCCTACGCCGGCACCACGCTCAGCCGCCAGGACGACCTGCCCGACGGCGTCTACGCGCGCATCGTCGTGGCGCCCATGGGCGAGGACGAGCTCATTCTCGCCACCTCGGAGGCCACGGTGCTCTTGCAGGAGGGCTGCGACGCCTGCGAGCGGGGGACGCTCGGCTCGTGGCTCGCGGGTCTCGACGCCGTGGCAGAGGCCCAGGAGACAGACGGCCCCGTCGAAGCCGGAAGCCCAAGCACCGGGGAGGCGCGCTCATGAGGCGGAATGACGAGCTCGTCGAGCGGCTTGCGTGGCACCGTCGCGAGCGCATCGGCAACCTGTCCGAGCGAGCGTTCGACGAGCTGCGGCTTGCCGTGCAGCAGCAGCCCGAGAACTTCCTGGATCGTGACGACGACCGGGCGTTCTCGCTGGTGTGCACGGCCCTGGCCGCAAGTCGCGCCGCTCAGGCGGAGGAGGAGTTCCTCGACGACGAGGCGTACGAGTCGGCTCGCGCCAAGCGTTTTGCGCGTCTGGGAGCAGCATGCCGCGAGGCGCTCGATGTCGACCCGAACTGCCTGGACGCCAAGATCCTGCTGGCCATCGTGAGCACCCAGGAGGCGGACGCCGTGCTTCAGGCACTCGACACCACCTGGGAAGAGGTGGGCGCGGGCGACCCTTCGGGATGGACGAAGCCCGAAACGCTCCCCGGCCTCTTTGCTCGCCCACGCCTGCGCCTTCTCGCCGCTCGCAGCCGCTACCAGCTCGACACGGCCCGCTACCGGCCAGCCATCAGCTCGTGCGAGCTTGGCGTGCTTCTCGACCCCACCGACGAGCTCGGCCTTCGCTACACGTGGGCCGTGGGACTAGCCCGACTCGAGGACGAGGCGGGGTTCGACCAGCTCGACGCCAAGTTCGAGCGGCAGGGCAACGCCTGGTCACACCTAGCGCGCACGCTGCTCATGTACAAGCTCGACCGCATGGGAGCGGCCAGGCGCGCGCTGCGCGGGTACGCGAGCCTCTGCACCGGCGGCGCCTACGCCCTCTTGAAGCCCGCGTTCGTGGAGACCTACCTGCCCACACGCCCGGACTTCGTTCCCGGCAGCTACGAGGAGGCGACGCTTGCCGTGCACGAGTGTGACCCGGTGGTCATGGACACGCCCGACTTCCTCGCGTGGGCGGGCGCGCAGGAGGGCTTCACGGAGCAGGCAAAGTGCTTCGCGGACGACCACGACCTCGACTGGTAGCCGCGCGGAACGGGAGCTTGCGACGGCAGCCGGGTCTTGGCGCCGCTGCGCCGTACGTCGGCGTTCTGCGCAGCGGCCACGCCCGACCGATGACGTTTGCTATACTCTCCTCCGCGTCCCCATCGTCTAGCGGTTAGGACATCGCCCTTTCAAGGCGAGAACACGGGTTCGAGTCCCGTTGGGGGCACCA
>UWSJ01000078.1 GCA_900549525.1 uncultured Coriobacteriaceae bacterium | reverse complement strand
AGCATCTTGTTGTCCTTGTCGCCCTTCCAGTAGGCGCCAGAGACACCGGTGAGCTTGAAGGCCTTGAGGGCCTTGGTGTAGGTGAGGTGCGGGCCGACGCACATGTCGATGTAGTCGCCCTGCTGGTAGAACGTGATGCGCGCGTCCTCGTCAAGGTCACCGATGTGCTCGACCTTGTACTTCTCGCCACGATCCTCCATGAGCTTGACGGCCTCGGCGCGCGGGAGCTCGAAGACCTTGAACGGGAGGTTCTCCTTGCAGATCTTCTTCATCTCGGCCTCGATCGCGGGGAAGTCGTCCTCGCTGATCTTCTTGTCGCCGAGGTCGACGTCGTAGTAGAAGCCGTTGTCGGTCGCGGGACCGTAGGCGAAGTCCGCCTCGGGGTACAGCCGCTTGATGGCCTGAGCCATGATGTGCGCGGCGGAGTGGCGGATGACGTGCAGCTCCTCGCCTTCCGGGCACTCGGCCACGTGGCCGTCGTTGTAGAGAACCTTCATGGATGAACCTCTTTCTTGGGTGCAGAGTCCGGGAGGAAGTGTAGCGCAACAGGGCGGCAAGCGTACGCCGCCCCGCATCGATAACGCACAGCTTACGGGACTGACTACTGCACGAGCGCGAAGGCGACGGCGTAGTCTCCCTCGTTGGTGATGGAGACGAGTGCCTCGGTGGCCCTCGCCTCGGCGAGCACCGGCGCGAGGGGGCCCGTCGTCGTGACGCGCGGAGCCCCTGTCTCGTCGTCGAGGGTCTCGACGACGCGGAGGTCGAAGCCTGCGGACGTGCGCGGGGCGAGCGCCTTGAAGACGGCCTCCTTCACGGCGAAGCGTCCGGCGAGGTAGCTCGCCTGGTCGTGACGCGCGGCGGCCTGGGCGAGCTCGGAGGGCGTGAACGTGCGCCGGATGAAGGCGTGGAGGACGGGATGGCCCGACGGAGCTGATGGCCCGTTCGGAGCGGGCACGGTGGCCGCGTTCAGGCCGCCCTCCGGCAAAAACCGCGCGATCTCGGAGATCGTGACCATGTCGACGCCAATGCCAAGCGCCATGCCGCCCCTCGTTTCATGCCAAAAGGTGGGCGTACCCGCACGGGTACGCCCACCTTGCCGTTCGACCCCGTGGAAAGGGTACTACTCGAAGTCCTTCTCGAGCGCCGCACGCTGTGAGAGCGCGAAGGCACCGAGCGCCAGGCACGACCCCAGGCACACGAGGCTCAGGACGAACATGATCGCGTAGCCGTTGGGCAGGTCGCAGATCCAGCCCCAGAACACGGCCGCCACCGCGCCAAACAGCGACCCCACCATCGAGATGCGCGAGTAGATGGCGGTGTAGTCGCGCTCGCCGAAGACCGTGCGCGTGAGCAGCGGCGTCTGCACCGTGGTGCACGCGTAGGCAAAGCCGAACATGAACGAGCCCGCCATGAGCAGCACGGGCACGCCGGGCACGAGCATCATCACGAGCACGCCCGCGGCACCCGCGACGAGGCCGCCGGCGAGGCCTGCGATGACGCTCCGGTCGCTCAGCGTGCCGAGCGCCACCTTGCCGATGGCCTGGCCCGCCATGCAGGCGCTCGCGACCGTCCCCGCCGTGGCGGCGAGCGCGGGCAGGCTCGTCTCGGAGAGGCTCGTCACGTACGACGGAAGGAACTGGTAGACGGTCTGGTTAAGCGTGATGAGCCCGCAGAACGCGGCCAGCGCGTAGAAGGCCGGGACCTTCATGGCGCGCCCGGAAGCCAGCGCGCGGACGGCCGCCTTGGCCCCGGTGGCGCCCACCTCCTCGGTGCCGTAGGGCTCGAGGCCCTTGTCGGCGGGCTTGCTACGCACGACGAAGAGCGTGAACGGAAGCGTCACGACGAGGATGATGATGCCAAAGACGAGGTAGGCCCGCCTCCAGCCCTCCGGGCCGCTCGCGATGAGCGCCGAGCCCACCGGGTTGAAGATCACGCCGCCAATGCCGGTGAACGCCATGCAGAGGCCCACGAAGAACCCGACGCGCCTGACGCACCACGCGTTGACGAGCACAGGCACCGCCAGGTAGAGCAGCGGAGCGAGCGCCAGTCCCAGCACGGCCCCCACCACGTAGAACTGCCACATCTCGTTGAACGTCGAGAAGGCCATGAGGCCCACGCCCGCCATGACCACGCAGGCCGAGAGCACGAGGCGCATGTCGAGGCGCTCCATGAGCCGTCCCGCCACCGGCAGCGCCACCATCATGGCCACGTTGAGAATGCTGAAGTAGAGCGAGTACGTGGCCTTGGAAACGCCGAAGAAGGCGCTGACAGGCGTGAAGAAGATGCCCGCGCACGAGAGCACGAGCGCGCACGGCACGCAGGTGATCACGATGCCCGAGAGCACGATGAGGTAGGCGTAGTGAAAGCCGCTCCTACCAGTCGCAGAACCCGCCATCCCTACACCGCCGCCGGGGCACCGGGAAGGTCAAAGCCCGTCCAGCTGGGCGCGCCCGTGAAGGTCATGACGGTCTCGGCGCCGTCGAGGGCACGGATGGCACCGGCCGCCAGCGCGTCCATCTCGAAGTCGCCGGCGAACACCTTGACCGAGGCGATCCAGTCGACGCGCTCGGTGACGTAGGAGACGAAGTGCGGGTCGTGGCTGACGCCGCCGGTGAGCACGATGGCGTCGACCTTGCCCTTGAGCACGCAGGCAAAGCCGCCGATGGCCTTGGCCACCTGGTAGGCCATGGCGTCGTAGGCCATCTCAGCCCACGCGTCGCCCGCCTCGATGCGACGGATGATCTCGCGCGCGTCGTCCGTGCCGACGAGCCCCACGAGACCGCCCGTCTTGCCGATCACCCCTTCGATCTCCTTCTTGCCGTGCTCGCCGGAGAAGGCCAGCTTCACGACCGGCTTCAGGGGCACGTCGCCAGAGCGGTTGGGGGCAAAGGGGCCGGAACCCTCGAGCACGTCGTTGGTGTCCACCATGCGCCCGTGGTCGTGGCAGGCCACCGAGAGGCCTCCGCCCACGTGCGCCACGATGAAGGTGCCCTCCTCGTAGGAGAGTCCCATCTCGGCGGCGGCACGGATGGCGCACTCCTTCTGGTTGAGGCAGTGCACGTGGCTCTTGCGATAGACGCCGGGGTAGCCGGTGATGCGCGCCACGTCGTCGAGCTCGTCGGTGTCGGGCTGGTTCACGGCGTAGGCGGGCCTGCCCGTCTCCTGGGCGAAGGCGTGCAGGAGCGGTGCGCCAAGGATGGCGGGATGGTTGATGCCGGCCGCCAGCACGTGCTCGCACACGGTGTCGTCGATGGCGAAGATGCCGCCGACGGTGGGGCCCATGGCGCCGCAGTAGCCGGAGAAGGCGTCAATATCGGAGAGCGCCACGCCATGCTCGGCGAGGGCGTCGAGGATGGTGGCCTTGCGATACTCGAACTGGTCGGCCGCGTGGTCGAACTTCGCGAGCTCCTCGGCGGGATGGGTGACGTTGAGGCGGAAGAGCGCCTCGGCACCGTCGAACACCGCCACCTTGGTGGAGGTGGAGCCAGGCGAGAGGGTGAGGATCTTGTAGCCCATGGGATTCCTTTCATGGGAGCAGGAGGCGGAGGGCGTCGTCGACGCTCTTCTCCGCTGCCTGCACGTAGTTCTGGGGCCGCGCCTTGACGGTGGCCTCCATCGTGGTGACGAGGTACGTACGCACGTCGGCGGCGTCCTCGATGTAGCCGTGATACATGCCCGAGACGGGCAGCCAGGTTGCGGGATTCCCGGCCTCGCACAGGCGGTCGAACATGAGGCGGGCCTGGGGCAGCAGCGGATCGCCCTCGACCGGGGCGAGCACCGTGGGCGGCAGCGTCGCAAGCGCGTCGAGCGGGGCGAGCGCGGGCGAGACGAGCGGCGCGGCGGCGTCTGCCTCGCCCACGTACCAGCGCTCAAACGCCCTCGTGAGCTCGTTGGGAACGTCGATGGGACGCTCGAGCGAGTCGTCGGGAGCCCGCGACGCGTCAAGGAACGGGTAGTGCAGGGCAAGGCCCGCGACGCACGGCTCCGTGGCGTCGAGCGCAGCGCAGGTCGTGTCCGGGAGTACCGTCCCGAGCACCTCGCGCTCCCCCGCCCGTCGCACGCCCGTCGCGAGCGCGCAGGCGGCGGCGAGCATGGCCCCGGCACTGTAGCCCATGAGATAGCAGCGGGCAGGGTCGACCTCGCAATACGCTCCCGAGAAAACCGCCGACAGCGTCCCGAGGGCGTCGACGAGCTGTGCGGGAAACGGCTGCTCGGGCGCAAGCCGGTACTCGACGCCCACCACGTGCACGCCGAACTCTTCGGCGATGCGCTGGCGCAGGGCATCGCCCTTGCGTGCGTCGCCGAGCGCGAACCCGCCCCCGTGCATCTCGAAGACGACGGGACGCGGGCCCGTCATCGGTGTGCGGTGCAGCCAGAAGCCGACCGTACGACCTGCGGCGGGATCCGCCTCGACGTACGTCCCGGCTAACTCACGGCCCCGAAGGGCGCGTCCGGTCTCCTCGCGGAGGTACCGGACGACCCGTTCGAGCATCCGCATGTCGGGGACGGCGGTCACGCGAGCCCCCTAGCGGGCCGAGAGGACGAGCATCGCGATGTCGCCGACGCTCTCCTCGACCGTGGCGCCGCGCGAGGAGTCCGCCACGGGGCACTTGAAGCCGTAGAGGTTGTGGCCGTAGCCCTTGCCGTGGGCGAAGCGCTGCACGAGCTTGATGGCGATGTTCGCGGCGTTGAGGTCGGGGAAGACGAGCACGTTGGCACGTCCCGCCACCTCGGACTCGCGACCGACCTTCTTGGCGGCAACCTTGGGGTCGATGGCCGCGTCGAGCTGGAACTCGCCGTCGGCGGCGATGTCGGGCCTGCGCTCGCGCACGAGCTTGATGGCCTCGTCAACGCGGTCGACGCTGGCACCCGTACCGGACCCGACGGTCGAGAAGGACAGGAATCCCACGCGAGGCTCCCAGCCCATGAGCGAGCGCACGCCGTCGGCGGCCGCGATGGCAATGGAGGCCAGCTCGGAGGCCGCGGGCTCGGGGTTGAGGCCGCAGTCGGTGAAGCAGATGACCTCGCCCTCGGGGCCCTCGAAGCCCGGCGTCTCGACGAGCGCCAGGATGGAGGGCACGTCCACGCCCTCGGCAAGCCCGATGATGGTCTGCGCGGCGAGCAGCACGTCACCCGTCGTGTTGGTGTGCCCGCAGAACGTGCAGTCCACGTCCCCGAGTTCCTCCATCATCATGGCGTAGTACATCGGGTTCTTGATCTTGCGACGGCTGCCCTTGGCCGAGATGAGGCGCGGGCCGCCGGCCATGTAGCGCTCGGCAAGGGCGTCGGCGGCCGCCTCGTCGGTGTTGTCGACGATCTCCATGCCGTCGAGAGAGACGCCCGTACGCGCCGCCGTGGCCTCGATGACGTCGCGCGGGCTCACGAGCACCGGCGTGCCGATGCCGTCGTCGGCCACCTTGCGGGCGGCGAGCAGGGTGTTGCCGGCCTCGCACTCGGGCAGGGCCACGCGCCTGGGCGAGGTCTTGGCGTCCTCGATGAGCTTTTCGATGAGCGTCGCCATGGCTACATGCTCAGCTTCTCGTCGATGAGGGCAGCAGCGTCGCCGAAGGTCTCCATCTTGTTGAGCTCCATGAACGGCACCTCGACCTCGTACTCGTCCTCGAGGGCGCTCGCGAACTGCACGATGTTGACGGACTTGCAGCCCAGGTCGTCGACGAACTTGGTGTCGGCGGAGAGGGTGGCGGGGTCGGAGCCGAAGATCTCGGCGGCCTTGTCCTTGAGAATGTCGACGACTTCCTGCTGGAACTCTGCGTCCATGATGTGTCCTTTCGTTACGCGCCCGAAGGCGCCCTGTGTCCGATGGGGGCGCGGGACGGCGCGGGTTCACGCGCTGGCCGCGCCCCCATGGTTGCGATGCGGGGAGGGGCTCGTTACTTGGAGTCCCCGTGCCAGACGTAGTCGCCCACCTTGTACTTGGGCGGCACGACCGGGACCTGGAGGTAGGAGTCGTACTGGCCGCCGGTGTGGATGACGTGCATGCCGTCACCGTTGTCGGTGGCGTGGTTCATGTCGGTGTCGTGGAACCACTCGGTCTTGATGAAGCGGCCGGCGATGACGACGCTGAGCTGCTCGCCCTTGTGCCAGAAGCGGGAGTGAGGATAGAACTCGACGTCCACCGGCACGATCTCGCCCGGCTTCATGCGCTCCTCCTTGGCGTGCGCGTGCACCGGCTGGAAGTCGCTCGCGTACTTGGGGTCGAGGTCGCGATGGCTGCAGCGCAGGAACCCCCAGGCTCCGCGGTACGGCGCGCCCATGACGCGGATGGGCACGTAGTTGCCCTCGGCGTCGAGCTTGATGACCCACGGGAACAGGTCCATGTTGTCGTAGCCGCGGCACTCGACGTTGAGGTGCAGCTTCATGAAGCCCGTGATCTCGGTGTCCTCCTCGAAGCGGAAGTTGAAACTCGTGGTCTCCGTCTTCGGGTCGTAGACGACCTCGGACTCGTTGGCGAATGGCTCGTAGGAGGCGTTGTGCTCGGCGGCGTTGAGGTAGATCTTCCTGTACTCGGTGCGCTTAAGCGGGAAGCTCTCCTCGGCGCGCTTGGAGGCGTAGTCGTAGTCGTAGGCGTCCATGACGTCAATGCGCACGCGCGGCGTGAACTCCCAGCCGTTGTGGATGTCCTTGAGGTAACGGTCGAAGAACTTGCGCAGGTCGTCGAGGTTCTCGGGGTTGTAGCTATCGGGCCACTCGAAGTCGCGGTGGGCGCGCATCCACTTCTTGGGCGAGCGGATGCGGCGGAAGCCCTCGAAGGCGCCTCGCAGGTGGTGGTGAACCCAGCCGGCCGTCACGTACGTGGGGATGCGGATCTTGTTCCAGTCGACGATCTTGTCCTTGTAGTACGCGTTCATGAGCGGGTACTTGGCCACCATCGCCGGGGTGTCCTCGATGTAGTTGTTGACGGCGAGGGCCTGGATGATGTGCGTCTCGTAGTCAGGGTTGGGGATGCCGCCGCAGAAGTAGCTCTCGCGGTAGAGGTCGCCCGTGCCCTCCCAGGCGGCAAGGCAGGCGAGGTGGGGCGGACGCTGGGCGGCGATGCGCCAGTGGCTCATGCACACGCCGGAGTTGCCGAGCATGGTGACCTTGCCGTTGCACCACTCCTGCTGGGCGATCCACTCGATGAAGTCATAGCCGTCCTGGGCGTCCTGGCTGCCCCAGAGGTAGACGTCGCCCTCGGAGTTGCCCACGCCGCGCGGGTCGACGTTGGCCACGGCGTAGCCGTAGCGGCACCAGTAGCCGGGGTCGGGCGACTCGAACTTGGCGTACTGCGAGACGGTCTTGGGGGGCACGCCCATGAGCTGCCAGGAGTCCATGCCCTCGGAGGGGTTCTTGCCGAAGGGGCCGAAGGCGCAGATGACGGGCACCTTCTCCGGGCAGTTGGCCGGGCGGTAGATGTCCGCGTAGATGGTGACACCGTCGCGCAGGACGCAGGCCTGGTCGCGCTCGCACATGATGCCGGGCAGCTCGGTCATGTAGGTGTGCGGCTGGTACTTCGCGCAGAAGCCCATGGTCGCCACCATCTCGCCGTCGCTCGCGTCGCCGCTCTCGCGCAGCTTGCGCTTGATCTCGTCGAGCTCCTCGCGGCTCTTGCCGGGGTTGCCCTTGGCGAACGGAACCTCGAACTCCTCGTCGCCGAACTTCATCACCTTGGTGATGCCGGGCTGCTTCTCTGCCATGCAGGCGCTCCTCTCGTCGTTTGGGACCGCCCGACTCGGACGGCCGCTCAGCGCTTCCTTTCGACGAGAATGATGCGCTGACCTGCACCGTTGTTCATTGTGCTGGTGTACAAACATAGCGGAAGCGCCCCGCGAAAGATGCGACGAAGTGACAAACGAGCTGTCTTGGAAATCGGCATGCGCACACGAGAGGCGACCAAGCTGTGGCGACGCAATCAGACGGGACGACCACGAGGTACAACAGGCCGACGGGAGCCCCGAGCAACGCCGACGCGGCAACGGCCCAGACGCCTACGAGCAGGCCGCAGAGGGCCATGAAGCATCCGATGACCACCATGACCGCGCCGAGGGCCAGGGGGATCCACACGGGAGAGCCGATCACGGCGGCCACGACGAACGCCACGAACCACGACCTCGGGGTCTCGGGCGACCTGAGCCGCGCCGCCGCCCGCGGGACGGC
>UWSJ01000077.1 GCA_900549525.1 uncultured Coriobacteriaceae bacterium | reverse complement strand
CACCTCTCGTTCTTCGAGATGCTCGGCGACTTCTCCTTTGGCGGCGTCTCCAAGCAGCAGGCCTGCGCTTGGGCCTTCGAGCTCATCACCAAGGTCTTCAAGCTCCCGGTGGACCGCCTCTACTTCACGGTCTTCACCGACGACGACGAGACGCACGACATTTGGCGCGAGCTGGGCGTGGCGGAGGATCATATCTCCCGCCTTGGCGAGGACGACAACTTCTGGGCTGCCGGCCCCACCGGCCCCTGCGGCCCCTGCTCCGAGATCTACTACGACCAGGGCCCGGAGTTTGGCTGCGGCAAGCCCACGTGCGCCCCTGGCTGCGACTGCGACCGTTACCTCGAGTTCTGGAACCTCGTGTTCACGCAGTTCGACCGTCAGGAGGACGGCTCGATGCCCGAGCTGCCCCACCGCAATCTCGATACGGGCATGGGCCTCGAGCGCATGGCGGCCATCATGCAGCACGCCAGCTCCAACTACGACGGCGATCTCATGCAGGGCCTCATCGCCCTCGGTGAGAAGATCAGCGGCAAGCAGTACGGCCGTACGAGCTACGAGGGCCCGAGCGTGAGCCTGCGCATCATCGCCGATGCCGCCCGCGCGGTCGACTTCCTCATCGCCGACGGCGTCCTTCCCGGCAACGAGGGCCGCGGCTACGTGCTGCGCCGCCTTCTGCGCCGTGCCGTCTTCCACGGCCGTCTCCTCGGCATCGAGGGGCCGTTCCTCAACCAGTTCATCGACGAGGTCAACCGCCTCATGGGCGATGCCTACCCGGAGCTGCTCGAGAAGGTCGCCCTGGTCAAGGGCATCGTGGGGGCCGAGGAGGAGCGTTTTGGCGCCACCCTCGAGACCGGCCGCAGCTACCTCGACGACGCCCTGGCCGCCCTCGAGGCGGGCGCGGTGCTCTCCGGCGAGCGCGCCTTCACCCTGCATGACACCTACGGCTTCCCCATCGACCTCACGGTCGAGCTCGCGGGCGCCGCTGGCCACCAGGTCGACATGGCGGGCTTCGAGGCCTGCATGGACGAGCAGAAGAGCCGTGCGCGCGCTGCCGCCGAGGGCGACGCCTGGGGGAGCTTCAATGACGTGTGGGTGGCGCTCTCCGACCAGCTGGCCGCCACGGAGTTCGACGGCTACGACCACAACGAGCTCGAGGGCGCGAGGGTTCTCGCCATCGTGCGCGACGGCGAGGCCGTGGAGCGTGCCGAGGGGGGCGACGAGGTCGAGGTCGTGCTCGATCGCACCCCGTTCTACGCCGAGATGGGCGGCCAGGTGGGCGACACCGGCACGCTTGCCGGCGACGGCGTTGAGCTCTCCGTCTCTGACACCAAGGCCAAGAACGGCCTCTACGCGCACGTTGCCAGGGTCGAGAAGGGCTCGCTTGCCGTGGGCGACACGCTCGCCGCGTCCATCGACGCCCACCGTCGCGAGCTCATCCGCCGCAACCACACCGCCACGCACCTGCTCGACGCCGCGCTCAAGCAGGTTCTGGGCGACCACGTCTCCCAGGCGGGCTCGCTGCTCGACGACGAGCGCCTGCGCTTTGACTTCACGCACTTCGAGGCCCTCACGGCCGACCAGCTGCACGAGGTCGAGGATCTCGTGAACGTCGAGATCTTCGCGGCCAAGCCGGTCGTGACCGCCGTGATGGGCATCGACGAGGCCAAGGCCTCCGGTGCCGTCGCCCTCTTTGGCGAGAAGTACGGCGACGTGGTGCGCGTGGTCTCCTGCGGCACCAAGGACAAGCCCTTCAGCCGCGAGCTCTGCGGCGGCACGCACGCGCGCAACACTGCCGAGCTTGGCCTGTTCAAGATCGTCTCCGAGTCCTCCACGGGCTCCAACGTCCGCCGCATCGAGGCCGTGACGAGCCTGGGCGCGCTGGCGTGGCTCGACGAGCGCCTGGCCAGCCTGGACGCCGTGTCGGCCGAGCTCAAGTGCCGTCCCGAGGACAGCGCCGCGCGCATCGCCGACCTCAAGGCCGCCCAGCGCGAGACCGAGCAGAAGCTCAAGGCGGCCCTCACCGGCGGTGCCTCCGGCGGGGTTGCCGAGGCCATCGAGGGGGCGCTCGACCTGGGTGCCTACAAGGCCGTCGTCGCCCGTCTCGACGGCATGGAGGCGGCCGACCTCCGCAGCGTCTGGGACACCATTCGTGACAAGGTTGCCGGCGCCTGCGCCTGCGTGCTCGCCACGGCAACGCCCGAGGGCAAGGTGGCGCTGCTTGCCGCCGGCACCGACGAGGCCGTGGCCGCAGGCTTCAAGGCCGGCGACGTGGTTCGTGCCGCCGCCGGTCACGTGGGCGGCAAGGGCGGCGGTCGTCCCAACATGGCGCAGGCCGGCGGCAAGGACGCCTCGGGCATCGACGCCGCGCTGGCTGCCGCACGCGAGCTGCTCGGCTAGGCGCGCGTGAGGGCCCTTGCGCTCGACATAGGCCAGGTGCGCGTGGGCATCGCGGTGAGCGACGCCTCCGGCCGCGTGGCGAGTCCCGTGAAGGTGCTCCCCGCGGCCGAGGTGCTCGCGCACGCGCGGAGCTTCCGCTATGTCCTGGAGGACTACGAGCCCGACGTGCTCGTGTGCGGCCGTCCCCAGACCCTTTCGGGCGAGGACGGGCCTCAGGCGGAGCGGCTCATGGCCCAGGCCCGCACCATCGCCGATGCCTGCGGCCTTCCGCTGGAGTTCGCCGACGAGCGGCTTTCGTCGGCGGAGGCCAAGCGTATCCTGCGTGAGGAGGGCCTTCGCGAGCGTGACATGCGCGGAAAGGTCGACATGATTGCCGCGTCGCTGTTCCTGCAGGCGTGGCTCGACGCCCGCGCCGTGCGGGAGGAGGGGGCTGGCCATGAGTGACGCTGCCCACGGCAGGCACAGGGCCCCTCGCTTCTCCGCGCGTCCATCGGCTTCGTCCGGGCGCGTGGCTCAGCCGCGCCCTGTCGCATCCGCATCTGCCCCGCAGCCGTCAGGCGTTAGACGGTCGCGTCAGACTCCCCAGCCTGCGTATGCCCAACGCGTGCAGGGGGCGCCTGCCGGTTCCCGGCCGGTGTCGCGCCAGGCGGTTCCGCGCCACCGCGGAGTGCCGGGACACGCCGCCCCCGCCGTCTCGAGCGCTGGCGCTACGGGGATGCGCAGCCTCGCCACGCCCCGCACGCGTGCCCAGCGCCGTGCCGCGCGCACGGGTGGCCACTCGCGGCTGGGTCCCGTTCTTGGTGGCGTTGCTGCCGTCCTCGTCCTCGCGGTGCTTGCCGTCATCTTCGTGCCCCGCCTCGTCGCGACCCTCTCCGACAAGCCACTCGCCAACGAGGGCGCACAGGTCGAGGTCGTGATTGCGGAGGGTTCCGGTGCCAACGCCATCGGGGCGGCGCTCGTCCGCGCCGGCGTCATCGCGAACGCCGACGACTTCGTGACCGAGGTGCAGCGCGCCAAGGCGGAGTCGTCGCTCAAGAGCGGGGCCTACCTCTTCACGGTGGGCCAGGACATCCCCTCGATCATCGAGCAACTCCAAAGCGGCCCCAACGTCTCGACGGGCAGGCTCACCGTCCCGGAGGGTCTCACGGTGGCGCAGACGGCCGCCGTGGTGGAGAGTGCGCTCGGCATATCACGGGATGACTTCATTGCCCAGGCCAAGGCAACCAACTATCAGGCGAGCTACGCGTTTCTTGCCGGAGCGAAGAATGACTCGCTTGAGGGCTTCCTCTGCCCCAAGACCTATGACTTCTCCGGACAGAGCAACGTGGGCGCCGACACGGTGATCCGCGCCATGCTCGACCGGTACGCCAAGGACGTGGCGAGCCTGGACTTCGCGAGCGCCGAGGCCACGCTCAAGGATCGCTACGGCGTCGAGATGAGCGACTACGACGTGCTCACGCTCGCCTCCATCGTGGAGCGCGAGGCCATCACGAGCGACCAGCGGCCCAAGGTGGCCTCAACCTTCTACAACCGCCTCAAGCAGGGGATGGCCCTGCAGAGCGACGCCACGATGATGTACGTGACGGGCGGCGAGGTCACGGCCGACGACCTCAAGAAGGAGAGCCCCTACAACACCTATCTCAACCAGGGGCTCACGCCCACGCCCATCTGCTCGCCGTCCATCGAGTCCATCAAGGCGGCGCTTGCCCCGGCCGACACCAACTACCTCTACTTCTACATCACCCAGACCGACGAGTGGTTCTCGGAGACGTACGACGAGCACCTTCAGGCCATCGAGGAGAATAAACGGTGACGCTGCTTTCCCCCTCCCGGCGCGTGCACGCCATCACCGACATCGACGTGCTCGGCCTTGTGGCCCAGGGCGTGCGGTGCGTGCTCTTTGACCGCGACAACACCGTGGTGCCCAGGGACACGGGCACGGTGCCTGCGGACGTGGCGGCGTGGCTCGACCAGGTCAGGGCCGAGGGAATCGCGCTCTGCATGGTCTCGAACAACTTTCACACGCGTGAGGTCGAGGCCTCTGCCGAGGAGCTTGGCGTGCGCGTGGTGCACCACGCCATGAAGCCGGCCCCCTTCGCCGTGCGGCGCGCGCTCTCGCTTGCGGGCGTGGCCCCCGAGCAGGCGGTGCTCGTGGGCGACCAGGTCTTCACCGACGTCATGGCGGGTAACCTTGCGGGCGTGCGCACCATCCTCGTCGACCCGCAGAGCACGCGCGACCTCTGGTACACGCACATCTTTCGCGTCTTCGAGCGAGCGATTGGCGCAAGGCGTTGATCGCCCTCGCGCTGTGCCTGTCCGCCTGGGCGTCCGTCGTTGACGCACGGTCGCGTACCATCCCCAATCCCAGTTGCGCCCTAATCGCCGTTTGCGGCCTTGCGCTGCAGGCGACTCGCAAGCTGGCACCCCGCGTTCTGGAGGCGCTTGTGCCGGAGGCGGCTGTCATGGCTTCGCTGGGCGAGCCGCTTGCCTGCGCGGCGTGGGGCGCGGGCGTGCTCGTGTGCGGCGTGGGAGCGGAGCTTGCCCTTCGTTCGTGGACGGGCCGGACGGGCCTCGGGCTGGGCGACGTGAAGCTGCTGGCGGCCTGGGCGTGCGTCATTGGGCGGATGGTCGTGCCCGCGCTCGCCATATCGTGCCTGCTTGGGGCCACCTGGGCGATCGCGCGACGGGAGCGCACCTTTGCGATGGGGCCGTGGATTACGGTGGGCACGGCCTTGGCCCTCCTGCTGGCCGCCGTCCTCTAGCGCCGAGATGCCACCGGCGTGCCCGCATTGGTAGAATCTGGTTTCGTTATCGGGCACACGGCGAAGGGAGGGACGATGAACGGCGCGAAGGCGGGGGAGATTCGGACGCACGGTGCCCCCGTGCATGGTCATGGGCGCGAGCGTGGCTGTGACCACGTGTTCTTCATCGGCTTCCTTGGGGCCGGGAAGACGACGGTGGCCCGCAACCTCGGCAACATGTTCCATCGGAGCTACGTGGACGTCGACCGCATGGTGGAGCGTGAGCTCCACGCGAGCGTTCGCCGCATCTTCGAGACGCGCGGCGAGGCTGCCTTCCGTGACGCAGAGACGCAGGCGCTCAAGAGCCTTGCGGGCCGCAAAAGCCTGCTTGTGAGCTGTGGCGGCGGCGTCATAGAGCGTCCCGAGAACCAACGCATCATGCACGAGCTGGGGCACGTGGTCTATCTCGACGGCACGCTGGAGGACTCGCTCAAGCAGATCCGTCGTCCCGAGAAGCGCCCCGACCTGGGCGACGCACGCCATGCGCGCAAGGTCTACGCGCACCGTCGCCCCCTCTACGAGGCGGCGTGCGACTATCGCGTCATCATCACCGGAAAGAGCTTCGAGCAGGTTGCCTATGACGTGGGCGAGCTGCTCTGGGAGAGGGGACTGCTATGAGCGACGAGGCCGTGGACGCGCCCGAGGCAAGCGTACCGGAGCCTGCTCCCGCGCCGGAGCCCATCGTGCGTCGCCAGTCGATCGTGACGCGCTCGGGCGCGTGCGACATGCGTGTGGGCGTGGATGCGACTGACGCGCTGGGGCAGTCGCTCAAGAGCGTCGTGGGCAAGCCCCGTCGCACCCTGCTCGTGAGGGGCTCCGACGTGGCAGACGAGCTCGTCGAACGCGTGAGAAGGACGCTCGCCGACGTGGGCTTCGACATCCGGACGCGCGAGCTGCCTGCGGGACGTGCCGCGCGCAACCTCCGCGTCGCCTCGGAGCTCATGGACGCGCTCGCCGAGGAGGGCATCACGGCCGACGACGCCATCGTCGTCGTGGGTGACGCCGACCTCATATCGCTCGGCGTCTTCGTGGCGTCCACGTGGTGCGCCGGTTGCGTGCTCGCCGCGGTGCCCACCACGCTCGACGGCATGGTCGACGTCACGGTGACGCCCCGCGCACTCGACGCCGGCGACGCTCCCGAGCGCCTGCTGGCTCGCGGCAACGTGCGCCTTGCCATCTGCGACCCGAACAACCTCCCTGACGTCTCCGCTGCGGACGAGGGGACCCTCATGGGTCGGGTGGTCATGGTCGCCGGCGGCGTGGCTGCGGGCTCGCAGACCTTCAACGAACTCGCGGTTCGTGCCGACGCCCTGCTTGCCGGTGACGCCGAGGCCATCGTTGACGAGGTGCTCGAGATGACCAAGTCGCGCTGTCGCGTGGCGTCGTCCACCGCGCTTGCCGTGCGGCAGGGTGTCACGTACGGGCAGGACATCGCCCGGGGCCTCGGGCGCGTCGTCGGTGCCGCCCCCTCCCAGCTCCTTGGCGAGGGCCTGCGCATCGCGGCCCGTCTCGCCGCGGCGCACCACCCTGATGACGCGCACCTCGTCGACTTCGTCTTCGTGCAGGACGGCCTGCTCGAGAAGTTTGGCCTGGACGAGATTCCCTGCGAGGTGGAGCCCGAGGCACTGCTCGAGGCCTTTCGCTCGTCTGCCTACGAGCGCTCGAATCGCTTCATGCCTGCGCTGCCGCTCGACTACGGTCGCGTGAGGCTTACCACGCTCGAGGACGAGCTGCTCTCGGAGCACGTGCACGCCTGGTGCCGCGCCCGCAGAAAGCTCAAGCGCAAGCTCGAGCGCCGGGCGGCGAAGGCGGCGGGTTCTGGTTCCGCCGAGGCTACGACCGACATCCCCGCTGGCACGGCATCTGACACCCTCGCCAGCGCCTCCACCAACTAAGGAGCCCACTATGACCAACGAGAACGCCTGCGCCGCGCGTGTGGCACGCCTGCGCGCCATCATGGACGAGCGCGGCTACGACGCCGTCCTGCTCCGCAACAACCCCGACCTGCGCTGGCTCACGGGCGCGGAGCGCACCTTCGACTTCGAGGTGGCGCACACGGCGCTCGTCACGCCCGACCACCTCTATTTGCACACGGACTCGCGTTACTACAACACCTTCCTCGAGCGACTGGGGACGGACAGCTCCTGGGAGATTGACCAGGACATCGTCGACCCGGCCGTGTGGGCGGCGGAGCACGTGCGTGCCGCCCGCGCCCGCGTCGTGGCCGTCGAGGACACCTGCACGCTCGGCTTCTATGACTCCCTGCAGACGGCGTTTGCCGACGTGTCCGTGGCCGTCCTCACGCCACGCCTGCATGGCGACATCGTGCGCCTGCGTGCCGTCAAGGACGACGAGGAAGTCGCGCTCATGCGGGCGGCCCAGAAGGTGACCGACGCGGCCTTCGCCTACATCTGCGGTTTCATCAAGCCCGGCCAGACCGAGCAGGAGATTCGCGCCGAGCTCGAGAACTACATGCTCTCGCACGGCGGCGAGGCACTGTCCTTCGACACCATCCTCGCGAGCGGCCCCAACGGCGCCAACCCGCACGCCCAGCCCAGCTCCCGCAAGGTGCGCCCCGGCGACATGATCGTCATGGACTACGGCTGCGTGGTGGGTGACTACCACTCCGACATGACTCGCACCGTCTGTCTGGGAGAGCCCACCGACGAGCAGCGTCACGTGTACGACGTGGTTCGGCAGGCCCACGAGGAGTGCGCCGCCATGGCACGTGCGGGCGTCATCGGCAAGGACGTCTACGAACACTCCGTGAAGGTCATCTCCGATGCCGGTTACGGCGACTGCTACAAGCACGGCCTGGGCCACGGCGTCGGCATAGAGATTCACGAGCAGCCCAACTTCAACCGGCTCAACACCGAGCCCGTTCCTGCGGGTGCCGTCATTACCGTCGAGCCGGGCATTTACCTGCCTGGCAAGTTCGGCATCCGCCTCGAGGACTTTGGCCTCGTGACCGAGCAGGGCTACGAGCCCTTTACCGAGAGCCCGCACGAGCTCACGGTCATTCCCTGCTAGCAGGTCTTCAGGCCGCGCGCCGGGCGGACGCCCGCACGACCGCCGGCCCTGCGCATGCGCCGATCCCTGCGCCCGGGGCCGCGTTCGAGACGCATGGCCCCGGGCTTTTTATGCACATGTCCACGTCTGGGAAGCCTTTGCTTAAGATTCTTCGCCAGAAGGACGAACTAATCGGTAAACGGTAGG
>UWSJ01000076.1 GCA_900549525.1 uncultured Coriobacteriaceae bacterium | reverse complement strand
ACTTGTGACCTCTTCCGTGTCAGGGAAGCGCTCTCCCCCTGAGCTAAACGCCCGTATGTGTGCGCCAAAAGCGCGGAAGTCATAATAGCAAGAACCCCTGGGCAGGCGCAAGGGGCAATTTCGAGCCAGACGGAGCATGACGCACCCCGCCCGCCGCGAACCCCGCCGATACATACCACCCGCCACAGGACCCGCCGATGCACTCCGCCCGCCGCCGGACGGCCCCGCCCCGCGTCGGCGCGGGGCGGGGCGGCACGCCGCGCGCCCTAGAACACGATTCCCAGCACGTTCGTCACGAACAGCGCGGAGCACACCGCACCCACGAACGGCGCGATGCCCGGCACGAGCAGGCCGTACTTCCAGTTGTTGTCGGCCTTGTTGCCGATCGGCAGGATCTGATAGGCGATGCGCGGGCCGAGATCACGCGCCTGGTTCATGGCGAAGCCCGTCACGCCGCCCAGGCCCATGCCCACGGCCCAGACCAGCAGGCCCACGGAGATGGCAACGGCAATGATGTTGTCGCCGCCGCGGCTCGCGATGCAGAGGATGCCCGTCAGGAACACGAAGGTGTCGAAGGCCTCGACGAAGAAGTTGCGCGGCAGGTCGTAGGACTCGCTCGTGGGGTTCGTCGAGAAGATGTTGCGCACGGCGACCGGGTCAACAACGCCCTCGGAGGCCTTGAAGTCATCCGCATAGAGAATCCAGGCAATCACCGCGCCCGCGATGCCGCCCAGCATCTCGGCGATCACGTACGGCACGAAGCTCGACCACGGGATGAGGCCGAGGATGGCCTGGCAGAGCGCCATGGCCGGGTTCATGCAGATGGCGCCCCCGAAGATGAACAGGCACACGGTGATGCCGAAGGCCCACGTGGTGATGGCGAACAGGTGGCCGCTGCCACGGTACTTGCTTCCCTTGAGGACCTCGTCGCAGTGGACGCCGACACCAAAGACGATCATGAGTGCAGTGCTTGCGAACTCGGCAAATAGGTTGTACGGCACGGGCTTCCCTTTCTCCTTATGAGGCACAGGCCGTCCCTCGCCCAGTCGGGCTGGGACGACGCAACGTATCAGCTAGCGAACGACCACACCAAGACCGTCGGGGATGACGGCCACCTTGGCGTCAGCACTCTTGAGCTCGAAGGCCTTGGCAAGCGCCTCCTCCACGGTGTTCACGGGAATCATGTGCATGGCGCGAATCATCTCGTGGTCGCACAGGTCGGTCACCATGATCACGGGGTGGTGCGCCAGAATGCGCGCGAAGATCTGCGCGGTCCACTGGTCGGGCAGCGTCTTGTCCTTCGGGGTGTTGATGCACTGCTGCTCGAACTCCGCCGGGTCGTTCTCGGAGATGGCCTTGTAGAGGCCCTCGCCGCCGTGACCATCGGCGCAGCCGGCGATGTCGATGATCACGCCACCGTCCTCGAGCGTGGCCTCAGCCGCCGTCATGCCCTTCACGGCCTGGTAGATGTTCTGGTCAAGCGGGTAGCCGCCGTTGGTGGTGATGGCGACGTCACACTTCACCTTGTCCACGCCGGCAAGCTTGTCGACGAAGGCGCAACCAGCCTCGTGGGCCTCGTGGATGTCACCGGCGAAGGCTCCGATGACCTCGTGCCTGCCGTTGAGTACCACGTTGAGGATGAACTTCAGGCCGGCCATCTCGGCGGCGGCCATCATGTCCTCGTGAATCATGTTGTGGTGCAGGTTGCCCGGACGAGAGTTGTGATCGTTCACGAACTGACCGTTGTGGTTGTACATGATCGTCTTGTAGGAGGCGATGCCCGGCAGGACGGCCTTGCGCGAGCCGGAGAAGCCAGCGAAGAAGTGCGGCTCGATGAAGCCCTCGGCAAGCAGCAGATCGGCGTCGGCGGCAATCCTATTGATGATGCACTCTCCGCCGGAGGGCAGGGTACCAACCTTCTCCATCATGGAGTCGTCAGTGGAGACGTGCATCACGATCTCCTCGTTGGCGACGATCTCCTCGCCGTACTTGTTGACGAGCTCCTCGTGCGTGGAGGGACGGTGCATGCCCGTGGCCACGAGGATGCGCACGCGCGCGTCGGGCGCGGCGGCATGAATGCGACGCAGCTCGATGGGCATGGTCACGCGCGAGGGCACGGGACGCGTGTGATCCGAGCTGATGATGACGATGTCCTTCTTGCCGGCGCACAGCTCCTCGAGGGTGGGAGAGCCGTAGGGGTGGTCGAGGGCGTCCTCGATGAGCTGCTCCTGGGTCTTGTCGGTCTTGAACTCGTTCTGGTGACCAATGAGCGTGCCGGCGAAGTTCTTGTCCTCGAGCCTCACCGTCTTGGTGCCGTGGTCAAACGGGACGTCCATCTCGAACATGTCTGGTTGCCTCCTGGCGTGTACCGGGTGATTGAAGCCGCTGCAATACCGCTCGCGGAGAAAAACCTACCGTTCACGGCCGCAGCACATTGTGAACCCGAAACCAGAGAAGACAACCCTTGACTTAAGAATTGCTGGACACCTCACGTAATTTGTTCGAAAACGGCCCGAAGGTAGGTGGCCGGGTGCCCGGCAGCCGGGCGGCACCCGGCCGTCTGCGACAGCCGCAGCCACGCGCCCCTCCGGCCATCCCAGCGGCTATTTCTTCCGCGGGCGGTACTTCCGACGTGTGGCGTGGGCACTTCCCTTGCGCGCACCCGCCTTGAGCCGTGCCATGACCTCGTCCTCGGTCGTACCCTCCACACGACTTCTCAGTTCAACGAGCTGGTCGCGCAGCTGTGCCGCCCGCTCGAAGTCCATCGCCCCGCTCGCCGCAGCCATGTCGCTCTCGAGCGTCTCCATGAGCCGCGTGAGTTCCTCGCGCGGGAGCTTCTTCGCGAGCTCCTCGGCCACCGCCGCGGCCGTCTCTGGGTCGCGTTCGTCTCGCGAGCCCGCACTGCCACCCTCCCCCTCCGCGAGGCTCTCGAACGCGCCATGCCCGCCCGTGCCGTGACGGTCGCGCGTCTTGTTGCCCACGGTCTCCTCGGCCTGCTCGATGAAGCCCGAGATGTCCGCGATGGACTTCTTCACCGTCTTGGGCACGATGCCGTGCTCCTCGTTGAAGGCCTCCTGCAGGGCACGACGCCGACGCGTCTCGTCGATGGCGACGCGCATGGAGTCGGTCACCACGTCGGCGTACATCACAACCTCGCCGTGGGCGTTGCGCGCCGCGCGCCCCATCGTCTGGATGAGCGAGCGGCGGTTGCGCAGAAACCCCTCCTTGTCCGCGTCGAGGATGGCCACGAGCGACACCTCGGGGATGTCGAGGCCCTCGCGCAGCAGGTTGATGCCCACAAGCACGTCAATCTTGCCCGTGCGCAGGTCGCGGATGATGTCCACGCGGTCGAGCGTGGCCGTGTCGGAGTGCATGTAGTTGACCTTGAAGCCCTCGTCGAGCAGGTGATCCGTGAGGTCCTCGGCCATGCGCTTGGTGAGCGTGGTCACGAGCACGCGCTCGCGGCGCTTCACGCGGGCCCGGATCTCCTCCGTGAGGTCGTCGATCTGCCCGCGCACGGGGCGCACGTCGATCTTGGGGTCGAGCAGGCCCGTGGGACGGATGATCTGCTCGACCTCCTGCTGGCTCACGCGCTCCTCGTAGTCACCGGGCGTGGCCGAAACGTACATGAACTGCGGGATGCGTGCCTCGAACTCGTCAAAGCGCAGAGGACGGTTGTCGAGGGCGCTCGGCAGGCGAAAGCCGTGCTCCACCAGCGTGATCTTTCGGGCGCGGTCGCCCTCGTACATGCCACGAACCTGTGGGACGGTCACATGGGACTCGTCGATGATGCAGAGCATGTCCTTGGGGAAGTAGTCGATGAGCGTGAAGGGTGGCTCGCCGGGCTTACGGCCGTCGAGGTGGCGCGAGTAGTTCTCGATGCCGTTGCAGTAGCCCATGTTCTCGAGCATCTCGAGGTCGTAGGCCGTCCTCTGCTGCAGGCGCTGGGCCTCGAGCAGCTTGTCGGCGGCCTTGAGCTCGCCCAGGCGCCGCGTGAGCTCCTCGTTGATGGTGTCGAGCGCATGGTTGATCTTGGGCCGCTCGGTCACGTAGTGGCTCGCCGGCCAGATGGGAATGGCGTCAAACTCGCGAAGCAGCTCGCCGGTGACCTCGTCTATCTCGGCGATGAGCTCCACCTCGTCGCCAAAGAACTCGATGCGCAGCGGATGCTCGGCATAGGGCGGAAAGACGTCCACGCGCTCGCCTCGCACGCGGAAGCACCCGCGGGCGAGGTCGACGTCGTTGCGGTCGTACTGGATGTTGATGAGCGCCTTGATGAGGTCGTCGCGTTCGAGGGGCTCGTCCTTGGAGACGTTGGGGGCAAGACCCGCGTAGTCCTCAGGGCTGCCGATACCATAGATGCACGAGACGGACGCCACCACGATGACGTCGCGCCGGGAGAGCAGGCTCGCCGTGGCCTGATGGCGGAGCTTCTCGACCTCCTCGTTGATGGAGGCGTCCTTCTCGATGTAGGTGTCGCTCTGGGGCACGTAGGCCTCGGGCTGGTAGTAGTCGTAGTAGGAGACGAAGTAGACGACGGCGTTGTTGGGGAAGAGCTCGCGCATCTCACTCGCCACCTGGGCCGCGAGCGTCTTGTTGGGCTCCATGATGAGCGTGGGCTTGTTCACGGCCTCGATGGTCTTGGCCATGGTGAACGTCTTGCCCGAGCCCGTGACGCCCATGAGCGTCTGGTAGCGAAGGCCCTCCTCGATGCCCCTTGCGAGCTTCTCGATGGCCTGTGGCTGGTCGCCAGCAGGTTCAAACGGGCTCACCACGCGCAGCGGCTCGCCCTTGCCTTCCACGCCAAAGCGCACGAGCTCCGCGCCCACGTGCCCCTGGAGCTCCTGGCCCTCGGTCATCAAATCCGCCATCGGAGACCCCTCTCGTCACTGACCGTCTACCCTACCGCCCGGCGCTCTCCCACCAGGCCTCGACCGCCGCCTTGAGGGTGCCGGGGCCGCCGGAGTTATCGATGACGTGTGTAGCGTGCGCGCGCAGGTAGGCGTCGCTGGGCTGCCGCTCCACGCGACGGTCGAAGTCCTCGGCCGTCATGCCGCGCAGCCCCGCGCGCTCACGACGCACGGGCAGCGGCGCCACCACCACGAGCACCTCGTCGGCCAGTGGGAGCAGGTCCTCCACGCGGTCGAGCAGCGGCACCTCCACCACGGCGACCGCCGGGGCCGTCGCGGCACAGCACGTGTTGGTGAGAATCTGTGTGAGCCGCGCCTTAATGGCCGGCAGCTCGATGGCCTCGAGACGGGCGGTGTCCGCCTCGGAGTCGAAGGCGCGCGCGGCCAGGAGACGTCGGTTGAGCTTGCCCGTGCGCACGTCAACCAAGTCGTCGCCAAACTCGCGCGCGATCTCGGCCAGCACCGGACTGCCCGGCTCCACCACCTCGCGGGCCACCTGGTCGAGGTCGCACATCCAGGCCCCGCGCTCGCGCAGCATCCGCGCCACCGTCGACTTACCCGAGGCGATGCCCCCGGCGAGAAACACCGTCCGCATCCCTACGCCTTCCCCTCGAATCGCGTGTGGCAGCTGGGGCAGGTGACGCGCACCTTCCCCTTGCCGCGTGGAATTCGAACCCGCTGCCCGCACGAGGGACACGACAGGTGCTTGTACGCACGGGCCTCGCGAGCTTCTGCGACGGGATTGGCCAGCCATGACAGGACGGGGCCAGCCGCCCTCATCGCCCGGGCATTCTCGGCCGCACGAGCGGCGATGTCCTTGGACGTGATGCGAAACCAAGCGTATGCGAGGAGCACCATTGCGATAACGGACAGCCAGTGCGTCCTTGCCACGACGTCAACGACCACGAGCAGCACGGCCACGTTCATGACCGCCATCGAAAGACGGTCGGCCCCATAACGCCCGCGCGACCACTCGGTCACCCGCCGCTGGGCCTCCTGCATCCGGCGTCCAAAGTCTCCCTTAGCCATCTCGCTCCAATCCGACCGTCAGCACAGCGGGTCATTCATCAGCAAATGACTATTCTACCCGGAGAGAATCGGGCTACGCGATGGCTGCGGTGTCGGAATCGGCAGTAGTCTCGATTACGTCCACGCCACCAGCAGGCACGGCGGCCGCCACGCCCTTCACGAGCTAAGCCCAGCTCCACTCCCCCGCGGCGGCATTGACGAAGCTCCGCCAGATGTGGGCGTCGGACTCCTGCGTGGTCCACGTGTACTCAGGGTGCCACTGCACGCCCAGGCAGAAGCGCTTGCTGGGCACCTCCACGGCCTCGATCACCGCGTCGGTGGCGCGCCCGGAGATAACGGTGCCCTCGCCCACCGACATGGCGCACTGGCGATGGTTGGAGTTGACGCGCACGCGCTCGCGCCCGCCCACGCAGCGTGCCAACAGCGTGTCCGGCTTCACGACCACCTCGTGAATGGGCTCCCAATGGGCTCCCCAGTGCTCCCAGTGGCCGACGAACGGGCACGGCATGCTCATAAGATCACGGGATACGGTACCGCCACAGACAAAGTTAAGCAGCTGCTCGCCGCGGCAGATGGCCAGCAGGGGCTTGTCGGCCGCAAGCGCCGCTCGAATGAGCGGGATCTCGAACGCGTCGCGAGGGTCGGAGAGCGTCTTGTCACCCGAGGGGTGCTCGCCCCAGAGCGACGGGTCGGGGCCCGCGCCACCCGGCAGCGCGATGCCGTCCGCAATGTCGAGGTAGTGGCGGATGAGCGCCTCGTCCTGCGTGATGGGCATGATGAGCGGCACACCGCCGGCAGCAACCACGGCCTCGAGGAACATGTCGGTGGCGTACTCGTTGGCACTCGTGCGCGGCCCATTGCCGGGAGTCCAGCATGGCGTGATGCAGATGATGGGACGCCTGCCTCCCCTACCCGCGGCCGCCGCCAGGCCCAGCCGCTCGGCGGCCTCCGCACGCCGGAGGGTGTCGGCCTCGGCCGCCCAGTTCTTCTCGCCGGTGTCGGGGATCTCGCGGACGCAGCCCTCCATGGAGTCGAGGGAAAGGCCCGCAAGGACGTCGTAGTCGTCAAAGGAACCGCCGCTCATGCCGCCGACCACCATCTTCTTGTCGCCCATGCGTTCCTCCTTTCCCCGTCCTCGCCATACCTCTAGCGGCGTCGTGATGGAGATACTATATCCTACTAAACCGTAGTGTTAAAGGGTTTTTCTCGAGCATTCGAGCAACCTCGCACAAAACGATACGGCGGTTCCGCACAAAAAAGGGGCCGCCAGGAGGCGACCCCATGCGCTCGTATGAAACGGGAGCAAGGTTACTCGGCCTTGGGCTCCTCGTCCTCGGGCTTGTCCATCGGCTCGACGGCGACCTCGAAACCGAGGGTCTCGGCGGCGGCCTTCATGGACAGGGAGATACGACGACGATCGAGGTCGATCTCCATGACCTTGACCTGCACCTTGTCGCCCACCTTGCAGACCTGCGCAGGAGCGTCGACGTGCTGCTTGGCCATCTCGGAGATGTGCACAAGGCCCTCGATGCCGTCACCAAGGTCGACGAAGGCGCCGAACGGCACGAGCTTCGTGACGGCGCCCTCGACGATGGCGTCGACCGGGTACTTCTTGACGAGCGTGCGCCAAGGATCCTCGGTGGTCTGCTTGAGACCGAGGGAGATGCGCTCGCGGTTGAGGTCGACGTCGAGAACCTGAACCTCGACCTCCTGGCCGACCTTGACGACCTCGGAGGGGTGGTTGACGTGGTTCCAGGAGAGCTCGGAGATGTGGATCAGGCCGTCGATGCCGCCGAGGTCGACGAAGGCGCCGAAGTCGACGATCGAGGATACCGTGCCCTTGAGGCGCATGCCCGGCTGGAGCTTCGAGAGAATCTCGGAGCGCTCGGCCTTGCGGGCCTCCTCGAGGACGACGCGACGGGAGAGGACGACGTTGTTGCGGTTGCGGTCCATCTCGATGACGCGGGCCTCGATGCGGGTGCCGAGGTAGGCGTTGAGATCCTTGACGCGACGAAGGTCGACGAGGGAGGCGGGCAGGAAGCCGCGCAGGCCGATGTCGAGGATAAGGCCGCCCTTGACGACCTCGATGACCTCGCCCTCGACGTTCTCGCCCTTCTGGAACTTCTCGTCGATGCGGTTCCAGGCGCGCTCGTACTCGGCACGCTTCTTGGAGAGCACCAGGCGGCCGTCCTTGTCCTCCTTCTGGAGAACCAGGGCCTCGATGGTGTCGCCGAGCTTCACGATGTCGGCGGGGTTGGCGTCCTTGCGGATGGAGAGCTCACGCACGGGAATGACGCCCTCGGACTTGAATCCGATGTCAAGCAGGACCTCATCGCGCTCGATCTGGACGACGGTGCCGGTGACCAGATCACCCTCGTCAAAATCGGTGATGGTGCCGTCGATGAGCTTGTTCATCTCATCGGCGGACACGTCGTCTAGCGAGAAGACGGACGAGTTCTGAATCTCACTCAAAGGTGGACCCCTTTCGGAAACGGGGCCCCGATGCTCATGCGCATCGCCTGC
>UWSJ01000075.1 GCA_900549525.1 uncultured Coriobacteriaceae bacterium | reverse complement strand
GGGACGACACCCGCCGCGAGCTTGTCCTTGGTGATGCCGCCCGCGAGCATCGCGTTGGTGACGCTGCCCGCGGCGGGGGTGCCGCCGCCTGTCGGCAGGCCCTCGATGTGGACGTCCTCGGTCGCGGAGGTGCCGGGGGCGGCCTCGGCCACGTAGCGCATGCTCCTCGTCGCCATGCTACTTCACCGCCTTCACGGCCATGCCCGCCGACGAGTGGCCGTCGGACACGGCCGAGCCGACGTAGGACGCGACCTTGTTGACGAGCGTGATGGTCGCCGGGGACTCGCCCGCCGCCGTGATGATGGCCGCGTCCGCCGTGAACTGGATGGTGCCCTCGTCCCCCTCGGGGTCGACGCTCGGGTAGTCGGCCGTGAAGGGCACGTGGCCGACGGAGAACTCGAGCGTCATGTTCGGGTCGTCCGTGTGCAGGAACTTGGCGTAGACGGAGCCCATGACCACCTTGCCGGTGATGGCGTTGGAGGTCTTGGAGCCGGTGACCATCTTCTTGTACTGCGTGATGTCGTCGGGGATGGTCGTCACCGAGCAGCCGAAGGACAGGTTGCCGTCGGCGATGTCTCGCGGGGTCACGCGGCCCAGCGACGTGAGGGCGCTGGTGCCGTTGGCGATCGTGAAGCTCGCCTCGGAGACGAGGGCGTCCGTCGGGGTCTCGCTCGCGGCGTCGAGGCGGAACTCGCAGTCCGTGGTGGTGTACTTGCCGCCGTAGCAGCTCGCGGCCACATGGCCCGGGATCCCGTCGATGCCGACCTGCGCGTCGATGCCGACGAACGTGCCGGTCATGGCGAGGTGCTTGTTGCCCGTGGCGTTGAAGGTGAGCTTGGAGCACTTGCAGCCGTCGGTGCGCGTGAAGTTGTCCACGCCCACCTGCGACCAGAACGTGAGGTAGGGCAGCTTGTCGCCCATGCGGAACACGTGCTGGAAGTAGCCGCTCTTGTCGACGACGGCCGTCGTGGTGACGGAGCCGAGCGCGGCGTAGAGGTAGAGGCCGAGGGCGTCGGGGTAGCACAGGCTCTCGACGTTGGCGCCCACCTCGATGGTGTCCACGCGGGCGTCTGACGGGGCGCGGGTGCCGCACGCGACGGGGGTGTTCTCGATGGAGCGGGACGCGGAGAACGGGGAGCCGCCGGTGAGGCCGTGCACGTAGGTCGGCTGCTTGGCCGCCTCGTCGCGTGCGGACTGCAGGGCGAGGCCCACGAGGCCGATTGAGGGGTTAATTGCCATCGTTTTCCTCCTTGGTGAGTGGGAGCAGCCCGAGCCTGCAGCGGACGCCGCAGTCGATGGCCGCTATGTACTGGTTGTCGCGGACGGCGGTGCCGCCGCTCTCGTAGTACGGGGTGGCGTGGGCGCAGAGCCCCCCGAGGGTGCGGTCGGTCGCGACGGCCGCGGCGAGCGCCTGGAACCACGCCCAGACGTCGGCGGCCGCGTCCTCCACGGACGCGCGGGTGCTCCACAGCTCGACGGCGACGGGCACGTCCAGCTCGAGCGGGGCGCACGCCCGCCGCCCCATGGCGGGGACGGAGCTGACGGGGTCGGAGATGGACACGCCGGACTGGGGCACCTCGCGCACCACGGCCTCGTACGGCAGCGGGGACGGCCCGCCGCCGACGGAGATGCGCCCGGAGGGCCCGCCTATGCGGTCGAGCGCCCCCAGCTCCTCCCGGGCGTGCGCGAGCACGGCGGCGGCGAGCCCCGTGTAGATGCCCGTGGCGGCGCTCATCCCACGTCACCCCCGGCCCTGCCGTGCCTGCGTATGAGGGCGTTGACCTCGGGCAGGGACGTCTCCGCCCCCGACACGCCCGCCACGACGAGGCTGAACGTGCCCACGTCACTGGAGGTGGACGTGGCGTTGTCGGGCGTCGCGCGGGGCGTGAGGTACCACGAGGCGAGCGCGCGGACGGCGTCCCTCGCCTCCGGGGGCGTCCGCATGCCGCAGACGTAGGCAACCTCGGCCATCTCGCCCACGCGCAGAGCCCGCACGTCGAGCCTCGCCGAGCCGGGGCGCTTCGGCAGCGACGCGGGGCGGCCGTCGCCCATGCGGGCGGAGACCACGTACATGAGCGAGTCGGCGTAGCCGCCCTCGCCCATGACCATCTGCGGGGAGCCCGTGCAGTTCGGCCGGTCGATGACACCGAGCCTCATGACCGGCTGCAGGGCGCGGCCCATCTCCTCCTCGATGACCCCGACGGCGCGGGCGCGGGAGGAGAACAGTTCGTCGTCGCTGGCCCTGACCTCGTACTGGTCGGCCCTCCACGAGCGGACGTCATCGAGCGAGCAGACGTGGGCCGCGACCACGTCGACCTCGGCCTCGACCTCCGCGCCGCCCGCGAGCCACGAGACGCGCAGCAGGCGCGGTACGGACGGGCAGGGCAGCTCGAATGAGCCTCCCTCCCCGGCCTCCACGTCCAGCACGTCGCCCGTCGCGAGGTCGATCACGGAGGCGGCGGCCGGGCCTCCCGCGAGGGAGACCCCGGCCATGTCCTCGACGGAGAGACGGCACCTCGTGTCGGGGGCTACCGTCGGCACGGCTACGCGCCCGCCGAGACGGCGTCCTTGAGGTACACGAAGGCCTTCGGGCGCTGGACGGTGATGCCATGCTCGCCCTCCGCAAGGAGCGTGTACTCGTTGCGGATGAACTGGTCGTTCACGAGGCCCACGGAGAGCGCGTCGGTCTCGGAGGTGTACCACGTGGCGCACATGGAGTTGTACATGAGCGCGCCGTAGGTGGTCTTGGCGGACGTGGACTCGCCCGTGGTCTCGAAGAGGTTCACGTCCTCCACGACTGGGATGCCCCAGACCTTGCCGTCGGAGTTGAGGCGCAGGTACCAGCCGTCGCTGGACTTCTCGAGGTCGAGCTGCTCCATGACGTAGGGGTGGACGGCCACGTAGTTGGGCTGGAAGCCGGACGCCATCCAGGCGGCGGTCTTCATGCGGCGCGCGGAGTCGTAGAACTTCTCGCCCTTCTTGGCCGTGTACTTCTGGATGTCGGGATCCTTGAGGATGCCGTGCTTGCCGTCGCCGTCGTCGAGGTTGAGCGCGTAGGCGTGCTCCTTGACGCGGAGTCCGTACATGAGGTCGTTCGTGATGAGCGACTGCAGCTGGCCGTAGTGGTTGGCGGCGTGCTTGGAGATGGCGACCCAGTGGGCGACGGTGAACAGGTTCATCGTCTTCTCGTCCCAGTGCTCGTCGGACTCGGCCTTCACCTTTCCGGGTTGCCACAGGGCGGCGCCGTTGGTGAACGCGCCGGGCACCTTGTAGACGAGGTTGGCGTCGGTAGTGCCCTTGGAGAGCGTGTCGAGCACGCCCATGGGCAGCTCGATGACGTTGGACGGGAGGTCGTAGCTGGTCTGGGTGGGCGTGGCGAGGCCGAGCTGGTGGGTGGCGTCGGTCACGTCGTTGAGGGCGACCATCTTGCCCAGCACGTCCATGATGGAGCCGCGGCGGTCGAACTCGTCGCGGGTTCCGAGGAACGCCGCGGCGGCGTCGGCGGGGGACTTGGCCTTGGGCATCTCGGCGGTCAGGGGCACCCCGCCGCCGCGACGTACCTCGTCCTCGGCCGCGAGCACGTCGCCGAGCTGGTCGTTGAGGGCCTTCTGCTCGCCCTTGTAGCCGCAGATGGCGTCGCGCAGGGCGTCCTTGGCGTCGCCCTCGGCGGCGTTGAACTCCCCCGTGGCCTTGGCGATGCGCTCGTCGAGGTCGCGGATCTTGTTGTGAATCTCGATGGATGAAACCACGGTGTGCCTCCTATGCGTTGAGGAATGTGCCTGCGACGCAGACGGCCTTGGGGACGGCCCCCGCCCCCGCCGCTGCGGCCCCCGCATCGGCGACTCCGGGCGTCTCGTCGCCCGCCATGGTGCGCCCGCCCTCCCCCGCTGGGGCCTCCCCGGGGCGCTTGGTCAGCGCGGCGGGCGCGTTGCGCCACGCGGAGGCGTGGCGGGAGTCGAGGAGCGCGGCGACGGGCGGCTCTTCGGTGAGCGCGTCCACGAGGCCGGCGGCGAGCGCCTCCTCGGCGTCGAACCACGTCTCCGCGTCCATCCACGCCGCCACCTCGACCCCGTCGCGCCCCGTCTTTCGCACGTACTGCAGGACGATGGCGTCCCTCACCTTGTCGAGCGTGTCGGCGGCGCGGCGCATGTCACCCGCCTCCCCGGAGACGGTCGAGGACGGGTTGTGAACCATCACCAGCGCCGACGGGTTCATCACCACCTCGTCGGCCGTCAGGGCGAAGTAGCTCGCGGCGCTCGCTGCGATGCCCTCGATGGAGGCGGTCACGCGCCCGCCGTACGCGCGGATGGCCTCGGCCATGGCCTGCGCGTCCATGGCGTCGCCCCCGCACGAGTTGACGTGGACGGTCACATCGTCGCCCCTGGCCTCCCCCAGCTCGCGCACGAACTGACGGGCGCTCATGCCCCCGCTCTCGAAGAAGGACTCCCCGATGGGGCCGTACACGAGGATGTCATGCATCTGCTGCCTCCCTTGCAAGGCGGTCGACGTCGGCCGCGATGTCGTAGTCGATTCGTGCCATGAGGCACGCCGTTGCCCACGGCCTGAGCACGCGGGTCGCGAAGTCGCGCGCCGACCGCGTGTCGCCGCGCTCCGAGAAGCGCTCGCGGACGCGGCGCTCCATCTCCTGGTAGACGGGCGCGAACGCGTCCTCCGGGGGCCTCCCGTTCGGTGCGTCCGGGTCGTAGGAGACGCCCTCGCCCGAGCCGCCCGGCGACGCGGCGCCCGCGCCGCCCCTCGCGCCCTCCAGCTCCTCGCCCGTCTCCGGGTCAACCGGGATGTACGCGGCCGAGCGGAAGCGCACGTCCCCGCCCTCGTAGGGGGCCTCGTCCTCCTTGGCGAGCGCCATGTTGGGCGAGTACATGCCCGCGTAGATGGCCGTCTGGTAGCCCTTCATGCGGCCCGCGTAGTCGCCGCGCAGCAGGCCGTTCATGTCGAACTGAACGTACTCGTCTGAGCGCCCGGCCTCCCAGAGCACGCCGGAGAGCGCCTGCTCGAGCGCCTTGCACTCCGGCACGAGCGTCTTGTTGGCGAAGTTGAGCGCCCCCTGCTCGATGTTGGAGTACGTGGCGTGGGAGAGCTCGAAGACCTCCTGCGGCGGCACGGAGAGCGTCCGGCACGTCTGCTGCAGGATCCACGTCTCCTGCTCCACGAGCGACATGTCGGAGATGGTGAGGCCCGCCTGCTTGACGTGCATGCCGTTGTCGAAGATGCGCGTCTCGCCCGCCGCCACGAGGCCCCTGTGGTCCGAGAGCTGCTGCGTGAGACGCTCGATGTCGGTCGGCTTGAGCGAGGCGTCCGTCTCGATCCACCTGGGGAAGTGGTTCCCGTTGTTGATGAGCTGGCGGTAGAACTCCTCCAGCTCAATCGACAGCCCGAGCTCCTTCGCCGCCAGCTCCGCGAGCGAGACCCCCATGAGGCCGTCCGAGTCGAGCACCGGCCCCTTGAGCCATAGCACCTCGTGCGAGAGGTAGCGGCCCGCAGGGGTGAACTTGTCGCCGGGGTAGTCGAAGACGGGGCCGGACGCGGCAAGAGACACCTCCGGCGCGCCGGACATGGGCCAAAGGGCCACCGGCATGCCGCCCGCCCACTGCACGCGCACGAAGGCGTTGCCGAGCGCGTCCTTGGTCATGACGGCCCAGCGGACGCCCTCGGCACCCGTGAGAATCGGGTTCCACCGCGTGCGCAGGAGGCGCGAGAGCCGCTTGCCGACGTGGCTGTTCGACTTCTCGCGCACCCCTCCCGAGCGCGAGTACACGTCCACCGGCAGCGACCCCAGCGGCCTCGCCTTCGCGAGGAGGCACGCCCGGAACGCGTTGGAGTAGTAAGCCTTGAGCGCGCCGTCCATGCGCCACCTCTCGCCAGAAGAGAGGTCTATAACGGGCCTCGACGTCACGGCCGGTGCCAGCGGCCACCGCTGCGGCGCGTCTAGCACGGAGACGGCGTTCAGGATGCCGTCCAGTAGCTTTCCCATGGCGCTCCTTTCGTCATGGGCATGTTGCTACCGCGCTCCCCCGCCGCTAAGACGGTATGACCCAGACGCCCGGGGACTCGGGCTCGTTGTTGTCGTAGGCCCACATCGCCATGGCGGCGGCGACCGCCGCGTCTATGCGCTCCGTGCCCTGCCCGTGCCGCCTGCTCGAGAGCCTGCGCCCGTAGGCCTTGGACTCGTCGGATGTGGCGTTCACGCAGTGCCGGGGTAGCACCTCGAGGCCCCTGAAGGCGGCGGCGTGGGTGCGGACTGCGCGGGCCAGCAGCTCGGAGGCGGGGCACATGACCTTCGGGGTCTGCGCCACGTCGTAGAGCACCATGTCCCGCTCGCGCTCGAGCCAGTTCTTGAGGAACTGCATGCGGGCCGGGTCGCAGCACATGAGCGGGTCCCCCCTGCCCGCGAGCTCCTGCAGCACGTCCGCGACGTCGGTGAGGTCGTAGACGCCCATGGCCCCCGGCCTCTCCCAGCACCACTCGGAGAACGCCCAGCCATCGCCCCGCCTCTGCGCCGCGACCACGGCCAGCGTGTCGCCGGAGACCGCGCCGTCTATCCCCACGGCGAACCACTCTCCCCAGTCGATGGCTCCCTCGACCCTCTGGCACGCCTCCACGTCCCTGCGTCGCATGAACGGGACGTCCTCGGCGTCCATGGGGGTGCGGTTGAGGTAGTAGCGCTCGAAGTCCTTGGCGCTCCCCTCGTCGGACAGCCCCTCGAGCTGCTCCTCGAGCTCCTCCTTGGTGACGCGCCCGGCGGCCATGATCTTCTTCCAGCAACGGCGGTCGGTCGGGCGGTCGGAGTCGGTGATGCCGAGCCAGCACACGAACGAGCGGGACTGCGCCTTCATGCGCCTGTACTGCCTGAACAGGAACCCGTCGCGGCTCGAGCCGGCTGTGGTGATACCGATGGTGAGGGCGTTGCGCACCTTCGCCTGCCCGGACGTCGCGGCCTTCCACACCGCGTCGTCGCGCCACACGTGCAGCTCGTCGCCCACGAGCACGTGGAAGTGCTTGCCCTGAAGCGCCGCCTCCTTGTAGGGGTAGACGTGGATCTCCTGACCGGTCAGCTCGTTGCGGATGACGTCCTTGTAGATCCTCCACCGCGCCGAGAGCTGCCTGTTCGCGCGGATCATCGTCTTGATGTAGTCCTTGACCATGCGCGTGTTGTTCGCCGAGTCGGCGACGATGCCGTACTGGCCGTTCGGCAGCGGCTCCATGGTGGCGACGGTGAGGACAATGACGGCCGCGAGCTGGGACTTGCCGAACCCTCGGTGGACGCCGATGAGGGCGCGCCTGAACCTGCGCACCCACCGCCCCGTCCGCTTGTCGACGTGGCCGGTGCCGAACAGGGGGTACCAGATGTTCTTGAGCAGCCACTCGCCCGGGTCGTAGGGCTCGCCGCAAAGCTCGGACTCGCCCGCGAAGGTCAGGAACGTCCGCGCGAACAGCTCGTAGGCGCGCGCCTGCTCCCTGCCCTCCTTGGACATGCGCCCGGTCGGCGTCCTGTAGCTCACCGCGCGCTTCCCCTCATGGCGGCGAATATCTGGTCGGCGATCGAGACGGTCGCCACGGCGCTCGCCTGCGTGAGGCCGAGGCGCGCCCTCGCGAGCGGCGTCAGGCCGAGCGCGTCGGCGAGCTTCATGGCGCGCGACGCCGCCTTGTCCATGACGGCGAGGTACGGGCTCTCGCGGTAGTCGAGGTACGTGCCGTCCTCGAGCGGCTCGCCCCTGCCCACGAGGACGCGGACGTTGCCGTCGGCGTCGAGCAGGTTGTCGCGGCACTGGCGCACGGTCTCGAGGTCGAACACGAGCTGCTCCAGGTACGGGGCGTCCTGTGGCTTGAACGCGCGGCCGGTGCCCACGAGCTGATCCCACAGGGCGCTCATCGACCCGCTCGCCGAAACCGACGGCGGCTTCGCCACCCCGTCGGCGGGCGCCGCGACGACGGCCCCGACCGGCTCCGCAACGGCGGCGTCTGCGGTCGACCCGCCGCGGCGGACTGCGAGCGCGTCGGGCTTCCTGCCGCGGCTCACAGCCCGGCCTCCTCGAGCCCGCGCAGCACAAGGTCGGCGGCGCACGCGCACGCGGCGCGCCTCCAAGCCGGCCCCTTGAGCGAGGCCGCGTCGAGCGTGGCCGCGCCGCCCCGTATCTGCACCACCGCGCCGGCTATGTCGGCGTCGGTGAGGTTGGCCGGCGGCTCGGGAACCGCCCCGGACGGCAGGCGCACCCTCGTGCCCGACCGCTTCGCGCGCCAGTACTCCTTGCGGCACGTGCCGCCGCAGAACCTCGCCCTCTTCGTCGGCGCCTCGAACTCCCTGCCGCACCACTCGCACCTGACCAGCACGCCGCCTCCCGTCCGCCCGTTTCGGGAGATTCTCCGCCGGCGCTCCCCCGTTCCGTGGCGTTCCGTGGCAAAGGGCCGCAATTTCGCGCGCGTAAAAAAATCAGTGGCGCCGCTGGGTAGGGGGCCGCGAGGGTGGTGATGAAACCCACCTTCCCCACCT
>UWSJ01000074.1 GCA_900549525.1 uncultured Coriobacteriaceae bacterium | reverse complement strand
CGATGCCGATGACGATGCCGAGCACCGTGAGCAGGCTGCGGCCGCGGTTGGCGTCAAGGGCGCTTGCGGTCTCGGTTGCGAGGTCGCGCGGGGTCATGGGGTCACCTCCGGGAGGGTTGCGAGACGTGCCGTTTGTGCGGCTGCACCTGCGGCGGACGCGTCATTGCCGGAAAACGCGCCTGCGGCGAGGGTGCCGTCTCTGGTGAACGCGCCTGCGGAGGGGGCGCCGTCTCTGGAGGGTGCGCCGTCGCCGGAGAGCGTTCCGTCGCCGGAAAACACGCCGTCGACGAGCCGCCCGTCGCGGATGTGCACGGTGCGGTCTGCCCTGGTTGCCACGTCAGGGTCGTGCGTGATGAGCACGATGGTCTTGCCCCGGTCACGCAGACGCTCGAAGGTGCGCATGACCATCTCACCGGTGGCCGAGTCGAGGTTGCCGGTGGGCTCGTCGGCCAGGATGATGGCCGGGTCGCACACGAGGGCACGGGCGATGGCCACGCGCTGCATCTGGCCGCCCGAGAGCTCGTTGGTCTTGTGATCCCAGTGGTCGGGCGGCAGGCCTACGGAAGCGAGCGCCGCCACCGCGCGGGGCTCGCGCTCGCGACGGGGCACGTCGCCGTAGGCAAGCGGCAGCATGACGTTGCGCAGCACTGTGGCACGCGGGAGCAGGTTGAAGCTCTGGAACACGAACCCGATGCGCTGGCCACGCACGAAGGCGAGGTCATCGTCGGAGAGCGCTGAGACGTCGAGCCCCTCGAGCCGGTAGGTGCCGCTGGTGGGCGTGTCGAGCAGCCCCAGGATGTTCATGAGCGTCGACTTGCCCGAGCCCGAGGGACCCATGATAGCGACGAACTCGCCCTTCTCGACCGTGAGCGAGACGCCGCGCAGCACGTGGTTAAGACCCGCCCCCGTCTCGAAGATGCGGTGAACGCCGCGTATGTCAATGACGGCCATGGCTAGCCCACCGCGGCCGAGCCGCCGCCTGCGATGACGTTGCCGTTCTCGTCGTACTCGGTCCAGGAGCTGCCGGAAGAGCCGCCCGGGCTGCCCGTGCCGTCGGGTGCGACAGCGCCAGCGTCGCCCGAGATGATGACGGCGTCGCCCTCGGCGAGGCTGCCGTCCTCAAGCGGCTCAACGGCCGCCTCGGACCCGCTGCTCGCGAGGATCTTCACCGACACGGCGTGTGCCTCGTGGGTCTCGGCGTCATCCTCGACGGTGAGCGTGCCCGTGCCGTCGCCGTGGTTCGCGAGCCCCACGGTGGGGACGATGAGCGCCGAGTCGAGCGAGAGGGTCGTGATGCTCACGTTGGCCGTCATGCCGGGCTTGAGGCGCTCGTCGGGCTGGGGGATCACGAGCTCGACGGCATAGGTGACCCCGGATCCGCCCTTGTCGCCGTAAGGGCCGCCCGAACCTCCGGTGCTCGTGGAGGCGATGGAGCGAACGGTGGCGGCAAGCTCCACGTCGCTTACGGCGGTGAACGTCGCCGTGGCTGGCTGGCCGACGGCGACCTTGTTGATGTCCGCCTCACCCACCTGCGTCGTCACGGTCATCTGAGTGAGGTCGGCGATCTGGCAGAGCGCTCCGGTGCTTCCGGAAGCCTGCGCCGAGGCCGCCGCCTGTCCCACGTCCATGCCCGGCTGCGCGTTGAGCTCTATGACGTTGCCGGCGATGGGCGCGCGGACAGCGCGCTTGTCGGCCTGCGCCTGGGCCTTCGCGAGCGCGTCGTTGGCGCTCTCGAGCTGGAGCTGGGCGCTTTCTATCTGGGCGTTTGCCGATGCCGCGGCCTGCTCGGCGCCGGAGACGGCGTCCGCCGCGGCCTGCTGCTGGGCCTGTGCGTCGGCGATTGTCTGGGCGCGGGCCTGCTCGGCGGCGGCCCGTGCCGCGACGGCCGCCTCGGGGGACGCGGTGGGGGAGGACGTGCTCGCGCCGCCACCTGAGGACTGGGCTGCCTTTACGGCCTTGGAGGCGCTGGCACTGTTCGAGCGTGCGCTCTCGAGCTGCTGGCCCGCCTGCGCCGCCCCGCGCTTGGCCTCGTCGACCGCTGACTGGGCGGCGCGGACATTGCGCTTGGCCTCTGCCACGGCGCGGTCAAGGTCGTCGTTCTTGATGGTGAAGAGTACGTCCCCGGCGGCAACCTGCTGCCCGGTCACGACGTTGACGCTCTCGATGGTGCCGTCGACCTCGGGCGACACGACGGTCGAGGAAGCGGGTTTGATGGAGCCCGAGCCCGTCACCTCCTCGGTGAAGGGGCCCCGCATGACGGGCTGGGTTACCACCTGAACCGCCTGTTGGGCGGCCTGCTGGGCACTGGCCGCACGCCACGCAAATATGCCGCCCACGGCAACCACGAGCACCCCCGCCACGATGCCGTGACGGATGAGCCTCTTCTTGCGGCGCTCGGCCCGCAGCCGCTTGAGCTGCGCGTAGGCCTCGCGCTCCTCCGCGTCGAGGTTGAGCTCGCCGACCGCGCTGGTCTTGCCAGCGTCCGTGGAATCGTGCGCGTCTGTCGCTTCTTCTCCGCGCCCATCCGGGTGCGCCGCGTTGTGGCCGTTGCTTGTCGGAACCAGCTCGTTCGTCGTGAGGATCTCGATGCCGAGGGGCTCGTCGTCCTGGGCGTCATTCATGATCGCTCCTGTCGTGTGGGTGTGGGCGTTCGTGGGCTTCTTGATGGCGGGCCTGCTGGGGTCTTAGATGAGGCTGCTTTCAAAACTGCACTATCTACGTACCTGTTTTGGGCTTATCCCGGGAAATGCGAAAATTAGTACGTGAATAGTGCCGTTTTCCTTCCCGCCCTACAACGCGTCCTGTCGCAGGGCCTCCACGAGGTTCTGGGTATGCGCACGGTGGAGCGCGTACAGCACGGACAGCGCGAGCACGAGCAATGCCGATGCCGTTGCCGCCGCGATATAGCCCCAGGGTATGGCCATCGAAAGCCCCATAATCGAAAGCGCCATCGACTTCCACATGAGCCACGAAACGCCAAGCCCCAACACGAGACCACCGAGAAGCCCTCGCCACGCGTAGCTCACGCACTCATACGCCACCATGCGCGCGAACGCCCGATTGCCCATGCCCGCGCTTCTGAGCATCGCAAACTCGCGCGTGCGCAGGACGATCGAGTTGGTGAGCGTGTTGAAGACGTTCGCCAGCGCGATGAGCATCGTGATTACGCTGAAGAGCAGGACGAAGAGCTGTGCCGTCGCCGCGGCGTCGACGTTGTTCTGGCGCGCTTCTGCCACGTTGAGGACGGCCACGCTCGAGTTGCCGTCACGAGAGGGGAAGAGCCGCGAGAAGAGTGCGTCGAGGTCTTGTTCGGCCTGCGTTGGGTCGGAGGCGGCGAGGTGGATCTGGCCTCCCGCGAACTCCATGGTGCGCCCCTGGCCCACCATCGAATCCGCTGCGCTCAGGGGCAGCACGATGCTTGGGAACGACCCCGCCGCCCCGGAGGAGAGCAGCTCGTCGGGCAGGGTGTCCGCGAGGGAGCCTACCTCGATGTCGGAGTGCGGCAGGCTGGCGCTCGCCACAGGCACGTCCTCGATGACGGGAGAGCCGTCGGCGTTGAGCTCGAGGTCGGTGCGGGCGTCATTGAGCTTCGTGTAGCGGATGACCATCTCGCCCGTGGGGGTCTCGACGAGGCCGTTGTTCATCCAGCCGTCCCGGTCGCGGGCGCTTCCGTAGACGTCGCCGTAGGCCGTTATGGTTCCTCCGTCCGAGAAGGGCGCAAGGCTCAGGTAGCGCGACCCGTCGTTGGTGTCGAAGGCGTTCACGGCGATTGCCAAGGGGTGAGCGGCGTCCGTATAGCGGGCGAGGTCGAGACCAAGGCTCTGCACGTAGGCAGCCCAGGTGTCGTCGTCCACGTAGTAGACGTGCAGGTCGCTCACCACGTCACCGTTTGCGGCATAGGGGGAGACGTACGAGTCAAGAGACGCCGGGGCTCCGTCCGTGGAGCCTGCGTCGGAGCCGTTGACGTCGAAGCCCGAGAGGTTCCGGAGCTGCTCGACCGTTCCCGTGTCCAGCATTGACGCCGGAAGGACGGCCTGTGCCGTGCCCATGAGGTGCGACCCCTTGCTCGTGGCACCGTCAATGTCCGCCGCCTCTGCAGCGAGGCTCCGGAAGCGGTCGGGGGTGATTGCCGCATCGGAACTGTCCGCATCTGCCTGCCCCGTCGAGTCACCCGTGCGTGCGTGGACACTTATGGCGAGGTCGGCGTTCAGCGCGGCGGCCGCGCTTCCTCCCGCGAGGTTCGCGAGCGGCCGCATGTAGGCGTCGATGTCGCCGCAAATGACCACGAGCGCCACCGACACGGCGAGCGAGACCACGACGATGCGCCCGCGCGAGCTCGAGCGCGCGAGGTTGCGGCGCGCCACGAGCCCGCCCACGCCGAAGAGCCGTTGCGCGAGCTTGCCGCCAAGGCCGCCGTGCCCCCGTCGCTCGCGGCGCGACCTGTGCGCGCTCGCCGTCTGCCGGATGGCGTCGATCGCGCTCACGTGGCCGGCTCGGGCGGCGGGGATCCAGGCGGAGACGACGAGCGTCACGAACGAGAGCGCGACGGCGAGGGCGAGCGCTCGGACGTCCACCACGAGGCCCATGGTAGTCCCGGTGCCAAGGATGGCCGCAAACCCGCTCTGGGTGATGCCCAGCGTGGCCGCGGTTCCGGCGATGCCGAGCGCGATGCCCAGCGGGATGCCCACGACGCCCAGCGCAAGCGCCTCGGCCACGACGGTGCGCCGGAGCTGCCGCTTGCTCGCGCCGATGCCGGAGAGCAGGCCAAACTGCCGCATGCGCTCGGTCACGGAGATGGCGAAGCTCGTGTAGATAAGCGAGACGGACGCCACCATCACCACGGCCACGAGAATGCCGGCGAGTTGCCAGAGCGTGCTCCAGATGGCGCGGTTCTCGGTGAGGCCCTGGTAGCGGAGAAGATCCATGTGCAGCACGTAGCCGCCGGAGTCGGGGCTCGAGGCTGTTGGCTGCCCGTTGACGCTGCCTTTGACGGTGGCGTAGTCCGTGGAGGTCGAAAGGAGCGCCGTCGCCCACGTCTCCAGGTCGTTGTAGCGGCGGAAGTCTGTGGAGAGGTAGGGGATGGCGAAGCCGTCGTGCGAGAGGTCATTGCCAGCGGCGTCCGTCGTGCTGTCCCCGTCTTCGGACACCGGTCCCACGATGGCGACCGAGCCCGTCGCGCTTCCGGCGAAGGAGCCGCTGAACACGGAGTAGCTCGGTGAGCAGAAGCCCACCACCGTGAACGTCCGTGCGCGAACGTCGGTGAGCTCCTCGGATCCCTCGACCCAGCCGTCCCGGGCTGTGGCATAGCCATCTGCCGAGGAGAGCGTGGACTGCTCGCCTGTCTCGCTTGCCGTGAAGGTGCGCTCGCCCAGCTCGAGGGTGACGGTGGAGCCAAGCTCCAGCGCGCCGTTGGCCTTGATGGCCGTGCCGTCGGGCGTAAGGCCCTCGAAGGTCGATGGCAGCATGATCTCGTTGGCGCGATCCGGAAGCCTGCCACTCGTGAGCGCGGGTGCCTGTGCCAAGCCTACGTCGCTCGTGCCGTACGTGCCTGTGGCGACGCCGGTGGGCCCCGTGCCCGCGCCCTTCTCCATCACGGGGAGGGACTTCACGGTGAGGAGCCGCCCGGCCGTCTCTGCCTGGGTGTATGAGAGCAGGGCGCTCCCCAGCTCGCGGCCTGCGGCGAGGGAGGTCACGTGGTCGTCCGCGCGGAGCTCGGAGAGCTTGTGGTCGCTTACGCGGGGGCTCGTGAGCTGCCAGGAGCCGTCGAGCTCCATGGTGCGCTGCAACAGGCCGCCGCCGATGGAGGTGACCGTGGTGAAGATGGCCGTGACGAGGGCACACGAGAGCGCGATGCCCAGCACCGTCGCAGCCGTGCGCGCCCGGTTGCGCGCAAGCGAGCGCAGCGTGAATCGCGTGAGGATGCCCATGGCTAGGCCTCGATTCCGCGAGCGCGAAGCTGTGCGCCCAGCTCGCTCCCGGCGCGTGGCCCCTCCGCTGTGCGCTCGTGCCCTGCGGGTGCCGTGGCCGCCACGCCCGCGAAGCGCTTGCCGCCCCGTCGCTCGTCACTCGCGATGCGCCCGTCCTCGATGGCGATGACGCGGTCGGCCGTTAGCGCGATGTCCTCGTCGTGCGTGATCACCACGAGGGTCTGTCCCAGCTGCCGGTTGCTTGCGCGCAGGAGGGTCATGATCTCGGCCGAGTTCCGGGAGTCGAGGTTACCGGTGGGCTCGTCGGCGAGCACGATGGCGGGCGCGTTCATGAGGGCGCGACCGATGGCGACGCGCTGCTGCTGGCCGCCCGAGAGCTGGTTGGGCAGGTGGTGCTCGCGCCCGCGCAGCGACAGGGCGTCAACGAGCATGTCGAGCCGCTTCTGGTTCACCTTGCGTCCGTCGAGCAGGACGGGCAGCGTCATGTTCTCCACCACGTCAAGCACGGGGATGAGGTTGTAGAACTGGTAGACGAGCCCTACCTCGCGCCTGCGGAACACGGCGAGCTGCTCGTCGCTGCGCGAGAAGATGTCCTCGCCGTTGAGGAAGACCGTTCCCGACGTGGGCCGATCCACGCCTCCTAGCAGGTGCATGAGGGTTGACTTGCCCGAGCCCGAGCTGCCGATGATGGCTACGAACTCGCCAGCCTCGATGGAGAGCGACACATCGTCGAGGGCACGGACGGCCTGCTCCCCGGTACCGTAGACCTTGGTGAGATGCTCTGCGCGGAGGATGTCCATGTGTGCCCCTTCGTTGAGGGGCCTGTCGTCCGAGTCTGCGACAAGCCCCGTCAACCATAGTCGGTTCTCAGTCTTGCTTCAGCCTGACAGAAGCGTGACGGTACTGTCATCTTCGATCCGCGCATCCGATGCTCGTATGATGGGAGGGTGTGGGGAGTTTCAGACGACTGCATGGAAAGGCGACTCATGTACAAGCTCGTTGCATCCGACATGGACGAGACGTTTCTCGGCGCGCACCACAGCGTTCCTGCGGCGAACATCGAGGCGCTGCGGCTCATGCGCGAGGCGGGCGTGCTCTTTGTGCCCTCCTCGGGCCGTCCCTACCCGTCCATCATGGGCAACTTTGCCACTGTCGACCAGCCCCTCATGGAGGGCACGTACGTGATTTCGTTCAACGGCGGCTTCATCAACCGCTACGGCGACCCCAAGCCGCTCTTCACGAGCCACATCGACCACGATGTTGCCGACGAGCTCTATCGCCAGGGCCTCGAGATGGGGATTTGCCAGCACATTTACAGTGGCGAGGGGCGCACGATCGTCGTCGATGCCGATGACAGCGAGTACGCCTATGCGTCGAGCGTCCCGGGCGTCGAGTTCGTCTCGAGCGACGGCCACCCCGACGTGAGGTCGTATATCGGCGATTCCGAGGTGGTCAAGACGATCTATGCCAGCTCGGACTTCGCGATGCTTCACGAGATTGGCGAGCGTCTGCGCCCGGAGCTGGCGCAGAAGGGCATCGACGTCACGTACTCCTCCGGTCGCTACGTCGAGTTTGTCGAGAAGGGCATCGACAAGGGCGTAGGCCTCAAGCGGCTTGCCAAGCTGCTGGACATTCCCGTTTCCGAGACGATCGGCGTAGGGGACTCGGCAAACGACCTGGCGATGATCAAGGCCGCCGGCCTGGGCGTGGGCGTCGCCAACGTGACCGACGACGTGCGTCCCTGCTGCGACGTGGTGCTCGACACGCAGGCGGGAGACGGGGCGTTCGTCGAGCTCTTCGACCGCTTTATCAGGCCGAGCCTGTAGCTTTTGGCGTTTCGTGCCCTGCGATTTGGCCGGTGCCCCGGATCGCGCCGATTGCACGAATGCGGGGCACCGTGCAGGTTCTGCGGGCGTCCGATGCCCCGGATCGCGCCGATTGTACGGTTGCGCAGGTTCGAGAGGCTTCTCAGAAGCGGATGTGACATGCCCCTCGTGCATTTACGAGGGGCTTTTTCATGCCTGCGGTTGATATGGGGGCGTGCGCAAAGACCCCGACCGTACAAACGGCGGCATGTGCGGCATGTCGCCCGGGGACAGGCACCAGTCCTCCGCGCGTGCGAGCGCGGACAAGGCACGAGAAAAGAAGAGCCCCGGGGCGCAGCACGTGGCTGCAACCCCGGGGCCTGTGCAAAGCGTGCGAAAGAAGCCTACGCCTCCGTGGCCTCGGCCTTCTCGGCGTCAGCAGCAGGAGCGCTGTCGCCCAGAACCTCCATCATGGAGTGCGCGGCCTTCTTGCCGGCACCCATGGCGAGGATGACCGTAGCGGCACCGGTGACGATGTCGCCGCCGGCCCAGACCTTCGGGTTGGACGTACGGCCGTTCTCGTCGGCCTCGATGTAGCCCCACTTGTTGAGCTCAACGTCGGCGGCGAGCTTCGGGAACGGGTTCGCGAAGGTGCCGATGGCGGTGACGGCGACGTCGCAGGGGATGTTGAACTCGGAGTTGGCCACGGCGTGCGGACGACGACGACCGCTCGCGTCGGGCTCGCCGAGCTCCATCTTCTGCAGGCGCACCTCGCTCACGAAGCCGTTCTCGTCGGCGATGAACTCAACCGGCGACACGAGCGGCAGAACCTCGACGCCCTCCTGCTTGGCGTGGTGCAGCTCGGCGCGACGGGCGGGCATCTCGTCCTCGGTACGACGGTAGGCGAGGGTGACCTTCTCGGCACCCAGACGCAGCGCGGTACGGGCGGCGTCCATGGCCACGTTGCCGCCACCGAACACGACGACGTGCTTGCCATGCTTGGTGGGCGTGTCGTACTTGGGGAAGTTCTCGGCCTTCATGAGGTTCACGCGGGTGAGGTACTCGTTGGCGCAGAAGACGCCGGGGAGGTTCTCGCCCGGGACGTT
>UWSJ01000073.1 GCA_900549525.1 uncultured Coriobacteriaceae bacterium | reverse complement strand
ACGCCCTTCTTCTCGGCCTTCTCGAGCATCTCCTTGGCGCGGTCGACCCAGTCCTCCTCCTTGAGGGAGGTGCCGACGGTGTAGCCCTTGGCGAGGAAGAAGGTGTAGGCCATGCCACCGCCGATGATCAGCGTGTCGGCAGAATCGATGAGGTGATCGAGCACGCCGATCTTGGAGGACACCTTGGAGCCGCCCACGATGGCGACGAAGGGACGCGCTGGGTCGGCGAAGATCGACGTAAGGGTGTCGACCTCCTTCTCGAGCAGGAAGCCCGCGACGGCCGGGATGTGCGCGGCCGGGCCCACCACGGAGCCCTGGGCACGGTGCGCGGTGCCGAAGGCGTCGAGCACGAAGACGTCGCCGTAGGAGGCAAGACGCTTGGCGATCTCGGGATCGTTCTTCTTCTCGCGCTTGTCGAAGCGGACGTTCTCGAGCACGAGGATGTGGCCCGGCTGGAGGGCGTCGACGGCAGCCTTGGCCTCGTCACCGTAGGTGTCGGCGACGAACTGCACGGGCAGGCCGCTCATCTCGGCGAGCTTCTCGGCAACCGGCTTGAGCGAGAGCTCGGGCTCGGGGCCGTCGCCCTTGGGGCGACCAAGGTGGCTCATGAGGATGACGCGGGCGTTGTGCTCCACGAGGTACTTGATCGTGGGGAGGGCCGCCTTGATGCGGGTGGTGTCACCCACGACGCCGTCCTTGATGGGCACGTTGAAGTCGACGCGGCACAGGACGCGCTTGCCGTCGACGTCGATGTCACGAACGGTCTTCTTGGTAAAGGCCATGTGAGGTCCTTTCTCTCCTGGGCGGGCAAGGCTTCACGTCTCCCCCGCCCCAAACAAAAGGGGCGCGGCCGCGGCGAAATAGCTGCGAACCGCGCCCCGAACTCACTACGTGAGGTTCATGCCAGACACTTGCTTGCGCGAAGCTTAGGCGACGAACTTCTCGAAGTACTTGATGGTGCGGACCATCTGGGAGGTGTAGGAGTTCTCGTTGTCGTACCAAGAGGTGACCTGGACGAGCGTCTGGCCGTTACCGAGCTCGTTGGCCATGGTCTGGGTGGCGTCGAAGATGGAGCCGTGGGTCTCGCCGACGATGTCGCGGGACACGATCTGATCCTCGTTGTAGCCGAAGGTCTCGGGGATGGTCTCGGCGTAGGCCTTCATAGCAGCGTTGACCTCGTCAACCGTGACGACCTTGTCAACGACGGCATAGAGGTTGGTGAGGGAGCCGGTCGGCGTCGGGACGCGCTGGGCAGCACCGATGAGCTTGCCGTTGAGCTCGGGGAGAACCAGGCCGATGGCCTTGGCGGCACCCGTGGAGTTCGGGACGATGTTCTCGGAAGCGGCGCGGGAGCGACGGAAGTTGCCCTTGCGCTGCGGGCCGTCGAGCACCATCTGGTCGCCGGTGAAGGCGTGGATGGTGGTCATGATGCCGGACACGATGGGGGCGAAGTCGTTCAGACCCTTGGCCATCGGGGCGAGGCAGTTGGTGGTGCAGGAAGCGGCGGAGATGATGTTGTCGTCGGCCGTCAGCGTCTCGTGGTTGACGTTGTAGACGATCGTCGGGAGGTCCTTGCCGGCAGGCGCGGAGATGACGACCTTCTTGGCGCCAGCGTTGATGTGAGCCTGGGCCTTGTCCTTGGAGGTGTAGAAGCCGGTGCACTCGAGGACGACGTCAACGCCAAGCTTGCCCCAGGGGAGGTTGTTGGCGTCCGGCTCCTTGTAGATGGTGATCTTGTGGCCGTCGACGGTAATGGAGTCCTCGCCGAAGGTGACCTCGTGGTCGCGAGCGTAGTTGCCCTGCGTGGAGTCATACTTCAGAAGGTAGGCGAGCATCTCGGGCGAGGTGAGGTCGTTGATGGCGACGATCTCGGAGCCCTCGTGACCGAACATCTGACGGAACGCCAGACGGCCGATGCGACCAAAGCCGTTGATAGCAACCTTGACTGCCATGCTTTCTCCTTTCGAAGGCCCTCCCGGCACCCCTTGCGCCGCTCGGGCCCCAACTTGGAAACACCGTTGGATATAGTACCGCTTCTTGCGCCGTTCCAATCACTCGTCATGTAATTTGCCGGTAATACATGCCCCGTACGCTGCGAGTTGTCCACCGTTTTCTGGTCAGGCGGGCGAGGTTGGCCACGACTTGGTGGACACGTTCGCCACCCGGCTCCGCCCGCTCGCCGCTCGGTGCCCGGCGCCGCCCGCTCGTCGCAAGCTGCCGTCCGACGGACGGCGCGACCCCGCTATGGTCTTACTACTTCAAGAGTTGCTCCAGCCGCAGCACGCGGTGGTAGAGGGCGCTCTTGGACAGGGGCGGCGTCATGGCGGCACCGAGGTCGCGCAGCGACAGGTCGGGGTGGGAGCGGCGAGCGACGCAGAAGCTCGCGAGCGCGGGCGGCAGGTTCTCGAGCCCCACCTCGTCCTCCACGCGGTCGATGAGGGTCAGCTGATCGGCCGCGGCCCCGGTCGAACGCGCCTGGTTGGCTATCTCGGCGTTGACCCGTCGGTTGACGTCGTTTTTCACCGACTTCATGGCCCGCACGTTCTCGACGGCGAGCGCCGTTCTCCTCGCGCCGATGATGCCGAGGAAGCGCGCGATGTCGTCGAAGCTCTTGAGGTAGATCGCGAAGGCGCCGCGTCGGCGGTTCACGCGCGCCGTCACGCCCTCGTCGTCGAGCAGCTCCACGAGGTCGTCGGCAAACTCCTCGCCCGTCACGGCAATCTCGAGGTGGAAGTCGCCGCGCGGGTCGGCGATGAAGCCACCGGCCATGAAAGCCCCGCGCAGGTAGGCCGCCCGGCAGCAGGGACGCGCAACCACGCGGGCCGCGACCCCCGAGGCCAGCCCCTGCCCCAGCACGAGGACGCCCATTCGTATGAGCGCCTTCTCCAGACCCGCCTGCTCGGGGATCTCGATGAGGTAGTTGCGCGTCTTGTGGAGGTTGGAGCGCCGCACCGTGAGCGAGGTGTCGAGGTCGAAGACCGCGTGCGCCAGGCGGATCACCGTCCGCGCAACGGCACCCGTCTCGGTGGAGACGCGGATGGCGTAGTTGCCCGACCCGCGAAACGACAGGGCCCCGCAGACGCGCACGAGCGCCGCGAGCTCGGCCACGTCGCACTCCGGGCAGGAGCCCTCCACGCGCGAGAGCTCGTCTTTCACCTCGGCCGTGAACGACACGCTAGTGCCTCTCGGCGCGCGGCAGGTCGCGGTGGGCCACGTCGACGCGGTAGCCCTGCGCCGCCAGGTAGCCTGCCGTGGAATTGGCGAGCGTCACCGAGCGGTGCTGGCCGCCGGTGCAGCCGATGGCGATGGAGAGCTGGCTCTTGCCCTCGGCAACGTAACCGGGCATGACGGCGTCGAGCAGGTCATACCAGGCCTTAAGGAAGTGCTTGGTCTCGGGACGCCCCAGCACGAAGCTCGAGACCTTCTCGTCCATGCCCGTGAGGGTGCGCATCTCCGGGTCGTAGTAGGGGTTGGGGAGGAAGCGCACGTCCATGACGAGGTCCGCCTCGACCGGCATGCCGTACTTGAAGCCGAACGAGAAGACGTGCACGTCGAGCAGCTGCTGGTCGGCGAGCTCGGAGAAGAGGGTCTGGATGCGGCGGCGCAGCTGGATGGGACGCCAGCCGGTGGTGTCGATGACGTAGTCGGCGCGGGAGCGCACGTCTGCGAGCTCGAGGCGCTCGCGTCGGATGGCCTCGGCGTTGGTCTCCCCCTCGCGTGCGATGGGATGGCGACGGCGCACCGAGCTGTAGCGGCGACGGAGCGTCTCGTCGGAGGCGTCGAGGTAGAGCACCTTGGCGGAGATGTCGTGGTCGGCCAGGGCGTCGAGGGCGTCGGTGAGCTCGTCGAAGAGCCCCTGGCTGCGCAGGTCGCACACGATGGCGAGGTGGCGGCCCACGCCCGAGTTGATGCCCACCACCTGCGCGAGCGTGAGCAAAAGGCGCGGTGGCAGGTTGTCGATGACGTAGTAGCCGAGGTCCTCGAAGGTGTGCATGGCCTCGGTGCGCCCGGCGCCGCTCATGCCCGTGATGATGACCACGTCGGGGATGGACTCGCTCTTGGCGGGGCCGTCGGCAACGCGCTCGGGAGGAGCGGCGAGAGTTCCGGCGGCCTTGGAGCGAGCGACCACGGAGCGGGTGCCCTCACGAGCGCCCATGCCGGAGACGCCGTTCTTGTCGTCTTTTTCCGCGCTGTCCATGCGCCTCCAACCAGAGCGCGGCCTGCTCGTCACGCAGGCCGTTCCTTCTCCCTCCCCTGAGTATAGAGATTGAGCGGGCTGCAGGCGGGAACGTTGCGGCGGGCCCGCAGGCGGGAGCGCTGCGGCGGGCCCGTGCCGCTTGCGTCGGCCAGGGGCGCCGCCGATGCCCCGGATTCGGGGGATTGTACGACGGGGCGGCACGGGGGGATGTCGGGAGGCGCCGCCGATGCCCCGGATCCCGGAGATTGCACGATGCGGAGGGCCCTGGGACGCCTTGGGGGCGCCCGCAGGCCCAGCGGTGACGTGGGCAATCGTACATTGGGCCGGATCCGGGGCAGCGAGGCACCCGAATTCCGACGCGGAACAGCGGAATCGTACAAACACCGAGATGTGCGGCAACGGCAGACGGCGGTGCAAGTGAGTCCGCAACAGCGCGCAGGCGGCGGATGGGCGGGGACGGACGCGGCGGCCCCACGGCAGCGTTCCGTGCGGCGATGCGGGTGGGGGCCAGGCGGGCGAGCGCAGCCCCGGACGACACACCCTTGCGGCAGCCCACGTCCGACGCGCCGCGGGCACGCTATCCGGGCAGCACCACCGTGAGCAGCATCTTGAAGGCGGTCACGGCCTTGACCGCGTGCGGGGCGCCCGCCGGGATGACGATGGCCTCGCCACCCTTGACCTCGTGTGGCTCGCCGTTGATGGTGATCTGGGCCGTACCCTCCTGCACGAAGACCATGGCGTCACCGGGCGCCGAGTGGCTCGACATCCCCTCGCCCTCGTCAATGGCAAAGAGCGTGACTTTGCAGCCCGGAGTCTGGGCGAGCGTGAGGCTGTTCACGCGGCCGCCCTCCACTTCCACGAGACCCTTCGGGGCGAAGACCCGCTCCTTCTCGACGTTCTTGATGAGCTCGTTCATAGCAGTTCCTTTCATCTGGCGGGACGGCAGCACGGCGCAACGCCGACTGACGGCCCCCGCATGGGTCTAATCGTCCGTAGGTACCGTGACCTGCAGCATCTTGAACGGTCCGTCCACGCCCTCGACGGCGTGCTCCGCATTCGCAGGTACGCGCAGGACGTCACCGCAGGAGAGCTCGGCGCGCCAGCCATCGGGGCGTGTGAGCGCCATGCGGCCCTCAACGCACAGGTAGAGCGTGTCGCCCCCGTAGCGCTCCTCGCTCACCGACTCGCCAGCCGCGAAGGCAAAGAGCGTCGCCGAAAGCCCGGACTCAAGGCCCCCGCGCACGAGCGACATGCTCGAGACCTGTCCAGGACGGCAGGTGACGAGGCCCGCGAGCGGCGCAGGAACGTCCTCGGGGAGATTACGCAACTCCATAACGCCTCCTTACAGATAGTACAGAAACGAGCGCAGCCGCTCCCAGGCAGCCTGTCCGGGCGAGCCGTCGAAGGTGAGCGCGAGCATGGGTGCAGCGGGCGCGCCGGACGCAACGGGCACCCCGGGCGTGGCGTCCGAGCCAGCGACCCCCGCGTCAACGTTGGTCACGCGCCCGGGAAGCAGTTGCAAGACCGTGCCGGTGTTCTCGTACGTCGACGATACCGTAACCACCCCGTCCATCGTCCGGGCGAGCTCGCATGCCTTGGCGTAGCGGCAACGGCCCCCGCCCCCGGCAAAGCGACCGATGCCGTCGTCGGCTTCGGCCGCGAGCGCGGGCAGGTCGGGGCTGAAGGGCGAGGCATCGCCAAGCACACGGGAAACCTCCCCCATGCGGCGAGAGAGACGGTCGAGCAGCGCCTGACGCCTTTCGATCTCCTGAGGCGCCAGCGTCTCGGAGCCTTCCTCGGCCCCACGACGCTCCAGCTCGTTGCGCTCGCTCGCGAGGTCATCGTTCCAGAGAAACCACAGGTACTCGGCCACCGGCGCCTGCCTGATACGCATGCCCTCGACCACGAGACGCGGGAAGATCCCACCCGTGAGCGCATCCGAGGCCACAAGCTCCCACTCACCCACGACGCCGAGGGCCTTGGGGCCACCGGCCTCCCCCGCCCGCGCCTGCTCCGCGTCACCGGCGAGCACGGCATCAAACAGGCCGTCCACATCGTCGCATTCCCAGGCGAGCGTCTCGAGCTTGGGGGCGACGACGTGCGCGCGGGCGCCTCGCGTGGCGAGGATACCGGCGATCACGCGCGCGTACTGGTCGTCCGCCTCGGCACCGGTCGTGCGCGGCAGGAGCACCTGGGCACCCGGTACCTCTTCGGAGGCGACGAGCGCCTGCCTCAGCAGCATCGTGAACGTGAGGTACTCCTTAGTGGTGACTCCCCCGTCCCAGTGGTCAAGGGAGTTCAGGAACGCCTCCACGCGCGTGATGACGCCCACCTTCGAGACGTGCTCGTCCGCCTCGATCTGCAGGTAGGCGCCCCTTGCCTGGGCAGATGCCTCCGAGATAGAGGCCGATGCGATTACGCAGGCGCGGCTCGCGCATGATGCGCAGCTTGAAGTTGAGCGTCACGAGCTTCTCGGCCATGTCGCGCAGGATGTTGGCGAGCAGGTGGGTCACGTACGGCGCGGCGGCCGACCCCATGTGCCCGGCAAAGAGCGGCGCCGCCTGCACGACCACGACTTCGGTGTCGACCGTGGCGCGAATCCCCACCGTGCAGCGTCCGCTCGTGAGCGCGATGGCCTCGCCAAAGACCTGGCCGGGGCAAAAGCGCGGCAGGCACGCCGCGGAAGATGTCGACGTCGGCGAGGTCGGCGTAGGGGTCGGCCGCGTCGCGGAGACGCGCGCCCTCAAGGCGCTGTGTCGTCATGTGCCTGCACCTACTCCCCCTGTTTTAGTTGCCGTATCGAGGGCGCACGGCGGCATTCGCACGCCCTGCCGCGCGGGTCCTCATGCAGAGTATGCCAGTGCAAACTTTCTCGTGCTGTTGCCAGGATCACGCTTTGCCGCACGCATGGCTCGCATCTCGTGTCGGCTGCATTGCGCACACCAGCGTCCGCGATCGCAGGGCATCGCAGAGACGATCGGGTGTCGCAGAGACCCCCCGGGGCGCGACCTTCTGACAAAAACGGGGTTCATGCGGAGCTGTTGCCGGAACAACGACAAAAGTGCCGCCCGTGCTGAGCACGAGCCTCCAATTTGTCGGGATGCCTAGCAGCAGGCCCCATCAGATTCAGGATACCTGCAGGTAGACGGCTTATCGAACTTCTCGCGCCGAAACAACAGCCGAGAGGAGCTCCGCACAAGGCCGCAATCTGTCAACACCGCCGCCGCGGCCTCGCACGAAGTTGCGAACTGTCAGCACAACGACAGCATGACCCGTACACCGGTCACCACCTAGCATGTCCCCCGAACAACGGCAACGACCCAAACGGAAACAGCGCCCGATGGAGCATCGCCCGCGCCTCGAGCATGCGCTCGGAGGGCGGCCGGCAGCGCATCCCTTGCCTCTTCGCGAGCTGTGCCGCAAGTGCCGAGAGAAGCCGTAGGTCGCGGACTTGCCCCGACGTTATCGTATGCGGAACGTAACCCGAAGCGCTCAGGGCCTCGCGCCGTAGCGCATCTCGCTCGTGAGCGTCCTCCGTCGCGTGCCAGGTCTTGCTGTCGAACTCGCACGCATCGCCCGAAGGCAGCAGGATGTCGGGCCGCATCGTCCGCCTGCCAAGCAGGCTCGCCCCCGTCTCGTCCAGCTCAACGGGCTCATTGAGCCGCAAGCCCCGCAGCCCAAACCCTCCCCGTCTGCGCGACGCGGACAGCAGCATCGCCACGCGAGACTCCGCCGGAGAGTTTGAGCCGTCGAGCGCACATGCGGCCGCCTCCGCCAGTCGACGACCCCCACGGATGCGAGCCGCCATCAGCCGCTCGGCCAGCTCCACAATCTCCTCGACCCGACAAACACGGGGCAGGTTACACAAAAGCGACCTTTCGCCATCATCGTCAGGCCTCACGTCACGCGCGTTGCGGCGGGCAAACGTCCCACACACCAGGCACACCTCGAGAGCTAGGGTCACGACGTCCGCATCCTGCGCAATCTGGGCAAGCGCCCACGGAGGCGTGAAGGCGAGCACGCCGGGCGCCACCCGCATGAGCGCCCCCTCGGAAACGGGGGCACGCCACACATGGCAGGTAATCCCCCGTCCCGTAAACCGCTCGGCGGCGCGTGCCACGGAGACGTGCAGCGGCAGGCTCAGACCCGTGAGACGTAGGACGCGGGCGATTTCCTCCGACCTCGGCGACCTACTCCCCGCCAACGCCTCTTGAATCTCCGTCGCCCCCAAGCCCCGCGAAGGAAGATAGGGGATGCGCTCGTCACCGAGCCGCTCGAACCGGCGGCGTTCGAACAACTCAAGCGCCGACTCATGGCTGATCACAAGCTCCATCCGCACCGCCTATCCTCGCGACCCGTTTTGCGCAACGGTACAGAAAGGCGGTCTGACAAACTCTGACAGCGAGCCAACAGGAATCTGACACACGAGGTGGTCGGGGGCGCCTTGCTCGGACGCACCTTAAACCCTTCGGCAAACGGTGCCACGTGCCGTGCGGGCGGCGGCGGGCAGCCTCCGACGGCTGGGGAGCTGTCCGCATGGCGGGCATGGGCCGCAACAGATGGCTTGAGGCAGCGCCGGTTGACAAAACTCGAGTTCATGCGGAGCAATCCGAGACAAGCTGACAGAACGCTACCTCGTGCTGAGCACAAACCATCGTATTATCAGCAGACGAGACGGCGGCGTGCACCCGTCTGCGCATATCTCGAGGTACACGGCCTTCCGCACCTCTCGCGCGCAGAGGGCGGGCGAGAGGAACTCCGCACGAGGCCGCGATCTGTCATCACCGCCGCCGCAGCTC
>UWSJ01000072.1 GCA_900549525.1 uncultured Coriobacteriaceae bacterium | reverse complement strand
CGCTGCCGCGTCGCTCAGATGGGGTCTCGATGCCCCGGAACTTGTCGAATGTACGACCGATGGGTGGAGAACGGCCCCCAACTGCCCCTGATTGGCGGCTTTGTACGAAGCCGAGGGGCTGGCCGCGCGCTCGTTCGTACATTGCCCCTTATCTGGGGCAGTGGGAGGGCGTATTTCGTACGCGGTGCCCGCACGGTGCCCTCCGAAGGCCTTCATGCAGGTGCATTCAAATCCTGTTTGACGCACTCAAATCTCACTCGAATGAGCTCATGCCGCGTGTGGCGCACTCAGATCTCGCACGGTGCGCCTCGTCTCGCAGGTTATGGCTCGCGCGGCCCCGCCCTCGTCCGCCTCCGTCGTTGGCGCCGCTACTCGTCCTTGACGGCGCGCTTGCGGTAGCTGCGCAGGGTCTCCGAGAGCTCGGCGTGGATGGAGAGGTACTCGGTCACGAGCAGCACGAGCAGGATGCACATCACGATGAGGTAGCCCAGAACGGCGCCCGGCAGACCCGTGAAGCCGATGAGCAGGGGCGGCACGAAGAGCGAGAAGCCCAGCGTGAGCAGGTAGACTCGGGTGACGGCCTTCTGGCGACGCAGCACCGTGATGATCTGGTACAGGAAGTCGATGGCCGCGCAGACCCCGCCCGTGGCGACCATGACGTAGCAGAGTCCGCGGAACTGCTCGAAGTCGACGCCGTAGAGGAAGCTCATGATGGGGATGCCGATGGTGCCCATGAAGCCCGCCACGCCCAGCGTGAGTGCCACGATGATGGCGAGCACGGCGAGCACGATGAGGTCGAAGCGGCCGCGACGCTCGCGGTCGGCCCAGATTTCGGCAAGGCGCGTGAGCTGCGGTTTGTAGAGGAACCCGATGGCCATGATGATGATGTGCGCGGGCGAGAACAGCGCGTTGAAGTAGAGCTGGTCGGCGTAGGGGAGCACGCCCTCCATCGAGAACTTGGGCATGTTGTCGATGAGGTTGTAGAGGAACAGCGCCACGAACAGCGGGAAGCACTGCACGAAGAGGTCTTTGACCCCGGCTGCGCTGAACTTGGCGCTCTTGGGCGTCTCGAAGATGGTGAGCGGCAACGTGAGCAGCACGAACGACGCCACGGCCGCGACCGCCATCGCCACGCCCGCCACGCCGATGTCTCGCGTGATGAGCAGCAGCACGGTATAGGCCACGATGGCCACGCCCGAGCGCAGCGCCTGCGAGATGCCGGCAAGGTAGAGCTTGTCGACCTGCTGGAGGCGTCCCTCGTAGACGTCGGCCAAGCCATCGACGAAGCGGAAGCCGAACATGCCCATGCAGAGCGTGAACATCTGTCCGTCGTAGTCGCGGAACTGACAGTACAGCACGCCCACGAACATCATGATGACGCACGTGATGATGCGGTTGACCTGGTAGTCCTTGAACGAGTGCGCCTCAGAGAGGTCGGACACTTGGAAGGTGCGCACGCCGTAGTTGCCGATGAACAGAAGCAGCATGCCCGTCACGAAGGCCATTGAGAAGCGGCCGGCCGCGTCGACGTCGACGAGCTGCGTGGTGACGATGGAGAGGATGGGGAAGACCACGCCCCAGGCACCGAGGCCCACGGAGTTCCAGATGTAGTCGCGCGTGGTGTTGTGGGCGGCGTATTGCTCGGTCTGGCTGGAGAGCGACCCGGAGTAGACCGCCGTGATGAGCCGGTTCCACCAGCCGCCCACGAGTGCGGCGACGCGGCTGGGACGGCGCGGCTTCTTGGGGTCGGCCGCCCCGTGTCTGCCCAGGCGCTTGCCCCGACGCCCGCCGGGCTGCTCGACGCGAACGCGCCTGCCGGCTTGTCGACCTTGGGGAGCCTCTTGGGCGTCGTTGGGTTGCCGGGTGTTGTTGGCTCGCATCAGCGGGTTTCTCATGTGCAGGTTCTCCTCGCTTGGTTCGAGTCCCTATTGTAGCCGGGGAAACAGCGAGGGGCTTCGCTTCGTTTGCGTCTCACTTCCGGCGGTGCGGCAACGAAAAGTCACGCGTGTGACGAATTGACCACGAATTGTATGGATGCACGCCGTGAGGAGGCCACTTCGGTGGCGAGGACAGGATCATAGATTATCTAAACAGCATAATCATGACTAATCTTGCGCGATGGTCGAACCCGACCGCAGACAAATCCATACAGTTCGTCGCCTTTTCGTCAATCGATGGGCCTTCACATGTCAGCGGGCCCCGTCGATGCCCTACCGCGGCAACGGCGGTGTTGTGCCCGGCGTCGATGCGCCCTACCATCCAGACGTCCGCACCCAAGGCAAAGGAGACGCCATGCGCGCAAAGATGGTTCACGACTGCATCCACGTGCTCGACCGCGACAAGTCCATCGCGTTCTACGAGAAGGCGTTCGGCCTTCACGTGAAGCGCCGCAAGGGCCCCGAGGACGGCTCGTGGGAGATCATCTTCATGGGCAACGACGAGAGCGACTTCGAGCTGGAGCTCACCTGGAACAAGGGCCGCACTGAGCCCTACAACAACGGTGGCGATGATACGCACCTGGCGTTTGCCGTGGACGACATGGAGGCCGCCCGCAAGCTCCACGAGGAGATGGGCTGCGTCTGCTACGTCAACGAGTCCATGGGCATCTACTTCGTCGAGGACCCCGACGGCTGCTGGCGCGAGATCGTCCCTCTGCGGTAGGGCCAAGCGGTGGGCGGCCGCCGTGCCGCCCTACTCCGCGCTCTTGAGGGCACCCACCATGTCCACCTGCTCGAGCGAGCGGTTGGTGATGGCGCAGGTCACGACGGCAAAGAGCATCGACAGCCCGCAGCTCCACACGTAGCTCATGGGGGCAATTTCCACGGCGAAGTACATCGACGGCATGTTGAGCACGTAGGTGAGCGCATGGGCCATGGCCGTGCCGAGCGGGATGCCGCAGACCGTGCCCATGCCGGCGAGTATGAGCAGCTCCCGGTTGACGTAGGTGCGGATCTCGTGTCTGCGGAAACCAAGGACCTTGAGGGTCGCCAGTTCGCGCTCGCGCTCGGAGATGTTGGTGGTTGAGAGCGTGAACAGCACCACAAACGACAGCCCCGCGGCCAGGGTCGTGATGAGGGCAACCACGTAGTTGATGAGCATGAAGTTGGCCGAGAAGTCCCGGACGCCTTCCTCGACGCTCGTGACCTGGAGCAGGGCGGGATCCTCGGCGAGCTTGTGGGCGAAGCTGATCTGTTCGTCCGCGCTGCCGTTGAGGTGGGCGAGGGCGGCGTTGGGCTCGAGTGCGACCCCGAAGGCGGTCTCGTAGGCATCCTGCGTCATGTAGACGACGTTGCCGAGGTAGTTCATGACGACGCTGGCAACGCGGACGTCTGTCTGGTTGAGGGTCGCGTCCTGGACGGTGACGTCGTCACCCGCGGAGAAGCCCAGCACCACGCTGGCGTTCTTGGTGACGAGGGCCGAGGGCGCCACGTCTGTCGCATTGTCGCCCGAGCCCGTGGCCTCCGCGAGCGAGAGGTGCTGCCCGTCCTGCGTGCGCAGGTCGACGTAGCCGTCGAGGCTGTGGCCGTCAGGCACCACCATGAGCTGCACGGTCTCCTTGAGGCCGTCGTGCTCGACCGTGACGCTCTCCGTGCGAACGGGCACGAAGTCCGCCACCTCGTCCGAGCTCGCGAGCGTGTCGGTCACGTGCCCGAGGTCGCCGGGCTGGCTCACGGCCATGAGATCGTACTCGTACACGCCCGCGCGTCCCGCGTCGCCGTACTGGTTGGGGGAGAGGGCGAGCACCGTGTCGGCGATGGCGAAGCCGCTGATCATGAGCGCGCAGCAGCCCGCCACGCCGAAGACCGTCATCGCGAGGCGGCGCTTGTAGCGGAAGAGGTTGCGGGCGCATACCTTGCCGAGGAACGACAGGCGGCTCCATACGGGCGTGACGCGCTCCAGCAGGATGCGGGTGCCGGCGTGCGGGGCCTTGGGACGCATGAGCGAGGCGGGCTGCTCGGCAAGCTCGCCTCGCACGGAGAGCGCCGTGGCGACGCCGATGCCCACCACGAACATCCCGACGGCGAGCGCGCAAAGTGCCGGGTCGAAGCTGAGCTGGAACTGCGGCAAGGTGTACATGACGCGGAAGACCGTGAACAGGAACTCCGGCAGGGCAACGAAGCCCAGGAGCGCTCCCAGACCGCTTCCCACCAGCGCTGCGAGTGCGGTATAGGCCACGTACTTGGCCATGATGGTGCGTCGCCGGTAGCCGAGCGCCTTGTAGAGGCCGATGAGCCCGCGCTCCTCCTCCACCATGCGTGCGGCCGTGGTGAGCGCCACGAGGATGGCCACCGTGAGGAAGATAGCCGGGAAGACGGTGCCGATGACCTCGATGGAGCTTGCGTCGGAGTCGATGGAGGCGAAGCTGGAGATGGCGGAGCGGTCCTGGACGTACCAGACGGGGTTCTCGATCGCCGCCGCGTCTGCCCGCGCGTCGGCGATCTTGGCGAGGGCGTCTGCCTTCTGGCGTTCGTAGTCGGCAAGGTTTGCGTCGAGGGCGGCCTGGCCGTCGTCGGCCTCGGTCTCGGCGGCGTCGAGCTGGGCCGCGCCGTCGGCGAGCTGACCTTCGGCGAGCTTGCGGCGGGCGTCGAGCTCGGCCTGCCCCTGGACAAGCTCGGAGCGGCCCTGCTCGAGCTTTGAGCGCGCGGACGCGAGGCGGGCGCGGGCTTCGGCGAGCTGCTTCACGGTTGCGTCGAGCTGAGCGCGCTGGGCGTCGAGCTGTGCCTGTGCCTCGCGGAGTTGCTCGAGGGCGGCCTGGCCCGTCTGCGGGTTTGGCGAGGTGGCGGGCTGGCCTGTCTGCGGCGGCTGGGCGGTGGTGGCGGTCTGGCCCGTCTGCGGGTTTGGCGAGGTGACGGGCTGGCCTGGTGAGGCTGCGCCCTGCTCCGCCTGCGGCTGCCGGGCGGTGGTGGGCTGACCTGGGGCCGTTGTCGCCTGACCCGCCGTCGCGGCCTGCTCGAGCGCCGCCTGGATGGCCGCGCGCCTCTCGTCGAGCGCGGCCTGGGCGGCGTCGAGTCGTGCGCTGGCCTGCCGCGCCTGCTCTTCACCGGCTATGACCTGTGCTTCGTTGACGGAAAGCTCGCGCTCGCTCTGGTCGAGCCTCGCCGCCGCCCGCGTCAGCTCCTCCTGTGCGGCGTCGAGCTGCGACGTGGCGGACGCCCGCTCTGCTTTGAGCCTCTCCCGCCCCTCGGCGATCTGTGTTCGCGCGTCGTCAATCTGCCCCTGCGCGTCGCTGAGCTGCGATTCCGCATCTGCAAGCTCGGCGTTTGCCTCGGCCTCCGCCTCGTCGACGGCTTCGTTTGCCTTGGCGCGCACCTCGTCTCCGCGTGCCCGCTCGCGCTCGTCCTTGATGGCCTCCGCCTCGTCCGTGACGCGGGCAACGGCGCTGGCATACGCGTCCGAGAACCCCGAGAGGTCGTTGGCGCCAATAACGCGCAGGTAAATGACGGAGAACGTGTCTGCCACATCGGGGTTCACCGCGCCAGGCGTCACGAAGAACGTAAACAATGGCCCCGTCGAGCGAAACGACGACGAGCCGTGCTTGGCGCTCACGCTCGCCGGGTCGATGACGGTGCCCACGATGGTGTAGGGCCCCTCCGAAAACTGCTCGCCGTCGGCCGTATCCGTGTCTGTGCCGCCCTTGGAGAAGGTCGTCTCGTCGCCGATGGCCTTGCCGCTCTCCTCGAGGTACTCCTCCGTGACGGCCGCTTCGTCTGCCGCCTGGGGCAGTCGTCCCTCCACCACGTACGGCTCGTTCATGCCGCTGGCCATGAGCGTGCGCACGGTAACGGAGCTGCGTGCGTCGCCCACGTTGGTGTAGGCCGTCTCGACCCAGCTTCCCTCTGCCGTCTCCACGCCCTCGAGCGCCGCCAGCGCGGTCACGTCGTCGCTGGTGAGGCCGAGCGTCGACTGCACGCTCACGTCGTAGAGGCTCTGGGCGTCAAAGAAGGCATCGGCCGAGATGCGCAGGTCGTCGCAGGCTACCTTGAGGCCCACGAGCATGGTGGTGCCAAGCAGGCAGATGGCCGCGATGGAGAGGAACCGTCGGAGGCTTCCGCGGATGGTGCGGAGCGTCCCGAGGGCGAAGGCGGAGCGGCGGCCCATCTCGTCACCACTCGATGTCAGCGACGGGGGTGGGACTCGCGTTCACGGACGTCTCGATGACTCGGCCGCTCTTGAAGCGGATGAGCCGGTCGGCCATGGGGGCGATGGCGGCGTTGTGCGTCACGAGCACCGCGGTGATGCCGTCGCGGCGGCACATGTCCTGGAGCAGCTGCAGGATCTGCTTGCCCGTCTGGTAGTCGAGGGCTCCGGTGGGCTCGTCGCAGAGCAGCAGCTTCGGGTTCTTTGCTATGGCGCGGGCGATGGAGACGCGCTGCTGCTCGCCGCCGGAGAGTTGCGACGGGAAGTTGTTCAGCCGCATGGCGAGACCCACGCGCGCGAGCGTCTCGGCGGGGTCGAGCGATCCGGGGCAGATCTGCGAGGCCAGCTCGACGTTTTCGAGCGCCGTGAGGTTGGGCACGAGGTTGTAGAACTGGAACACGAAGCCCACGTCGGAGCGGCGGTACTCCACAAGCTCGGCCTCGCTCGCATGGGTGATGTCGTGCCCGGCGACCACGACGCGTCCGGACGTGGCCGTGTCCATGCCCCCGAGGATGTTGAGGGCCGTGGTCTTGCCCGCGCCGCTTGCGCCGACGATGACGGCAAGCTCGCCCCGGCGCACGTCGAAGCTCGCGCCGTCGAGGGCGCGCACCTCGGCTTCGCCCGTGCCGTAGGTGCGAACCACGTCGTCGAACGTGATGTAGGCCACGGCGCCTCCTCTGGACGCTGTTTCTGTCGTGCGATATATGCGTAGGTAGACGACAGCGCTGATGTTTCTTGTTCGAGTATAGTTGCCCTCCGGGAGCCGCGGCAATCGCGCGTACGCCAACGGGTGCGGTTTGTGCCCCAATCGGATGTCGCTTGGGACCGCTTGTCGCTTGGGGTCATGTCGCTTGGGGCCAGGCACCAGTCCGCCACTGCCAGTCTGTTGTCCTCCGACGTGTCGCAAGGTGCCTGTCCCCAAGCGCCAGCCGCGCCTGCTGACAAAACCGCCGCTCATGCGGAGCTGTTGCTCGTGCGCTGACAAAACTGCTGCTTGTGCTGAGCGCAGGGCGTCAATCTGTCACATGCCATCGCTCGTTCTTGTGCAGCGGCTCATATACCTGCAGGTAGAAAGCCTGAGCATGGCGCACACTTCAACGATGTCACAAGATGAGCTCCGCATGAGCCGCTGAATTGTCTTCAGCCCGTGCCCGTCACGCCAGCGTACGGGGTCAGCCGTGCGGCCGACGGAGAATTAGCCTCGTCTATCTTTGGGGCTTTGCGTCCACGGCCCGAGTGCGCAGCCCGCGCGTTGCGCGCAACGCATCACGCATGGTTTACGATGCCGTGCTCCCGGATCACACCTGCCCTCTCCTCGGAGGTTCTCTTGTTCGATAAGTGCCTGGTTTCGCTCGTGCCCGAGGCCGTGCCGCACATGTCATCGCGGTGTGGCAGCTTGCGAGCGGCACCATCAGCTTCCAGGCCGCGTTTCCCGTGGTGTTTCTCTCGCAGGAGTTCTTCCTGCCCATGAGGTGGCTGGGGTCGCTGTTCCATACAGCCATGAACGGCATGGCGGCCGCGCGGCGGCAAGTCGACGCTCGCGGGCATCCTGGCGGGACGACGTACGGCCTACCTCGGCCTACCTCGGCAGCGTGTGCGTCGCGCGGGCCCTGCTCCACGATTCGCTGATCTACGTGTTTGACGAGGCCACGTCCAACCTGGACAGCGAGTCCGAGGAGGCCATCGGCGCGGCTATTCGTGGGCTTGCGGGCGCGCATACGGTGATCGTGGTGGCTCGCCGGCTTGCGGCCGTGGCAGACGCCGACGAGACGCTCGTCATGGAGGGAGGCCGTCTCGTGGAGCGCGGCACGCACGACGCGCTGGCCGCGGCCGACGGCCCCTACGCGCGCATGTGGCACGAGCAGGGCGAGCTCGCGGCGTTCGCGTCCGGCGCCCACGCTGCCGACGCCTCTGCCCGCCCCGCCGCCACCTTCGCCGCTACCGCCACCTTCGCCGCCGCCACCGTCGTCGAGCAAGGTGATATTGGACAGAATGGCGCCCGCGAGGCCCCAAAAGTGTCCAAATACACCGAGTTCGGCGGAGGAGGGCGCGCCGTCATGGCGCGCATGATGCGGCTCGTGCGGGCGCTCGCGGGTTGGCTCGTGCTCGCCATGTTTCTCGGCAGCGTGGGCATGCTGGCGGCGTCGTTCGTCGCGGGCTTCGGGGCGTTTGGCCTCATGGCGGCGGCCGGGCACCCTGCGGGTCTCGTCGTCGTGGCCGCGTGCGTGCTGTGCGTGGCGTGCGGCGTGGCGAGGAGCCCGCTTCACTACGGCGAGCAGCTCTGCAACCACTACACTGCGTTCCGCCTGCTTGCCCACGTCCGCAACCTCGTGTTTGGTGCGCTGCGTCGCCTTGCCCCCGCTAACCTCGAAGGCCGTGGCAAGGGCGACCTCGTCTCGCTCGTGACCTCGGGCATCGAGCTGCTCGAGGTCTTCTACGCCCGCACCATCTCGCCCATCGCCATCGCCTTCGTGTGCGTGGCGGCCATGGAGGCGTTCCTCGCGAGCGCGGCCGCCGAGCTTGCGCTCGTGGGGCTTGCGGCGTACGCGCTCGTGGGCGTGGCGCTGCCGCTTGTGGGCGCGCGCCTTTGCGGGAACGCCGGCCGGGCGAGCCGCGACGGCGTGGGGCGCATGGGGCCTACGTGCTCGACGGCCTGCGCGGTCGTGCCGAGACGATCCAGTATGACGGCACGACGGCACGTGAGCGGAGACTTGACGCGCTCACGGACGAGCAGCGAGCGGTCGACGCGCGGCTCCAGCGTCGCCAGGCCGCGACCGAGGCGGTCGCCGACGTGCTCGTGCTTGCAAGCAGCCTCGTGATGCTCGCCGTTGCGCTCTCGCTTGTTGCCGAGGGGCGTGTTGCGTTTGGTTGGGCGGTTGCCGCCTCGTTCGCGTTCTTCTCGTCCTTTGGCCCTGTTGTTGCCGTGGGTCGGCTGGGTGCGTCGCTTTCGGGCGGCGAGCGACAGCGCATCGGGCTTGCGCGCGGGTTCCTCTCCGACGCGCAGTTTGTGCTGCTGGACGAGCCTACGAGCGCCCTCGGCGCTCTCAACGAGGCGGCGGCCATGCGTGCCGTGGCCAGGCTGCGCGAGGAGGAGGCCGCGATGGTCTCCGAGATGATCGCCCTCTGGTGTCGGGGTCACCATGCGAGC
>UWSJ01000071.1 GCA_900549525.1 uncultured Coriobacteriaceae bacterium | reverse complement strand
GACGGTGGGGCAGACGTAGGATTTCTGCGCAGCGTGGTGGCAACGTGGCGCGAGGTCTTCCCCGACGTTCGGGTGCTTGCGTGCGAGGACGAGCCCTTTGCCGTCGAGGACAACTATCTCGTGGTGGCGACGACGGACGTGGGGCCGCGTGCGGATACGTCGGGTTCCGGTGCGCCCCGGGCGAATGCGGCGGCTCCCTTGCCCGGCGAGATTCCCTATGACAGGGAGTTTCTTGGCGAGCCGCTGCGCGACGAAGTGCCGGGCAGCTCCCTCCGAGCTACTCGATAGCGTCGGGGCTGAGCGGCCCTTCGGCTCCACGTCCCGGCAAGACTGGGACATCGCTGCCCGCGAGCGCTTCCCATTCGGCCACGCGCTCGCGCATGCCCGCCACGTCGAGCACGCCCTCGGCGAAGCCCTTACGCACGAGCTCGGGCGGCACGAACTGGTCGTACTTCTCGAACACGGGAAGCTCGCCGGGGAAGAGGAGCTCCACGGGATCGAAGTCCACTCGCGCCTCCTCGGCCACCGTGGAGAAGAACTCCCGTGGCCCTGCCGCCATACGAAACTGGAGGAAGTAGGGGCGCGAGGAGTCGAGGCCCTTGATGCCGAGACGCTTGGCGCACTTGATCTTGAGCAGCCGCTCCAGCGCAAGGAAGGCGTAGCTGCCGAGCCAGGGGAAGAGCGCCCAGGTGTCGTCGCCGAGGTTTACGAGGGGATGTGTCGTTTACGAGGGGATGTGTCGCCATGCGGGCAGCTGCGGCGGCCCGTCGAGCCAGGACGAGCCTCCCCGCGGCGTTGTCCATGAGGTAGGGATAGCCCGAGCGCTCCTCGAGTACGCGGCGCATGCGTTCAAGCACATGGGTGTGGATGTCGCCGGGGCACTCGCCAAAGTAGGCGGGCACGCGGCCCTTGACCTGCGTGGCGTAGACGAGGTGGCGCTTGTGGTCGACCTCCTCGACGATCCAGGTGGCGCCGGCGATGGCGATTTTCTCGCCGGGCGGGGGCGGCATCACGACGGTGCCGAGCTCGGCGGAGTCGCTTCGGACGGTGTACTCCTCGTTCTCCTGGAACACGGCGTAGAACTTGAACGAATTGGCCACGCGCTCGCCGGCAAGTCCCACGATGAGGCCGCCGTTCTCGGTGCGCTCCACGTGGTCGATTTCGATGAGGTGGGCGAGGAGGCCGCGGAAGTCCTCGGCGCTCACGCGGTAGAAGACCGTGAGGTTAAGGACGCGTTGTGCAAGCTCGGCGGGCGTGAGCTCGCCTTCGCTTGCGAGCGTGGCGATGGTCTGGTGGTAGAGCAGGCTGTAGGGAAGGCGGTCGAGGCGCGGCGGTTCCACCCAGCGTTCCTCTCGGTACAGCTGCACGAGGGCGATGCCTTGGAGGAGCTTCCAGGGGATGGTCTCTGGTAGGAGGGCGCGCGCCTCGGGCTGTTCCTCGCGCATGACGAACCACATCTCGGGTGGCTGCCCGCGCCTGCCCGTGCGGCCCATGCGTTGGAGAAATGCGCTTACAGTGAAGGGGGCGTCTATCTGGAAGGCGCGCTCGAGGCGTCCGATGTCGATGCCCAGCTCAAGCGTGGCCGTGGTGATGCAGGTGAGCTCGCTCGACTCATCGCGCATGGCGTCTTCGGCGCTCTCGCGGATGGAGCTCGAGAGGTTGCCGTGATGGATGAGGAAGCGGTCGGGTTCGTGCCGCGCCTCGCAGTAGCGACGGAGCTCCGTGCACACGGCCTCGGCGTCCTCGCGCGAGTTGGCGAACACCAGGCACTTCTTGCCACGGGTGTGCTCGAAGATGTAGCCAAGGCCCGGGTCGGCCTCTTTAGGCGCGCGGTCGCTTGCCGGGGCAATGGCGGGGCAGGGGGCGAGCTCCTCCTCCACGACGGAGCCATCGGCCTGCGGGTATTGATTGCGCAGGGCGAGCGCGGCCGGCCCAGCGAGGGCGTCGGCTGCCTGGGGACCGGCTGTGTAGAAGTGCTGCATCGTGAGCAGCCAACGGCGGCGTGGCTCCTCGACCTTCGGCACCACCCAGCCGCGCCCGGTGCCGGCGGAGAGGAAGGCCCCCACGGCGTCTGGGTCGCCTATGGTGGCGGAGAGGCCGATGCGGCGCGGGTTGACGCCGGCCATGCGGCCGAGGCGCTCGATGAGGCAGATGGTCTGCCCTCCGCGGTCGCCGCGCAGCAGCGAGTGAACCTCGTCGATGACGACGAAGCGCAGGTCGCGGAAGAGGCGTGCGATGGCGGCGTGCCGGTGGAGAAGCAGGGCCTCGAGCGACTCGGGCGTGATCTGCAGTATGCCGCCGGGGTTCTTGAGCATCTTTGCCTTGTGCGAGGCCGAGACGTCCCCGTGCCAGTGCCAGACGGGGATGCCCGCCTCCTCGCAGAGGTCGTTGAGCCTCAGGAACTGGTCGTTGATGAGGGCCTTGAGCGGGCCGATGTAGATGGCCCCCACGCTGGCGGGAGGGTTCTCGTCGAAGAGCGTGAGGATGGGAAAGAACGCCGCCTCCGTCTTGCCCGAGGCCGTGGAGGCCGTGAGCAGGACGTTGTCGTCCGTGTCGAAGATGGCCTCTGCGGCGGCCACCTGGATGCCGCGAAGGCTCTCCCATCCGTGGCCGTAGATGAAGTCCTGCACGAAGGGGGCGTAGCGGTCGAACGTGCTCATGCGCTCCTCCGTTTGCCGGCATTCGTCCTCGGTTTCTTTGGCGCGGTGCTCATCTTCGTTGCCTACAGGGAAAGGCCGCCGGTGAGCGCGAGCGCCACAGTGCTCACGATGGCGGCAACGACGAACAGGACGAACATGACGTCGGCCGTCTCGGGGAAGAGCGACTCGCCCTGCCTCCGTCGCATGAGGACGTAGACGAGGAAGCCCACGTAGTCGCCAAACTCCGCCGCATAGGCGTAGATGCCGCCCGTGAGCTCGGGGCGAACGGCCGCTAGGCCGCTGAACGTCTTGGCGAGGGCCAGTACGCCCACGAAGCAGATGACCCAGCTCACGAGCACGGCTGCGGTGTTGGCGCCTCCCTGCGCGAGGTCACCGGCGAGCGAGAAGATGCCCGCGCCCACGCAGGTGGTGACCACCATGGCCGTGAGGCCCACGAGGCCCAGCCCGTTTGCGCCAGAGGCGTCAGGGGGAACCGCCCCGCTCGCATTCGGGCTACCTCCCGCTACTGTCGTGCGTGATGCCATGGCGCTTCCCTTCCTAGGCGCGCCTGCCCTGCGCGTCCGCTGTCGTTAGATGTCGAACCCGGAGAAGTCCCTCGGTGCGGGGTCGGATGGGTTCGAGGCCGTCGATTTGGGGTCCGGGGCCCTTCCGTTTTCGCCCCCCGTACGGTTCAAGGCTTCGCTGGTGGTGCCCCCACCTACGCCCTCGTCACCCGCAAGCAGACTGTCCATCGTTTCGCCGGGGTTTTGCGAGAGGATGTCGAGCAGCTCCACAAAGTCGCGGATGACCTCGCGCGGCGTGAGGTGGGTGTCGGCGCCCACGCGTCCAAACTCCAGCTCGAGGAAGTGCACGAGGTCGCTTGTGCCGAGCGTACGCTCGTAGCCGAAGTAGCCCGCGTGTATATCGGCGAGCTTCTCGACGAGGACGAGCAACTCCTCGTACGTGAGGGGGTTGAGCTTGATGACGGGGGCGAGCATGTCAGAGAGCCCCTCGCGTGCGAAGCGCCCTTCTGCAAGGCGGCTGCGCAGTGCCTCGTAGGAGTACACGCCACGTCGCCGGTCCTCGATGGACTGCGGCGTGCCCCCCATGATGATCCCCAGGTGACGCGCCTTGCCCTGGAGGGTGTCGTTATACATGGTGAGGATCTTCTCGTAGTTGTACTGGCGCGTGATGGCGTTGGGGATCTTGAAGAGGTTCACGAGCTCGTCCACGAGCACGAGGAGGCCCTCGTAACCGGCGCCCGTGAGGAACTGGGCGAGGAGCTTGAGGTAGTCGTACCAGTCGTCGTCGGTGATGCAGGCGTTGATGCCCAGCTCCTGCCGTGCTTCGGTCTTGGTGCGGTACTCGCCGCGGAGCCATCGCAGCACGGCCGCCTGACGACCTTCGTCGGGTTCTGCCGCGATCGACGCCTCGCGATAGGCCTTGAGCACGCGCACGAAGTCGAAGCCGTGCACCATTTCCTCGAGCGGGGCGAACTGCTGGGCGAGGGTGCTCTGTGCGGACGCGTTGTCCTCGCTGCGTGTTGCCTGTACCCAGCGGTCGAGCACGAGCTGCAGCGCCCCGCCCTCGGGGCGCGTCTTGGTCGACAGGTTGCGGATGAGCTCGCGGTAGGTGGCAAGGCCCTCGCCGTGGCGGCCCTGGAGTCGGCGCTCGGGGGAGAGGTCGGCATCGGCCACCACAAAGCCCTTGCCCATGGCGTGCGTGCGGATGGTCTGGAGCAGGAAGCTCTTGCCGGCGCCGTAGCGGCCCACGAGGAAGCGGAAGCTGGCACCGCCGCTCGCGATGAGGTCGAGGTCGTGGAGGAGGGCCTGGATCTCGGTCTCGCGGCCCACGGTGATGTAGGGCAGGCCGATGCGCGGCACCACGCCGCCTTTGAGCGAGTTGATGATGACGGCGGCGATGCGCTTAGGCACGCGCGGACTCGCGGGCGTTGCTGCGCCCTGTACGGTGACGGCTGGCTGGCTCATGGGCGAATGGCTCCCCTCACGTCTTCAAGGTAGTCCTCGATGATAGTCGGGTGCCCGGACATGTCGAACTCCAAGGCGGTGTCGCCCAGGAGGTCGAAGAGCTTGTCGTTGATTGAGTCGACGAGCACGTCGAGCGAGGTGGTGCTTGGAGGAGCCACTTCGCCGTTGAGCAGGGATACGAGAAGGGCCCGCTCGTCGGGTGTGAAGACCGGCGCCTCCGCAGACGCGGGCGTCGGTGCGGGCGTAGGCACAGGCGTCGGTGTGGGGGCCGGCGCGGGTGTGGGCGCAGGTGCCGGCGCAGGAACGGGAGGCCTGCTCGGGATCTCCTCGGCGCTGTCCTCGCGCTCCTCGTCCACGAGCAGCGCCTCGCGCGTGACGCTTGCCGCGGCGCGAATGCCCGCGAGCTGCGTGAGGTCGACGTGGATGCGCCGCGCCTCTTGCTCGCGCTCCCACGCAAGGCGTGCCGCTATCTCGCTGTCGATGATCTTGGCGAGATACTTGGGCACGTCCTTCTCGGTAAGGGGATGGGGATAGTCGATGGCCGCGCGCAGACGCTGGTCGACGGCGCGGATGACCTCGCCGAGCTTGTGGTTGCGCGACCTGCTGCCGTGGTAGCCCTCCCAGTACCAGCGGCCGCGCGTGCACGTATAGCGGTTGACCTCGTCTATCTCGTAGGTTGCGTCGGGGTGACGCTCCGGGAACCACGTGACCGAGGAAGAGAACATCTCGTAGGGCATGGCGAGCGGGCTCCCGAAGAGGCCCTCCATGAGGCCCGTCTTGCGATGCGAGGCATAGTGACGGGCAAGCTGGGCCACCACGGCGCAGCAGACGTGACGAAGCGTCTCCGGACGGTCGTGCCACAGACGGCTCACATGCGGCCGGTAGCTCGACAGCACGTCGAACGCGCCGTCCATGGCCTCTTCCTCCGGGCGGGTATCCCCGCAGGGAGTCGCTTTTGCCCTGCGCTTGCGCGGTGTCTCCTTGGTTGTTACGGGCCTTGGCGCCGGCGCTTGGCCTTCGAGCAGCTGAAGCGGCGTGCGGAGCGCGGGCGCTGCCGTCTGGCCCTCCCAGGAAGCGATGCCGTTGGCGAGCGCCACGAGGGCCTCGTCGAACGAGACGTCAACGTACGGAGCGAGCAGCGAGCGGTCGAGCCCGTGCCAGACGGCGTAGTCGCGAAGCCACAGGCGGACGTAGCGGTCGATGTGCGGGTCGTAGACGCGATAGTCCTGCCAGAACCGCTCGATGGCCCGGAATCCCTCCACGCCCGGCGTCACGCCGATGCCGCAGAGCAGCTCATAGAGATACACGAAGACGAAGGAGAGCGACGTGCGACGTACCTGGCCGACGCGCACCTGCGAGCGCCACGCGAAGTACCCGCGCAGCTGACGGTCGCTCATGGTCTGGTAGGTTGGGAAGTACTGGTCGAACGTCCCACCGTAGGGCATGTCGTCCTCGTAATCCTCCATCATGCGTGCCTGCTGGTAGAAGATCCATGCCGAGGACTTGCTGCGCGCTTGCGGTGACAAGGCGAACGCGCGCATCTGGCGGCAGCGTTCCGGCAGGTAGCCCGCCATCTGCGAGCCGCGCCGGAGGATGGGCTCGTCGGTGAAGAGCTGGCTTGCCAGAGCGGCGTTTCTGTGGACACGCGGGTCGGCGAGGATGCGGTTGATGATGTCTTGGATGTCGGCCATGCCGCCTCCTCTGCGTGACCGCTGGCCGGTTGTGTTGTGCATACCATACATGCTAGCATAATACGAACAGATGTTTGTACACAACGAGCGCGGGACGTGGGCACCGGCAAACGGCCCCGCATGAAATAAGAAAGGCGATATTCCTACCAACCCGGTAGGGTGATAGTATTGCACCACAACGAGCGCGCCAATTGGCGAGCGGCACGGGGACATGAAACGGCAGGCGCGGCGGGGACAGGGCGCGCCTCGGGCGGGGGACACATGGGTTCTAACGGCACGGGCGGTAACGACCAGATGAGGTTCGCGACGGCGTTGCTCCATGCGGGCGGCCCGGACGGCGGCGTGACTCCTTCGGCCACGATGGTGCCGGTGTACCAGACGAGTGCCTTTCAGCAGGAAAGCGCCGAACGTCTCGAGGGCATCTTCCACAACACGCAGCCGGGTTACTGCTACACGCGCGTGGGCAACCCCACCGTCTCGAGCTTCGAGCGCCGCATGGCCGCGGTCGAGGGCGGCATGGGCGCGCTGGCCTGCGCGTCGGGCATGGCCGCGGTGTTCAATGCCATCATGGGCCTTTGCGAGGCAGGCGACGAGTTCGTGGCGAGCAGCTGTCTCTACGGTGGCACACTGGAGCTCTTCGACGACCTCGAGCGCATGGGCGTCACCGTCCGGCGCGTGGACGACGTGACCCCCGAGCAGCTCGAGGGCGCCGTGACCGAGCGCACGAGGCTCGTCTTTGCCGAGACCGTCTCCAACCCGCGCCTCGGCGTGCTCGACGTGGCGGGTGTGGCGGCTTGGTGCCACGAGCACGGCCTGCCGCTCGTGGTGGACAACACCGTGGCCTCGCCGTACCTCTGTCGCCCGCTCGAGCTGGGGGCAGACGTCGTCGTGGAGTCGACGTCCAAGTACGTTAACGGCGGGGGTAACGCCATCAGCGGCGTCATCGTCGACTCGGGTCGCTTCAAGTGGGACCCAGAGCGCTATCCGGCGCTTGCCCCGTGGCGCAAGATGGGTCCGTACGCCCTGCTCGCGCGCCTGCGCAACGGTCTCTGGCGTGACACGGGTGCCTGTCTGGCCCCCTGGACGGCGTTTCTCAACTGCGTGGGCCTCGAGACGCTCGCCGTGCGCATGGAGCGTGCCTGCGACAACGCGCTCGAGCTTGCGACGTGGCTTGCGGGCAGCGGCCTCGTCCCGGAGGTAGGCTATCCGGGCCTTCCGGATGCGCCCGGGCACAGCCTCGCCGCCGAGCAATTCGCCGGTCGCTTCGGCGCGCTCATGACCTTCCGCGCTGGTTCTCGCGAGCGCGCGTTCGCCTTCGTGAACGGCGTGCGCTACGCCTATCGGGCCAGCAACATCGGCGACGTGAAGACCCTGGTGCTGCACCCCGCGTCAACCATTTTTGCCGACAACACGCCCGACGAGCGAATGCTTGCCGGCGTCTTTGACGACACCATCCGCGTGAGCGTGGGCATCGAGGACGTGCGGGACCTTATCGACGACTTCAGGCAGGCGCTTTCCTAAACGGTTGCCAGTCGTCATTACAGGGCACAGCGAGGGCGTGGGGACGCTCTCGGAGAGGAGCTAGACAATGGCAACGGACACGAAGGAGCAGGCGGCTCCCGTGAGCAAGTCAGCCGCCAAGCCAACCAACAAGCTCAGCAGTGCGGCCCTCAAGAAGGGCGGCTTCATGGCGCAGAAGCAGAAGGGATTCTATGCGCTGCGCATCCGCGTGGTGGGTGGCGACCTCACCACGCAGCAGTTTGAGGCCGTGGCACGCGTCGCCAAGAAGTACGGCCGTGGCTACGCGCACCTGACGAGCCGCCAGGCCATCGAGATTCCGTTCATCAACATCGCCGACGCCGACGAGGTCAAGGCCGAGCTTGCCAAGGGCGGCGTGGAGCCGGGCTGCTGCGGCCCGCGCGTGCGCACCGTCACGGCGTGCCAGGGCTGCCGCATCTGCCCGTCGGGCAACATCGACACCTACGACATCGCCAAGAAGCTTGACGAGCGCTACTACGGCCGCGACCTGCCGGGCAAGTTCAAGTTTGGCGTCACGGGTTGCCAGAACAACTGCCTCAAGGCGGAGGAGAACGACTTGGGCATCAAGGGTGGTCGCAAGGTCAAGTGGCTGCCGGATTCGTGCATCCACTGCGGCATCTGCACCAAGGTGTGCCGCTTCGACGCCTGCCACGACGTGGACGGCAAGATCGTTGTCGACTACGACAAGTGCGTGAGCTGCGGCAAGTGTGCTCAGAAGTGCCCGGTTGACTCCTGGGAGTCCAAGCCGGTCTTCAACCTCATGTTTGGCGGCCTCTTTGGCAACCACATCACGAAGGGCAAGTCCATCCTGCCCCCGTGCGAGAGCGAGGAGCAGCTCTTCCGCGTGGCCGATGCCACGATTCAGTGGTTCGACGACCACGCCAAGGCCGGCGACCGCTTCAAGTTCACGCTCGACCGCGAGGGCTGGGACTCCATGGTCGAGGCCGTGACCAAGGCCTACAACGAGCCCGATACCGGTAAGGGCGAGGTGGTCGAGGTGCGCTACGTGCCCAATCAGGGCGACCCAATCCCCATGGATTCGCCCGAGTGGCAGTAGGTGCCCACGGCACCTACTGCCTGGCCGACCCTGTTCTTCGGGCCGCCCCGCTCCTCGTGCCGAGGACGGGGCGGCCCGTTCTTTGAAGGCGGCCGCGAATCCATCCGGGTCAAAACAGGCGGCCCCGCCCAATCCTTCGATCGGGCGGGGCCGCCTGGGGCAATTCGATGCGGCTTGACTGTTCCTAGAGCGCCTTCTCCACGAGCTTGGCGAGGTCACTCTTGGCCATGGTGCCCTGGTTGCGCGCAACTTCCGCACCATCCTTGATGAGCACGAAGGTGGGGCTAGCCATAACGGCGTACTTCTGCGCAAGCTCGAGGTCGAAGTTCACGTTGACCTTCACGAACCTGGCGCGCCCCTCGAACTCGGGCTCGAGCTTGCTGATGATGGGGTTCATGCGCTT
>UWSJ01000070.1 GCA_900549525.1 uncultured Coriobacteriaceae bacterium | reverse complement strand
AGGCACCCACAAACCCCAACGGTAGAAAAAACGGGGCGAGCGCGTTTGTTCACGCGCTCGCCCCGTCGTGGGTGCAGCGTATCGCCGATTGGCAGAGCGGTCTGCGACCGCCCGCCCTCGCCTGCGCAGGCCCTTAGAACAGCCCCATGATGTTGCCCTCGTCATCGACGTCGATGTTCTCGGCGGCGGGGACCTTCGGCAGGCCCGGCATCGTCATGATGGCGCCGGTCTTGGCGACCACGAAGCCCGCGCCTGCCGAGACGCCCAGCTCGCGCACCGTGATGCGGAAGCCCTCGGGGGCACCGAGCGCCTTGGCGTCGTCGGTGAACGAGTACTGGGTCTTGGCCACGCACACCGGCAGGCTGCCAAAGCCGTCGGCCTCGATCTGCGCGAGCTGGCGCTTGGCGGCGGCGGTGTAGTCGACCCCGTCGGCGTGGTAGACCTTGGTGGCGATGGCCTCGAGCGCCTCGACGACCGTGGAGCCCTCGGGATAGGCGAAGCGGAAGCGGGCGGGTGTCTCGAGCAGGTGCAGGACCTCGCTTGCGAGCGCCTCGCCGCCATCACCGCCGCGGGCCCAGACCTCGGAAAGGCGCACGTTCACGCCAAGGGCGGCGCACTTCTCCTCCACGAGGGCGAGCTCGGCCTCGGTGTCGGTGGGGAATCGGTTGAGCGCCACCACGCACGGCACGCCGAAGACCTCCTGCATGTTGTTGACGTGACGGAGCAGGTTGGGGATGCCGTCCTCAAGAGCCTGCAGGTTCTCGGCGGCGAGGTCTGCCTTGGCGACGCCCCCGTTGTACTTGAGGGCACGCACCGTGGCGACCACCACGACGGCGTCGGGCGCAAAGCCAGCCATGCGACTCGTGATGTCGCAGAACTTCTCGGCCCCGAGGTCTGCGCCGAAGCCCGCCTCGGTGATGGCGACGTCGCCGAAGTGCATGGCCATGCGCGTGGCCATGACCGAGTTGCAGCCGTGCGCGATGTTGGCGAAGGGACCGCCGTGGACGAAGGCCGGGGTACCCTCGAGCGTCTGGACGAGATTGGGCTTGAGGGCGTCCTTGAGCAGCGCCGCCATGGCGCCCGCCGCCTTGAGGTCGCCGGCGGTGACGGGGCGACGGTCATACGTGTGCGCCACGACCATGCGCGACAGGCGCTCCTTGAGGTCGCGGATGGAGGTGGCCAGGCAGAGCACCGCCATGACCTCCGAGGCAACCGTGATGTCGAAGCCGTCCTCGCGCGTCACGCCGTCGGCGACGCCGCCGAGACCCACGACGACGTTGCGTAGCACGCGGTCGTTCATGTCGACGCAGCGCTTCCAGCTGATGCGCTTGGGGTCGATGCCGAGCTTGTTGCCCTGCTTGATGTGGTTGTCGAGCATGGCGGCCAGCAGGTTGTTGGCCGCGCCGATGGCGTGGAAGTCGCCGGTGAAGTGGAGGTTGATGTCCTCCATGGGCACCACCTGCGCGTAGCCACCGCCCGCCGCGCCGCCCTTGATGCCGAAGACCGGGCCGAGCGAGGGCTCGCGCAGGGCCACCACGGCGTTGGTGCCAAGACGGCGCAGGGCGTCGGCCAGGCCGATGGTCGTAGTGGTCTTGCCCTCGCCAGCAGGCGTGGGGTTGATGGCCGTCACGAGCACGAGCTTGGCCGGGCTCGACGTCTCCTCGCGCAGCACGTTGTAGTCGACCTTGGCCTTGTCGCGGCCGTAGGGCACGAGGCGGCCCTCGGAAATGCCGAGAGACGCTGCCACCTCGGCAATCGGGCGAACCTTGGCGGCCTGGGCGATCTCGATGTCAGAAAGCATGTCCTACTCCTCTCCGAGCCCGTCGCGAATCTCGCGGTCGAGCTCCCGGTACTCATCGGGCACGGCGCCAAGGGTGGCGCCGAAGGCCTCGGCGACGGCGCGCGCCTGCGCGCGCCGTATCTGGGCCGTGGCGGGGTCACCGGCGCGGTCGTACGCGTTCGCGAGACGCAGCAGCGCGTAGCTCGCGTGCCCCGCAACCGAGTCTGCCACACCGGAGAGCTCCATCATCGTGACAAGCGACTCCGGCGCAAGCGACAGCGCACTTGCCCCGTCGAGGTCTATGAGTCGGCCTATCGCGTCCTCGACCTCGGCGATGGAACCTGCGTCGGCGTCGAGGGTAGCGGGCAGGAGATACTCCCTGAGGCCATCGCCGAAGCGCTTTATGAGCTCGAGAAGGTAGTCGCGTTGCAGCATGCGAAGTCCTAACGGTTGTGCCTGCTGGGCCTACGCGCCCGAAGGCGGCGTGATGCCAAGGTGCTCGAAGGCGGCGAGCGTGGCCTGGCGTCCCTGTGGCGTGCGGATGATGAGCCCACACTGCAGCAGGTATGGCTCGTAGACGTCCTCGAGCGTGGACGGATCCTCCCCCACCGAGCTCGCGATGGTGGTAAGGCCAACCGGACGGCCGCGGAAGGTCTGGGTGAGCGCCGTGAGGATCTTGGTGTCCATCCAGTCAAGGCCGAGCTCGTCAATCTCAAAGAACGTCATGGCCTCGGCCGCCACGTCGGTGGTGATGGCACCACCGGCCCGCACCTGCGCGTAGTCGCGCACGCGCTTGAGCAGCCGGTTGGCGAGGCGGGGCGTGCCTCGGCTCCGGCTCGCCACCTCAAGGGCGGCGTCGTGGTCGATCCCTACCCCCAGGATGCCGGCACTGCGCTCGACGATCTGGGCAAGCTCCTCAACCGAGTAGTAGTCGAGCCGAAACGAGATGCCAAAGCGGTCGCGCAGGGGGCCCGTGAGCAGGCCCGTCCTCGTGGTGGCGCCAATGAGCGTGAAGCGCGGCACGTCGAGGCGGATGGAGCGGGCCGCCGGCCCCTTGCCAATCACGATATCGAGGAAGAAGTCCTCCATCGCGGGATAGAGAACCTCCTCCACGTTGTGGTTGAGGCGGTGAATCTCGTCAATGAACAGGACGTCGCCGGCCTCGAGGTTGGTGAGAATGGCCGCGAGGTCTCCCGTGCGCTCGATGGCAGGCCCGCTCGTGGTGTGAAGCTTGGCCCCCATCTCGTTGGCGACCACGGCCGCGAGCGTGGTCTTGCCGAGGCCGGGAGGGCCCGAGAAGATCACGTGGTCGAGCGGCTCGTGGCGGCTCTTGGCGGCCTCGATGAGCACGCGGAGGTTCTGTCGCACGCGCTGCTGGCCACAGTACTCGGCGAGCGTGGTGGGCCTGAGCGTGCGGTCGACCTCGAGGTCGTCAGCCGTGAGCGCGCTCGTGACCTGCCGGGGCTCACGCGGGGCCTCGCCGGAGTCGCCAAACAAGTCGCGGCCGGGGTCTGCCTCCCACATCATGCGTGCCTCCCGAGCCTCTTGAGCGCGTACTCGAGCGCGGCCTTGACCGTGGTGGTGCCCGCCTCCTCATGGCCCTCAAGGGCAAGGGCGGCCTCCTCGGAGGTGAATCCCATCGCGAGGAGCGCGCCGGTCACGTCTGCCTCCACGCCGCCCGAGGCCGAGACGGGGGACGCGACGGGCGAGCCCGCGCCCGTGGCCGGCAGTGCTGTCGCCAGCCCCACAAGCCCTGGGTCCTTGGCAAAGACGCCCTCGAGCTCGAGCAGCAGCCTTCCCGCGAGCTTCTTGCCCACGCCGGGCACACGCGCCATCATCGACGCGTCCTCGGCAACCACCACGCCCGCAAGCTGCGCCGGCGTGAAGGTGGAAAGCACGGAAAGCGCGAGCTTGGGCCCCACGCCCGAGATGGCACAGAGCTTGTCGAACAGCGAGCGCTCCTCGCGCGAGGAAAAGCCGAAGAGCGTCATGGCGTCCTCGCGCACCTGCAGGCGGGTGAGGAGCGTGACGCCCGGCGTGCCAACCGCCGGCAAAGACGACGCCGTGACGGCGGAGACTCCCAGCTCGTAGCCCACGCCGCCCACGTCGAGGACGACGTGGGACGCCGTGAGCTCGACGAGCGTTCCCGTTAGTTGAACGATCATGCGCGGGCCCTTCTCTCGTGCTCGGTTGACGCGGCGGCGCTGGAGCGGGCGGCCACCAGGACGCGGGCGGCCTCCCCGCCCTGGGCGGCGGACGCCGCGAAGGTACGGGAGAGGTTGGCGTGGCATACCGCGGCGGCAAGCGCGTCGGCGCAATGGTCTGGCTTGGGGTCGTGGCCGAGCGCGAGGATGGAGCGAACCATGTAGGTTACCTGGTGCTTGTCGGCAGCGCCCGTGCCTACCACGGCCTGCTTGATCTGCATGGGCGTATAGCTGCCCACGTCGACCCCGCACTGGGCGCAGGCGACGAGGGCGGCGCCGCGCGCCTGGGCCGTGAGGATGGCGGAGCGCGTGTTTTGCCCGAAGTAGATGTCCTCGATGGCGACAGCCGTAGGGCCATAGCGGCGGATGACGTCCGAGAGCTGCGAGCAGATGGTGCCAAGGCGGAGGTTGAGCGCCACGTCGGCCTCGGTGTGAATGCACCCGTAGGCCCGTGCCCGCGCCATGGAACCGCGCGTCTCGACCACACCCCAGCCCGTGTTAGCAAGGCCGGGGTCTATCCCGATGACGACCATCCCGCTCCCCCCATGCTCGTTTGTGACAAAGCTATCGAACATGGGTTCTATCCTACCATGAACTCTCCGGCCTCCGTCCGAGAAGCGCTAGTTCTCGGAGAACATCCCCGGCGGCCACGATCCGCCCTCATGCCCTCCGGCCTGCCCGCCGGAGCCGGAGGCCCCGCGCATCCGCTGGCCGTCGGAGAGCTCCTGCAGGTATCCCATGACCTCGGAGAAGCGCGAGGCCTGCTGGCTGGCGTCACCGGACTGACGGCGCTGGGAGGAGCGCGACGGCGCCCCCTGGCCTCCCGAGACCTCGCGCGCCATCTCCTCGAGCGCCTCGGGGACGGCGCCGCCCTCAGCCACAGGCCCATGGCCTCCCCCGTGCTCGCACCACGCCGAACACACGGGCCGCGAGGCCTCGTCAAGCGTCCGCGAGGAGAGGAGCGGGTACAGCGGCCCCGACCTACGAGCGGCCTCACCCGCCCACACGCAGTCCACGAGCCTGCGGGCGCGGTCTTGCCCGAGCCTGCCAGCAGCGAGGTCAAAGACGCCCGCGCCGCGCTCGATGTGCGTAAGCAGGGCAGCGTCGAGCTCGCTCACGATGAGCTCGTCGGAGGCGGCCAAGCTCTCCAGGCCGAGACCGCGGGGCACCCCAAGGCGCGCGAGTGCACTGCGTGGAATGACCGGAGAGACGGTGTTGCGATAGCGGGCCATGCGTGCGAGGTCACTCCGGTACACGTCCCCGAAGGGGGCATACGAGGTGGTCCCGGTCGACGGCGAGCCAACGGCCGCCAGGAGGGCGAGCGCCGTCTTGTCGGCATCGGAGAGCACCAGCAGCCCGCCGGAGCGCGCCTGGGCTCCAAGTCGCGTCTCCACAAGACCCCGCGCGAGCTCTTCCTCGTCCCCATCCCCGCCCAGTGCGTCGACCACGCGCATGAGGTCGGCCCAGGAAAGCTCGTCGACGTCGCGGGCACGCAGGGTCCGCGCCTCGGCGCGCGCGTCGGCATGCGCGTCCTCGTCCGGGGCGCACACGAGGGCGCTCACGCGCGTGGGCCCCACGGCGTCCACGGCAAGGGCGGCGAGCGTCGAGGAGCGCAGCGACCCGTCGAGCACGAGCGTCACGCCCGCAAGGCCGCGCTTGGCAACCTGGTCGCGCAGGGCCGTCACGCATGCGTCCCACAGGATGTGCGCACGGTCGTAGGACGGCGCCTCCACGGGCTCCGCCAGGGGCCCCTCCGAGAGCACGTCAATGTCGCACACGAGCAGGTCCTCGGCAAACGACGGGGCGACCGCGCTCAGCTCGCCCCACGGGGCCATCACGAAGCTGCCGCCCGCAAACACCGACTCCTCGTAGGCCCCCGCCGCGTTGGCGCAGACGAGCCAGGCATTGGCGTCCGAGGCGTCCTGGACGAAGCACCCGTCCGAGACCGAGGGCGCAAGGCAGCTTGCCTCATCATCGGTGCAAAAGCCGTCTGCAGGGGCGAAGCAGACGACGTCTGCCTGCGCGTCCCCGGCGGCAAAGGCCTCGAGGTCGTCGAAGGTGAGCGCGACCCCCACGTCGTAGCCGTCGACCGAGACGCACACGGGCCCGGTCAGCGACTGCGCGAGGGCCGGCAGGGACGAGGCGGGGACGTCCTGACGTGCCAGCGCCTCGAGCTCGTCCTTCCCGAGCGAGCCGACTGCGTTCGAGGCCATCACGGGCATGGGCACCCCGTCTTGGACGTAGCACACGTCGAAGCCCGTCGGCATGTTGGGGTTGATCACGTATGGAACGATTGCGGGAACCGTGAGCCCAGAGGCCAGGCGCATGAGGGCATGCGTCACGTCCTCGAGGTAGGCCCTCACGCCGGAAAGCGCCATGGAGTCCACGCCGCAGAGGGCCGGCGTGGGGTAGACGACGAGGTCGGCCTCCGCCTCAGCAGCCGCGCGCCCGTAGGCGAGCATGGCGTCAACCGTGGCGTCGAAGTCCCCGGGGGTGGTGTTCATCTGGGCGATGGCGACCTTCATGCGTGCTCCTCAACGAAAAGCGGCGGGCACCGGGAACTGCCCCGGCACCCGCCACGATACCAGCTTGTCGATGGCGCCAGCCTCGGCGCGGGAGCGCCAAAGGGAGCCTCGAGCAGATGCTAGGCCGTGTACTCGGCCTTCCACAGACCGTGGAGGTTGCAGTACTCGTAGACCGTCGCGCTCTCGGACGGCTTGCAGAACGTGGCCTCGGGGGCCTCGCCCGGCTTGAGATGCTTGAAGGTCACGGAGCCATCGGCACGCTCGAGGGCGACGAAGTTGATGTAGTGCTCGTCGAGCATGGGGTGCGCAACCTCGCCGACCTTGACGACGAGCTTGTTGCCCTCGACGGACAGGGCGGGAACGTGCTTCTCGGTAGCGGCGTCGGTGGTGTTGGCCGTGAGCTCAACCATCGGCTCGCCGCAGCAAGACGGGTTGCAGGCGCCGTCGACGACCTTGTAGACGACCTCGCCGCACTTGGGGCACTTGAAGAACCTGACGCTCATAGTGATTCCTCTCTCTTGTCACGCGACCTTCCCCGGGTCGCGCAGCTTACATTGTAGGACGCATCGACATGGCACGCACGCGGCTCACGTAAATGCTACCAGCATTGTAGCATTACCGACACGACGCATGACGGCTGGTGGCGGATTGGGGCCAGGCGCCAAGCGACATGGCGGACTGGTGCCTGACCCAAAGCGACAAGCGACGGGTTAGGCGACGTGCGCGTAGCCCCGTCCGCCCACGAGGTCCTGGATGCGCGCCATGAGCATCACGTTCTTGGCGTCCACGCGCGCCGGCACCTCCATGCGCAGTCGCTCGCCGCCGACGCCCTCCACGTACACCTCGACGCGGTCCATGCCGGGATGCAGCTCGAAGACGTTCTGCAGCCGCTCGAGCAGCACGCGCGAGAGGGCCTGGGGCTCCAGCATCACCTCGAGCACCTTGGGCCGGTTGCTCTTGTCGTTGAGCACGAGCGGCTCCACGGCGCTCACGAGGAACTGGTCGCCGCGGTCGCTTCTGTCGACGCGCCCGAGCATGCGCACGAAGACGTCGCCCACCTGCTCGCCGGTCTGCTCGTCCGACTGCCCCGCCAGGACCGCCGCGCACTTCTTGTAGGCCTTGGGGAACACGATGGCGTCGATCTCGCTCTCCATGTCCTCCAGGCTGACGATGGCCATGGGGTCGCCGTTCTTGGTGGTGCGCTTCTGCACGCCCGAGACCATGCCCGCGAGCCAGATGGGCTTCTCGCTGCTCACGTCGACGTGGCGCACCTCGCCGGTGACGGTGGTCTTCTCGAAGCCGACGAGCACCTCGGAGATGGTGTAGTCACGCGCCTTGGACAGGGCGTACTCGTAGGGGCGCAGCGGGTGGTCGGAGACGTAGATGCCCAGCACCTCGCGCTCCTGCGCCAGCTTGAGCGAGCGGTCCCACTCGATGCCGTCGGGCGCAGGGATCTCGTTCACGAAGCCCGAGTCGGCGTCGTCGGCGAACATGTCGAACATCGAGATCTGGCCGGCGGCGCGGTCCTTCTGGCGCTTCGCGGCCGAGTCTATGATGTTGGCCGGGTTGTTCTTGTCGACGAAGTTCATGAGCTGCATGCGCGGGTAGCCCGTCGAGTCGAAGGCCCCCGCCTTGATGAGGGCCTCGACCACACGGCGGTTGCAGGCGCTTGAGTCCACGCGCTCGACGAGGTCGTGTAGGCTCTTGAACGGGCCGCCCGCCTCGCGCTCCTTGATGATCTCCTCGGCCACGCCCTCGCCCACGCCGCGGATGCCGGCAAGGCCGAAGCGCACGCCCTCCTTGACGGCCGTGAACATGGTGCCCGACTCGTTGATGTCAGGCGGCAGGACGTCGATGCCCTCGTGGCGGCACGCCGAGACGTAGTGGACGATCTTCTCGGTCTTGCCGGTGTAGGAGGTGAGCACGGCCGCCATGAACTCGTTGGGATAGTGGGCCTTGAGCCAGGCGGTCTGCATGACGAGGATGGCGTAGCCGGCCGAGTGCGACTTGTTGAACGCGTAGGAGGCGAACTCCAGGACGTCGTCCCAGATCTTCTGCGCCACCTCGCGCTTGTAGCCGTTCTTGACCGCGCCGTTCATCCAGTGGTCGTAGGTGGTCTCGTCGCTTCCGTCCTCCCAGTGGAAGACGGTGGACGTGAGGAGCTTGATCTTCTTCTTGGCCACAGGCTTTCTGATGCGCGAGTCGGACTCGCCCTTGGAGAAGCCGCACATCTCGACGGAGATGAGCATGACCTGCTCCTGGTAGACCATGGTGCCGTAGGTCTCGCCGAGGATGTCGTCGAGGCGCGGGTCGTAGGAGACGGCCGGCTCCCTGCCGTTCATGCGCTTGATGTAGGAGTCGACCATGCCGGCGCCGAGCGGGCCCGGGCGGTAGAGGGCGATAAGGGCGACGATGTGCTTGTACTCGGTGGGCTGCATGCCCTTGATCGTGGCCGTCATGCCCCCGGACTCGACCTGGAAGACGCCCGCCGTCTTGCCGGAGCCCAGCAGCTTGTAGATGGCCGGGTCGTCGAAGGGGATCTTGTCGAGGTCGACGTCGATGCCGTAGTTTGCCCTGATGTTGGCCTTGGCGCGGGACAGCACCGTGAGGGTGCGCAGGCCCAGGAAGTCCATCTTGAGCAGGCCCATGTCGGCCACGGTGTGGCCCTCGTACTGCGTGATCTCGACCTCGCCCTTGGTGTCGAGCTTGGTGGGGACGTGCTCGTTGACGGGATCGCGGCAGATGAGGACCGCGCAGGCGTGCACGCCCTCGCCGCGGATGAGCCCCTCGAGCGCGAGCGCCGAGTCGATGATGCGACGGGCGTCGGGGTCGTTGTGGTAGGCGTCCACGAAGTCCTGGGAGAACTGGTCCTCCTTGCCGGGCACCTTCTCCATGGTCGACTTGAGCGTGGCGTTGGGGGCGGCGCTGATCATCTTGGAGAGACGCTGGCCGATGTAGACCGGGTAGTCGAGCACGCGGGCGGCGTCGTTGATGGCCTGCTTGGCCTTGATGGTGGAGTAGGTGATGACGTGCG
>UWSJ01000069.1 GCA_900549525.1 uncultured Coriobacteriaceae bacterium | reverse complement strand
TGCCGCCGAGGATTTGGTTGTCGCGCGCCGTGCCCTCCGTGACGTCGGCCCCGCGTTCGTCGGCTCCGAAGCGCCAGATGCGGCGCGTCGTGGCCGTAGACTTCCCGTCTTCTGCGAGCTGCTCCCGTGCGTCTGCCATGTCGCTTCCCCTTCGTCCGTGTGCGTGGGCATGGGCCCTACGCGCCTGCGGCTTCACGACCGTCCGCGTTGGGGGAGAGGATACGAGCCGATGGATGCGAAAATGACTACGAATTCGCATACATCTTTTCTCCGCAAATGATTATCGATAAGCGGTCAACTTAGAGCGGTAGGCGCAACGCTTTCTTTCACGCCGAGCCGTTCGTCCGGAAATAGCAACCGTTCGCGGAGGATTCACGCCGCACTCCAGCGACCGTGCCCAGCAGTCGTGCTGCCGGAGCATGACAATGCGGCAGGGCACGTTACTGGTTCGAAAAACGTACCCGACCGCGTCGTGACTTGCTGAGTGTGGGCCGTTGCCGCGCCGGCCGCCCACTCGATCGCGGTGGCCACCTGTGGCAGCACCTCGCCAAGGCCCCGCACGACGTTCTCATTCTCCTCGTTCATGACCGTGGCTGTCTGGAGTGGGGTGAAGGTGTCGGGCTCCATGGTCTTGGGGTTGCGCTGTTCGGTTGTGAGTTTCGTGAGGTCAAGCATGGGACACGCCTGTTCACGTGGGTCTGCTCTGGGCGGCTGGCGAGGCCTGCGTCTGTGACAACTACATAGAGCAAGTCGGAACGTGACGTGTGTATGCCCGTGGAGTTGCGTCCCTCCTTTCCCCGACGAAACCCAACCGCTGAGGTAGCTTTTACGAAAACAAGGCCCTCCGTGAGACACATGCCCGCGAACATGTTCCATCGGTGGCTCGCATGGGCGGGTCACGGGGCCCGTAGGAGTGGGCTCGGCGAGCCGCATGGGTGACGGCTCCCCAACGACCTTTTCGAGAGGAGATCGCATGAGGGGTTACGCAATGCTCAAGATCGGTGAGTCCGGCTGGATCGAGAAGGACAAGCCCGAGCTCGGGCCGCTCGACGCGCTCGTGAAGCCGCTTGCCGTCGCCATCTGCACGTCCGACGTCCACACTCTCTGGGAGGGCGCCATCGGTGACCGCCACAACATGATCCTCGGCCACGAGGCCTGCGGCGAGGTCGTCGAGGTCGGCGCCTGCGTCAAGGACTTCAAGCCGGGCGACAAGGTGCTCGTCCCCGCCATCACGCCCGACTGGAACTCCCTCGAGGCCCAGGCCGGCTACTCCATGCACTCCGGCGGCATGCTGGCAGGCTGGAAGTTCTCCAACTTCAAGGACGGCGTCTTTGGTGAGTTCTTCCACGTAAACGACGCCGACGGCAACTTGGCTCTGCTACCCGAGAACATCAACCCGGTCGACGCCTGCATGCTCTCCGACATGGTGCCCACCGGCTTCCACGGCGTCGAGCTTGCCGACGTGCAGTTTGGCGACACCGTCCTCGTCATCGGCATTGGCCCTGTGGGCCTCATGAGCGTGGCCGGTGCTGCCCTGCGCGGCGCCTCCCGCATCATCGCCGTGGGCACGCGCCCCAAGTGCGTCGAGGTGGCCAAGGGCTACGGTGCCGGCGAGTTCATCTCCTACAAGGACGGCCCCATCGCCGACCAGGTGCTCGAGCTCACGAACGGCGAGGGCGTCGATCGCGTCGTGGTGGCCGGCGGTGGCTGCGACACCTTCATCGACGCCGTGAAGGCGCTCAAGCCGGGCGGCAAGATCGGCAACGTCAACTACCTCGGCAACGGCGACTACATCAAGATTCCGCGCGTCGAGTGGGGCGTCGGCATGGGCCACAAGGACATCCGCGGCGGCCTCATGCCCGGCGGCAGGCTCCGCATGGAGAAGCTCGGATCCCTCGTCTCGTCCGGTCGTCTCGACGTGGCGCCGCTGGCCACCCACGTCTTCCACGGCTGGGATCACCTTGAGGAGGCCCTCTTCCTCATGAGGGACAAGCCGGCCGACCTCATCAAGCCGGTCGTCGTCATCGACTAGCTTCGCGGGCGGGGCGTCTGGCCCCGCCCCCCTCTTCCCCGAGGGACAGCCCCCACCCACCTCATCGCCTGCTCAGACGGTCCTCGGTGCAAAAAGCGCGCCTGTGGAACTCGCACTCGACGAGGTGGGTGGGGGCGTTGCTTGTGTTCTCGTAGGCGGGGCCAGACGATCCTGCCGCGCGGCGGGGGCTTGCGGGGCGGGCGGCTTGATGAGCCGCCCGCAGCGGCTGTCTACCGGCTTTGCTTGCCGTATTGGAGGTTGGGGCGTTGAGGATACTGGTGGTCTCGGGGTTTCTGGGGGCGGGTAAGACGACGTTCATCCAGGAGCTCGCGAGGCGGACGGGCCGGGACTTCGTTGTCTATGAAAACGAATACGGCCAGGCCGACATTGACGCCAAGGTGCTCTCGGAGACCGACGAACTGTCCGTGTGGGAAAGCACCGAGAACTGCATCTGCTGTTCGGGCAAGCAGGACTTCGCGACCTCCGTCCTCACGATTGGCAACACGCTCGACCCGGAGTACCTCGTGGTGGAGCCCACGGGCGTGGCCAAGCTCTCCGCCATCCTTGAGAACATCGGGCTCGTGAGCTACGAGCGTGTGTCGCTCCTCGCCCCGCTTGCCATCGTGGACGCCACGGCGTGGGTGCGCCATCGCGAGCGGTTCGCCGACATCTACCTCGACCAGGTGAGTACGGCCTCGACCGTTGTGGTGTCTAAGTCCCAGCTGGCGGGTGCCGGTGAGCTCGAGGAGCTTCTGGCCTGGCTTGCCGAGAAGAACCCGACGGCCGAGATTGTAAGCGCGCCGTGGGACGAGCTTGACGACGCGTGGCTTGCCGGGCTGCTCGACCGTGCGGCGGGGGAGGGCTCGCGTGACGGCGTCGGTCGGGAGGGCGCGGTGGCGTCCGCTGCGGACGGCGATGCGGCCCGCCCACACGCACGTGGCATGGCGCTTGCGGGCGCGCCCACGGCCCGGGACGGCTTCGACAGTCTGTCGCTCTCGGGGGCAGAGCTGCCGAGCGAGAGCCACTTGCTGTGGTTTCTTGACGCGCTCGTGGCGGGCGTGTTTGGTGACGTGGTGCGGGCCAAGGGCATGCTGCCGTGCGGCGGGCAATGGCTGCGCTTTGACGTGGTCGACCGCATGTGGCAGGTGACGGGCTGCGAGGAGCCCGAGGGCAGCGCGGCAACGGTGGTCTTTATCGGACCCGGCGTGCGCAGGCCCTGGCTGCGCGAGGTGCTCGTGCCGCTTGTGAGGGATGCCGCCGCAGGGGCGTGGGCAACTGGCCGCGCGGGACGCAGGGGCGGGATGGCGTAGCGCGAACGGTCCGACATTCGTCTCGTCTGCCAAGATTGTCGGCGCCGTGGGGTGTCCAGGCTTTCCTCGGGTTCATACTTGTCCGCACCGGGTGGACAACGACGACCGGACGTTGGAAGGAAGGCCCTATGTTCTGTCCCAAGTGCGGTACCAAGAACGAGGACGAGGCGAAGTTCTGCGGCTCGTGCGGGGCTCCGCTGTCCGACCCGGGCATCAGCGCCACCGGCACACTGACACCACCGGCACCGCTGGAGGCACGTCTTCGTCAGCTGCCAACAAGTGTCTGTTCATCATGGCGGGCGGCGCGGTCGTCGTCATTGCGCTGGTCGCCGTGGTTGTCTGCCACCTCTTCTTCGCCCCATGGCAGCTCGACGAGAAGAACTTCCCGGACGCCGCCGTACGCAACGTCGTGACGACTCGTTCGAGTACGACGAATACGACAATGCAGGCAGAACCACCTCGATGACCTCCACCCTCTCGGACGGGTCTACCTACAACATGTCCTATACCTATGACGAAGGCGGCCGCATCGCCACCGCTTCCAACGACGACGGCAGGGCCTACGAGTTTTCCTATGACGATGAGGGCGGGCTTATATGGACGAGACGTGTGACGAGGCGTGCGATGGGGCGCGTAGCGGAGTATGCGACGAGGCGTGTGCCGGGTGTCGCGACGCCGACTTTTCCGCGCTGAGGCTGCCCCTGCCGCAGGACGTTGACCGGCTTAAGGGCGCGGGCAGCCTGGCGGAGGCGGCCCGCGCCTGTCGGGCGCTTCTGCAGGCGGGGACAGACCCGGTGTCGGCGGCGCGTCTGCGACTGGAGGCGATGCGGCTCGAGCGGCTGGCGGCGCAGTACCCAGTGACGCGGCAGGGCGCGGTGGAGGAGCTGCGCCGCTCGTGCCCTAACGTGGCGGCGGCAGACCTCGAGCGGCTTGAGCGCAAGGGTCTCATTGATTGGCGCATGGTCAACGGCGAGGCCCGCTACCTCGCGTCCTGGCTGCGTACGTTGCGTCTGTATGCGGGCGAGCTGCCGGGGCTGGATCCGGCGCCAAGCGATGCCGACCTCCTTGACGCCGCCATTGCCGAGATGCGCGAGAGGAGCGCGGCGGCGAGGGGCTTCACGCTTCGCGCGGGGCTGTCCGTGTTGGGTGCGCCTGCTCGTGCGCGCGTGCGGGCGTGGCTGCCCGTTGCGGCCGCGTGTCCCCAGCATGCGGTGGCGGGGGTGCTCGACGTCGCGCCCGGCGCGACGTTCGCGCGCCCGGACGCGCCGCAGCGTACGGTGTGCTGGGAGTCTTCCGAGCGACGCGACTTCTTCGTTACCTATCGCGTGCGGACAAACGCCCCTTACGTCGACCTCTGGAGCGAGGAAGGCATTAGACGGGCCGCGGGTGCCATCCTCGCTCCGTCGGGGACGCCCGTCCCCGCGCCCGCGCCGTGCGACCTCGCGGAGCGCGAGCCGCATGTGGTGTTCACGCCGCTCGTGCGTGACGTCGCTGCGCGTATCGCCCGCGACGCGCTCGGGGCTGGGCGCGAGGCGGCCGTAGCCCGCGGAGGGCGCCTCACCCCTCACGAGCAGCTCGAGCTGGCACGCGGCGTCTACGACTTCCTGACGCATGAGGTGCTCTATCGCTTCCAGCCCAACTACGCGCAGCTTGACTGCATCGCCGACACCGTGCTGGCCACCCGTCGCGCCGACTGTGGCATGTTCTCCGTGACGTTCATTTCGCTCTGCCGGGCCCTCGGCATTCCCGCCCGGTGGCAGAGCGGCCTGTTCGTCACGCCTGACGGTGCGGGCCCGCATGACTGGGCGATGTGGCACGTGGACGGCATAGGGTGGCTTTGGGCCGACTGCTCCTTTGGTGCCGACGCCGTGCGGGAGGGGAGCGAGGAGCGCCGGAGGCACTACTTTGGCAACCTCGACCCGTTCCGCGCGGCGTGCAACCGCGAGTTCTTCTCGGCCTTTGAGCCTGCGGGAGACGGGGCGCGGTGGGATCCGTTCGACAACCAGCTTGGGGAGGCCTCGGTGGAGGGGCGGGGGCTCGACGCCCCCGAGATGCGACGGAGTATTGAGCTGCTCGAGTTTGGCGGTCGTGCCCAGCAGGGGAAGGCGTAAGTTATCTTAATCGAACTCATGCAATCGAGTACGATGGCTTGGTTTTGTAACCGACACCCACGGGGAGGGCGACGGGCCTTTGAGCTTCATGGAGATCGTCGTGCTGGGAGTGGGCCTCTCGGCTGACGCGTTTGCCGTGACCATCTCGAACACGTTCATCTACGCGAGCGAGTCGAAGGCGCGGCTTGCCCTTATGCCCATCATGTTTGGGCTGTTCCAGGGCATCATGCCGCTCACGGGCTATTTCGTGGGTGACTTTGCCGCCGAGCTTATCGAGGCATACGCCGGAATCGTCACCCTTGTCATCCTCGGCCTTATTGGCGGCAACATGGTGCGCGAGGGCATCCTTGCGCTCGTGGGCCGCGAGGAGGAGCGCGTTCCGGGTGCAGGCCCCGTGGCTCGTCGGCTCACGTTTGTGTCCTTGTTGGCCCAGTCGTTTGCGACGGCCATCGACGCCTTTGCGGTGGGCGTTGGCCTGCGTGCGCAGGCGGTGAGCATCCTGGAAGCGGCCGGGATCATTGCGCTCACCACGGTGCTCTGCTGCACGGTCGCCTTCGTTCTGGGCCGCAAGCCGGGCGAGAAGCTCGGCGATAAGGCACAGGTCGTTGGTGGTGTGGTGCTGCTCGCCATTGGCGTCAAGGCCTTCTTCTCGTAATGGCTTTCGGTTGGGGGTCGGTCGCTATCCCGGTCGATTGGCCAGGTGCACGCGCGCTGTGGTATTCTACTCACTGTGAGTAATAACTTTGACGCCGCATAGCGACGCCAGTGGTTCGACCGCCTTCGGCCGTTCCTCGTCCCGCAAGACGGGACTTGTGCTTCTGCCTACGCAACTGTGCCATGAGCTCCCTTGGGGTGTCAGGGGAGGAGCGTGTCCCGTGGGGCCGTGTCATGCGTAACGGTGATGCCTGCGGGCGTGCGTCCTTCCAGGGAGGAGCATGCGCATGGCCCTGTGGGAAATCCTTGTCATCAGCGTGGCGACCAGCATGGACATCTTTGCGGTCACCATTTCCAACACGTTCTTGCATCCGGGGGAGAGCCCGCGACGGCTTGCCTGGATGCCCGCTTCGTTTGCGGTCTTCCAGGGAGTGTTCCCGGCGCTCGGCTACGTGCTCGGGAGCCTCGTGGGTGATCTCATCGAGCATTACGCACCCATCGTCACCCTGTGTGTGCTGGGGTTTATTGGCCTGAGCATGCTGCGGGAGGGCATCGTGGAACTGCGGGCCGACGAGTCTGGCCACGGTGACGAGCTTCCCGAGCGCCGCCTTGCCCGTCGCTCCATCCTGTTGCAGTCGCTCGTGACCTCCATCGACGTGTTCGCAATTGGCGTGAGCATGCGCGCGTTGGAGGCAGACATCGTGTTCGTGGGCGTCTGCAACGCCATCGTGACGGCTGCGATCTGTGTTGTGGGCATCACGCTTGGCAAGCGCTACGGGCACCTTTTGGGCGACTACGCTCTCATTGCCGGTGGCGTGGTGCTTGCGGTGGTGGGCGCGTCGGCGTTGTTCTAGCGCCGTGGTTTCGTGCGGTCCGGGTGCGGTGTTAGCGCAGTGCCGTGCGGCTCGGGTGTGCCCCCCTCCCGACGGCTCGTGCCGCGTCTTGGCCGCGGTGTCTCGTGTCATCGGCGCCCGCAAGCGGGTAAGAGAGCTATGCGAGTTGCCGAGTGACGGAGGTTTGCCATGGACATGTTCGAGAAGCTCTTTAGGCGCACGAAGGCGGCGGTCATCCTCATGGGGGTTGGGCTGCTTGCGCTGGGAATCGCGCTGTTCGTGGCGCCCATCGGCGCCACCCTGCTCATCGTGTCCATCGTGGGATGGGTGCTGGTCATCACGGGTGCGGTGACGCTTGCGAACTGCTGGGCACATCGTTCGGCGGAGCTGCGTCAGGCAGATCTCGTCACTGGCCTTGTGGAGGCGGTGCCCGGCATGTGCCTCGTGCTGTGGCCGCAGGTGTTCGTTGCGGGCGTGTACGTGCTCGTGGGCGTGATCATCCTTGTTACGGGCGTGAACGACCTCGTGGAGGCCCTTGCGGTGCGCAGGCTTGGCCTGCCCGGCTGGGGCTGGCGTCTCGTCTTGGGCCTGCTCACCCTTGTGGCGGGCGCGTTTGTGGTGAGCTCGCCGTTCACGATGGCAGAGTTTGCGATGCTGCTGGCGGGCGCCGCGCTCGTCTTTGACGGCATCACGGAGATCGTCGCGGGCGTGAGCATGCGGGCGTAGGTTCGCGCGCCTGTGGGCGTGCGACGACGAGCCCGGGCACGCCTGCCACGGATCACGGGCCACACCTTGACGTAGCTGAGCACGCTGTGCCTCGGCCCCGAGCACCGAAGCGCGGCCAAGCGCGTTTTCCCGCTTTGAAACGTGCCCGGCTGCGTCATCGTGAGAGAAACGTGCTCAACTACGTTGCCGTGGGGGTTCGGCGGCGGGGTTTCCGTCATCGCTGCATCGCCGGTGGACGACCGACGGCTGTTACAGCCAGGCGTTCTCCCGCTTGCCGTCGATGATGTCCCAGGCCAGCATGAGGTTGCGCTCGTTGATGTGGTGTGGTGCCGCTGCCTGCACCTTTGGCTTGGCGCAGAAGGCGATGCCCACGCCGGCCGCCAGGATCATGGGGATGTCGTTTGCCCCGTCGCCCATGGCAATCGTCTGCTCCATGGAGATGCCCAGGCCATTCGCCCAGCGACGTAGCGCCTCGAGCTTGCGCTCCTTCGTGACTATATCTGCGGCCAGCTTGCCCGTGAGCTTGCCGTCCACCACCTCAAGGCGGTTGGCAAGGCAATAGTCGATGCCTGCGGCCGCCACGATGCGGTCGGCCACCTCGTGAAAGCCGCCCGACACCACGCCCACCTTCCAGCCGCGTCTATGCGCCTCCGCCACGAGGTCAAGCGCGCCCGGCGTGAACGTCACGCGTGCGAGGGTCCTCTCGAACACGCTCTCGTCCAGGCCCGCCAGCAGCGCCACGCGCTCCTCGAGCGCCTGGCGGAAGTCCAGCTCGCCCCGCATGGCGCGCTCGGTCACCTTTGCCACGCGCTCACCTACGCCAGCCTCCGCGCCCAGAAGGTCGATGACCTCCTGGTTGATGAGCGTGGAGTCGATGTCCATGACGATGAGGTGCTGACTGTCCTGCGTGGTCATGTGGCCCTCCAAACAAAAAGGCGACCCCGCCGAAGCGAGGCCGCCATGCCTACGATTCGCTGAACGTCAGCTTAGACGTAGAAGAGGATCTTGTTGTAGCTCGGCACAGGCCAGTAGTCGTGGCCGCAGACCTTCTCCATCTCGTCGACGGCGGCGCGGAGGGCCTCCATCGCGGGGATGACGGAGTCGCGGTACTCGTTGTCCTGCGCGGTGCAGTCCTCGAGCGCCTGGGCGGCGGCGTTCTTCTCCTCGAGCGTCTCGACAAGCTCGGTGATCTTGTCGATGCTGGCGGTGAGGGTCTCAACGAGCTTCTTCTCGGCCTTGGCGGCAACGCCCAGCTCGGCCTTGGTCGCCACGGTGGTCGCGATGTCGCCGGAGTAGTCAAAGAGCGCCGGCAGGTACATGTGCTTGGTCATGTACACCATCGTGTTGGCCTCGATGTTGAGGAGCTTGGCGTACTGCTCGGCCTTGGCGACGTAGCGGGCGTGCGTCTCCTCCGGGGCCAGCACGTGGTACTTCTCGAAGAGGTCGATGTTCTTCTGGTCGAGCATGCAGGGCAGCGCGTCCGGCGTGGTGCGGTTGTTGAGCAGGCCACGCTTGGCGGCCTCCTCCGGCCACTCCTCGGAATAGCCGTTGCCGTTAAAGATGATGCGCTGGTGCTTGGTGAGGGTCTCCTTGACCCAAGCGAGCGCCTTCACGACGAAGTCGGCCTCGGACACGCCCTCCATGAAGTTGGCGAAGGCGTCGAGCTTCTCGGCGACGGCGGTGTTGAGCACCATGTTGGGGTCGGAGAGGTTCTGCTGCGAGCCGCACATACGGAACTCGAACTTGTTGCCGGTGAAGGCGAACGGGCTGGTACGGTTGCGATCCGTGTTGTCCTTGGTGAGGTCGGCTAGCTGCGGCACGCCCAGATCCATCTTCTCCCGGGGGTGACTCTGGTAGGGCTTGTCGTTGATGAGCGCGTCAACGACGGCGGCCAGGTCGTCGC
>UWSJ01000068.1 GCA_900549525.1 uncultured Coriobacteriaceae bacterium | reverse complement strand
GCATCATCGGCGGCGTGGGCTCCGTCCTGGGCTTCATCCCGCAGATGTTCGTCCTGTTCGTCCTGCTCTGCTTCCTCGAGGACTGCGGCTACATGAGCCGTGTCGCGTTCGTCATGGATCGCGTGTTCCGTCGCTTCGGTCTGTCCGGCAAGTCCTTCATCCCGATGCTCGTCTCCTCCGGCTGCGGCGTCCCCGGTGAGCTCGCGACCAAGACCATCGAGAACGAGAAGGATCGTCGCATGACGATCATGCTCACCACCATGATTCCGTGCGGCGCCAAGCAGCCGATCATCGCCCTGGTCATGGGCGTCCTCATCGGTGGCTCCAGCGCCTGGTGGGTCGCTCCGTTCTTCTACTTCCTCGGCGTCTTCGCCATCATCATCTCCGGCATCATGCTGAAGAAGACGAAGCCCTTCGCCGGCGAGCCCGCCCCGTTCGTCATGGAGCTCCCGGACTACCACATGCCGTCCATCAAGTCCTGGTGGCTGCACATCTGGGATCGCCTGAGCGGCTATCTCAAGAAGGCCGGTACGATCATCTTCGCGGCTGCCGTGGGCATCTGGTTCCTCTCCAACTTCGGTTGGCAGAACTGGGACGGCGGCACGGGCGCCTTTGGTTACATCAACATCGACGGCGCTCCGGACAACTTCATGGACTCCTCGCTGCTCGCTGCCTTCGGCAACCTGTTCACCTGGCCCTTCGCCCCGCTTGGCTTTGCTAAGTGGGAGGCCGTGGCGTCCTCCGTCTCCGCCCTCATCGCGAAGGAGAACCTGGTCTCCACGTTCGGCGTCCTCTATGGCCTTGGTGACGCCACCGAGAACTCCGTCTCCATGTGGAACGGCTTCGCCAACATGTTCGTGACCGCCGACGGCGTCATGCACACCGGCGCCATGCTCGCGTTCGTGGCGTTCAACATGCTCGACGCGCCGTGCTTCGCCGCCATGGGCACCATCCGCAACCAGATGAACGATCCCAAGTGGTTCTGGGCCGCCATCGGCTACCAGTGCGGTTTCGCCTGGGTTGTGGGCATGATCATCAACCAGCTCTGGGAGCTCTTCGCGCTCGGCAACTTTGGCGTGTGGACCGTCATCGCCTTCGTCGCCCTTGCTGCGATTCTCTTCCAGGTGTTCCGTCCGGCGCCCAAGTATGACGCCAAGGACGAGCACATCCTCGATTCCCTTGCGGAGGCCGATAAGTAAGTCGGGCGTTTGCCTGACCACGCACGAACGACGTGCAGAAGGGCGAGTCACCCTCGGGTGGCTCGCCCTTTTTTGTAGGTGTGGAGCTGTCGCGGTGCCTGTCTTGAACCTGGTTACGAATCCTGGCGGATGCGTGCCTGGCATGCGGGGCAGAGGCCCACGAACGTCGTAAGGTGCCCGCTCACGGCATAGCCGGTCTTCTCGGCAAGCTGCTCGTCGAGATTCTCGAGGTAGGGGAGGGGGGCATCCACCACGGCGCCGCACTCGCTGCACACGACGTGCGCGTGGCGGTCGCAGCGCAGGTCAAAGCGGTCGCCGCCCTTCACGTGCACGTCCTGGATTGCTCCCTCCTCGGCAAGGAGGTTGAGGTTGCGATAGACGGTCCCTCGGCTGATGTGCTCGTCCTTCTCGCGCACGGCGAGGTAGATGTCGTCGGCCGTGGGGTGGTCGCAGCGGGAGCGAACGGCGTCGAGGACGAGCTGGCGCTGCTTGGTGTTGCGCCTTCGCGGTGCCTGTGCCGTCTTGTCTGCCATGGTTTCCTCCTACCTCATTCTGCCGACCGCTTTGCCGGAATTCTATGAAGCCACACTTGACATCTCGCAACACATCACAATAATAAGACTCAGTACTAATAACGACAAGTGACTCGCATACAGTAGCATACGAATGCACCTGTGTGAGGGCCACTAAGGGAATACTCCGCGTGGTGTTCCCGGTCCTTCACAAGAAGGGTCCTCCAACAGAAAAGGAGCGCATCATGTCCCAGATCGGACGCGAGATCGGTGACTTCACCGTCCAGGCCTACCAGAACGAGGACTTCAAGACCGTCACCAAGGCCGACACGCTTGGCCACTGGTCGCTGTTCTTCTTCTACCCGGCCGACTTCACCTTCGTGTGCCCCACCGAGCTTGAGGAGCTTGCCGAGAACTACGATGCCTTCAAGGCCGAGGGCTGCGAGATCTACTCCGTCTCCTGCGACACCCACTTCGTGCACAAGGCGTGGCATGACGAGTCCGAGCGCATCAAGAAGGTCCAGTACCCGATGCTCGCCGACCCGGCGCACGTCCTTTCCCGCGACTTCGACGTGCTTATCGAGCCGGACGGCCTTGCCGAGCGCGGTGCCTTCATTGTCGACCCCGAGGGCAAGATCCAGGTCTACGAGGTGACCGCCGGCGGCATCGGCCGCAACGCCAAGGAGCTGCTGCGCCTCGTCCAGGCCGCGAAGTTCGTGGCCGAGCACGGCGACCAGGTCTGCCCCGCCAAGTGGCAGCCGGGTGCGGAGACCCTGAAGCCGTCCCTGGACCTCGTCGGCCAGCTGTAGGCCAACTGGTTCACAGAGCCCCAGCGCACGTTTGACGGGCCGTGCCGAACTCTCGGCGCGGCTCTCTTTGTGGAGAAGGAGTTAGACATGGCAGACATTGACGTCTCCAAGCTCTATGACGCCGTCATCGTGGGCGGTGGACCCGCAGGCCTTACGGCGGCCATCTATCTCGCCCGCGCCCGCTATCGCGTGCTCGTGGTCGAGAGGGAGCACTTTGGCGGCCAGATCACCATCACCGACGAGGTCGTGAACTACCCGGGCGTGTTCTCCACCTCGGGCAGGGAGCTCACGGCCACCATGCAGCGCCAGGCCGAGGCCTTCGGCGCCGAGTTCATGCTCGCCGAGGTCACGGGCCTCGACCTCTCCGGTGACGTCAAGCACGTCCATACCACCAAGGGCGACATCCCGTGCTTTGCCGTGCTCATGGCCACCGGCGCCTCCCCGCGTCACGTGGGCTTCAAGGGCGAGGAAGAGTTCCGCGGCCACGGCGTCGCCTACTGCGCTACCTGCGACGGCGAGTTCTTCACCGGCAAGGACGTCTTCGTGGTGGGCGGCGGCTTTGCGGCGGCAGAGGAGAGCGTCTTCCTCACCAAGTACGCTCGTCACGTGACCGTCCTCGTGCGCGGCGACGACTTCACCTGCGCCCCCGCAGCCGCCGAGGAGACCAAGGCCAACGACAAGATCACCGTGCTCTACAACACCGAGATCGTCGAGGCCATGGGCGACTCGGCCCTTCGCAGGCTCGTCTACCGCAACGACAAGACAGGCGAGCAGGCCACCTACGAGGCCAAGCCGGGCGAGACCTTCGGCATCTTCGTGTTCGTGGGCTACGCACCGGCCACCGAGCTTGCGGACGGCATCGCCAAGGTTGACGACCAAGGCTACATCGTGACCGACGCGCACCAGAAGACCACGGCAGACGGCCTCTTCGCCGCGGGCGACGTGTGCGAGAAGCCCCTGCGTCAGGTGGCGACGGCCGTGGGCCAGGCCGCCACGACTGCTACCGAGATGGAGCGCTACCTCAAGGCCGCCCAGGAGCGGACGGGCCTCGTGCCCCAGGCTCCCGTGAGCCGCCCGCGGGCCGAGCCCGAGGACAGCGCGGCTCCCAAGCCCGCGGCCGGCGGCGAGCCCACGCGCGCCGCTGCGTCCGGTTCGCTCTTCGACGACGCGATGCTGGCACAGCTGAACGCGGTGTTCTCGCGCATGGCGAACCCGCTCACGCTGGCGCTGCACCTTGACGACCGCGCTGTCTCGACCGAGCTCGAGGGCTACATGACCGAGCTTGCGAAGCTCACGGGCAAGCTTACCGTCGAGCGAGCGGACACGAGCGCCGATGCCCCCGAGGAGCTGCCGTACGTGGCCGTGGTGCGCTCGGACGGCACGCCCTCCGGCCTGGCGTTCCACGGCGTGCCGGGTGGCCACGAGTTCACGAGCTTCGTGCTGGGGCTCTATAACGCCGCCGGCCCCGGCCAGCCCATCGCCGACGAGGACCGTGCGGCCATCGCCGCCATCGACAGGCCCGTGCGCCTGCGCGTGCTCGTGGGCCTCTCGTGCACCATGTGCCCCGAGGTGGTCACGGCTGCCCAGCGCATCGCGGCCGACAACGCCGAGGTCACGGCCGACGTCTACGACATCAACCACTTCGGCAACCTCAAGGACGAGTTCAACGTCATGAGCGTGCCGTGTCTCGTGGTGGACGAGGGTGGCAAGGAGGAGGTCGCCTTCGGCAAGAAGGGCCTCTCCGAGCTCCTGCGGATCATCGGGTAGCGGGCTGTCGATAGCTTCGACGACGTGGCGGGCCGGGGGATTGCGGTTCCCTCGGCCTGCCGCTTGCTCTTTCTCGCGGCATTCGGCATCGTCTTCAGTGACGTCGACATAGGGGAGGGCATATGGGCAGGGTCAAGGTTGGGCTCATCGGGGCGATGGACTCCGAGGTTGAGCTGCTGAAGTCGAGGCTGTCGGGTGCGAACGCGTACGAGGTTGCCGGCATGGAGCTCGTGGAAGGCACCGTCGGAGAGACCAACGTGGTGGTTGCCCGCTGTGGTGTGGGGAAGGTGAACGCAGCCATGTGCGCCACGGTGCTCACGACGCAGCTTGCCGTCACGCACGTTATCAACACGGGCGTGGCGGGCTCGCTCGACAACCGCATCGAGGTGGGGGACATCGTGGTCTCCGCCGACGCGGTTGAGCACGACATGGACGTGACGGCCCTGGGATACCAGCCTGGTGAGCATCCTGACCTGCATCTTGTTGCGTTTGATGCCGACGAGACGCTTCGGGCGACCGTGACGGCTGCGGTGCGCAGGGCCGCTCCCGACGTGCAGGTGTTCGAGGGTCGCGTGTGCTCGGGCGACCAGTTCATTGGGTCGACGGAGGCGAAGGCTCGCGTGGCCGAGACGTTTGGCGGGCTCTGCTGCGAGATGGAGGGGGCGGCGATCGCCCACGTGTGCCATCTCTCCGGTGTCCCGTTTGTCGTGGTGCGCGCCATCTCCGACAAGGCCGACGGCTCGGGGTCGGTGTCCTACGCGGAGTTTGAGAAGGCCGCGGCGCGTCGCTGCGCCTCGGTCGTGCTCGAGGCCCTGCCGCTCGTGGGGCGTTAGCGGGGAGGCGCTAGTTCGCCGAGGTGCCGCCTGCCGCTGCGGCTGATCCCCTGGCGCCCGACGGGTTCGCCGGGTTCGTCGACGCGGACGATGACCCCTGCTCGGCCGACGGAATGGCTGCTGCGCTCTTGTCGGAGTTGGTGGGAGAGGCGGCGGCCGGACCGTTTGCGGCGCTGGCGGTCGAGGCGGATTTGGAACCCGAGGCGGACTCCGTGGTGGACGACGCCGGCGTCGTGCTCTGCGCGGCGTGCTGCGTCTGTGCCTGCGTGGCGGCGCGCGAGGTTGCGGCAGTCTGCGTCGTGGCGGCGGTGGTCGCCGCCTGCTGCGAGGGCTGGCCGGGGCGGCTTCCAAGCCCCCTGCCCCCGGTGGCCAGCGAGATGACGCCTGCGGTGATGGCCACGGTCACGAGCGACGTTGCTATGGCGGCCACGGTCATGCGGCGCCTGAGCACCTCGCGGCGGCGTGCCGCCGCCGCGTGCCTGAGCCCCTCGGGGGCGATGCGCGTGCCTGCGGCAGTGCGGGCCGTGGGCGTTCCGGTGTCGCGAGCCACGCGCAGCTGGGCCGCCTCGCGCGGGTCGAGGGCGGCGTGCTTGCCGTGCCCGGCGCGTGCGATGTCGGTGGTGCCCGGGTCGTGCGAGCTGGCGTCGTAGCCGCCATCCTCTGCCCGGCCCGTGCCGTCGTGCAGCGAGCGCAGCTTGTCGGCGGATCTCTCGAGGATGGGGCCATAGACCGCGGGGGCCACGCACGAGACCACGGCTGCCGCCACGGCGCCTATGAGCGAACCCATCCCGCCAATTTCCGAAGCAAGCGCCACGGAGGTGACCCCGCCGAGCGCCGCGGCGATCACCTGCGACGCCGAGATCGAAGCCTTGCTCTCATGCTCGGATTCCCTGCTGCCCATGAGTCTCTCGCCGTGCCCTTCTTGTGCTTCTAAAACGCACGGCAGTATGTTCCCACCTACGGGAAAGTCAAGCGCCACGACAGGCGACCACATGGATGCCGGGGCGGGCCGCATTCCCTTCGTGCGTTTCATGACCGCTACGTTACGGAGCCTGATTCATGGTGACGCATCGGACGGGCGCGCGTATACTATGCCCTCGACCTTTAAGCACGGTACGGGATACCTGCAAGGCGGATAGGCCGGCCACGGTGGCGGCTGATGGCATAGGCTTGGAACGTCGTCGCGCATGCGGCAGCGTCCGGGTTGCACGGGGCCGCTGAGCCCGCCTTGGGGGACGCCAGCTCATCGAGCCGAGCGTCTTTTTTCGTGCCGAACCCGGTCGTCGTACGCGGCGGCAACAGAAAGGGGTATGCGTGAACCCACTGCTGGCAGGTGACGCCACCCGCGCGCTTCTCGCGCTGGAGGACGGAACGACCTTCGAGGGCCTCTCGGTGGGGGCCACGGGCGAGACGTTTGGCGAGCTCGTCTTCAACACCTCCATGTCGGGCTACCAGGAGGTCATCACCGACCCGTCCTATGCCGGGCAGGTCGTGGCCTTCACCTATCCCCAGATTGGAAACTACGGCGTGTGCGCCGAGGACATGCAGTCCACGGGCACCGCGCTTGCCGGCGTCGTCGTGCACGACATGTGCCACACGCCCAACAACTGGCGAAGCGAGGGCACCCTGCCCGACTTCCTGGCCGAGCACGGCATCGTGGCCATCGAGGGCGTCGACACCCGCGAGCTTACCCTGCGCGTCCGTGACGCCGGTACCATGCGCTGCGCCATCTCCACGACCGACCTCGACCCTGCGAGCCTCGTGGCGCGCGTGAAGGCCTCCCCGTCCATCTCGGACACCAACTGGGTGGCAAGGGTCTCCACGCCCGAGCCCTACGAGGTTTCGGCCAAGGTCAACCTCGACCGTCCTCGCAAGACCTACAAGGTCATCGCGCTCGACTGTGGCGAGAAGCGCGGCATCCTGCGCGGCCTCGTGGGCGTGGGCCTCGACGTGCGCGTCGTGCCCTGGGACACGACGGCCGAGGAGATCCTCGCCGCCAGGCCCGACGGCGTCTTCCTTTCCAACGGCCCCGGCGACCCGCGCGAGCTGCCGAGCGTCTACAGCGAGGTCACCAAGCTCATCGGCAAGGCGCCCGTCTTCGGCATCTGCCTGGGGCACCAGATGATCTCCCAGGCCGCGGGCGCCGCCATCGAGAAGCTGCCCTACGGCCACCACGGCGGCAACCAGCCCGTCATGAACCTGCTCTCCGGCATGGTGGAGGTCACGGCGCAGAACCACAACTACGGTCTCGAGTACCAGACCATCGGCGACTTCGTGCCCGAGTTCTCGGGTGGCCAGGAGACGGTCGACGCCTTCAAGGCCACCGGCACGGCCGACTGGCGCTTCTGGTCCGAGCGCCGCATCGCACCGGTCGTCCAGTCGAAGGACTTCGGTCGCATCCGCCTCACGCACGTGAACCTCAACGACGGCACGCCCGAGGGCATCCAGTTCCTCGACCAGCCGTGCTTCTCCGTGCAGTACCACCCCGAGGCCTCGCCCGGCCCGCACGACGCCACGTACCTCTTCGAGGCGTTCCGTCGTCTCATCGAGGGCGACCCCGACTACCTTGCCATCGACGTCCGCGAGGGGAGGCGCTTCTAAGTGCCGAAGCGTACCGACATCAAGAAGATCCTGGTCATTGGCTCCGGCCCCATCGTCATCGGCCAGGCGTGCGAGTTCGACTACTCCGGCACGCAGGCCTGCGAGGCGCTCAAGGCCCTGGGCTACGAGGTGGTGCTCGTCAACTCCAACCCGGCCACGATCATGACCGACCCGTCCGTGGCGCACCGCACCTACGTGGAGCCCATCACGGCAGACTCGGTCGCCAAGGTCATCGAGCGCGAGCGGCCGGACGCCCTCCTGCCCAACATGGGTGGCCAGACGGGCCTCAACTGCGCCATCGAGCTGGACGAGAAGGGCGTGCTCGCCAAGTACGGCGTGGAGGTCATCGGATGCAACACCGAGTCCATCCGCATCGGCGAGGACCGCAAGCTCTTCGCCGAGGCCATGGAGGACATCGGCCTGCACATCTGCAAGAGTGGCTTCGCCTACTCCGTGGCCGATGCCGAGCGCATCGTCGAGACCCTGGGCTTCCCGGTCATCATTCGCCCGAGCTTCACCCTGGGCGGCGCCGGCGGCGGCATCGCCTACGACATGGACGACCTGCGCCGCATCGTGGCCCAGGGCATCGACCTCTCGCCCGAGGGCGAGGTCCTGGTGGAGGAGTCCATCCAGGGCTGGAAGGAGATCGAGATGGAGGTGATGCGCGACACCGCGGGCAACGGCATCGTCATCTGCTCCATCGAGAACCTCGACCCCATGGGCGTGCACACCGGCGACTCCATCACGGTGGCCCCCGCGCAGACCCTCGCCGACACCGAGCTGCAGAAGCTTCGCGACTACTCGCTCGCCATCCTCGAGAAGGTGGGCGTGGCCACGGGCGGCTCCAACGTGCAGTTCGCCGTGAACCCCGAGGACGGCCGCATCATCGTGGTCGAGATGAACCCGCGCGTGAGCCGCTCCTCGGCGCTTGCGTCCAAGGCCACGGGCTTCCCCATCGCCAAGGTGGCGGCGCGCCTCGCCGTGGGCCTCACCCTCGACGAGATCAAGAACGACATCACCCAGGCCACGCCGGCCTGCTTCGAGCCCTCCATCGACTACTGCGTGGTCAAGGTGCCGCGCTTCGCCTTCGAGAAGTTCAAGGGCACCGACGCCACCCTCACCACGCGCATGAAGGCCGTGGGCGAGGTCATGGCCATCGGTCGCACCTTCGAGGAGAGCTTCAACAAGGCCATGCGCTCGCTCGAGACGGGCCAGAACATGCTCGGCGCCGACCACCCCGAGATGTACGACGTGCCGGACTTCCGCCAGAAGGTCTCCGTGCCCACGCCCGAGCGCATCTACTACGTGGTGGAGGCACTGCGTCGCGGCTGGGACATCGAGGACATCCACGACCTTACGGGCATCGACGAGTGGTATCTCTCGCGCCTCAAGGGCATCGTTGACGTGGAGAAGTGGCTCGCGGAGCACAAGCTTGCCGACATCACCGAGGCCGACATGCGCGCCGTGAAGTCGATGGGCTTCTCGGACGAGCAGATCGCGCACTTTACCGGCTCCACCGAGCTGGAGGTGCGTGCCTGGCGCAAGGCCAAGGGCGTGGTGCCCGCCATCAAGACCGTCGACACCTGCGGAGGCGAGTTCCCGGCGCGCACGAGCTACCACTACAAGACCTACGAGCGCGGTGCCTCCGAGCGCAGGGACACCGACAAGCCCCGCGCCATGATCCTCTCGGCAGGCCCCAACCGCATCGGCCAGGGCATCGAGTTCGACTACTGCTGCGTCCACGCCGCCTACGCCCTGCACGACAAGGGCTACGAGACGGTCATGGTCAACTGCAACCCCGAGACGGTCTCGACCGACTACGACACGTCCGACCGCCTCTACTTCGAGCCGCTCACGTTCGAGGACGTCATGGACATCGTGGAC
>UWSJ01000067.1 GCA_900549525.1 uncultured Coriobacteriaceae bacterium | reverse complement strand
GAGACGAGCGGCGAGAAGTCCGAGTCGCCCGAGAGGATCGCGAAGGTGTCGATGTGGTTCTTCGTCAGGCACATCTCGACCGCATCGACGGCCAGTCGGATGTCAGCCGAGTTCTTGCCCGTGTAGGCGCGGTCCGGGATCTCGATGAGCTCGATGCCCAGCTCGTGCAGGGGCGTCACCGCGTCATCGAAGCGCTGCCAGTCACAATAGGCGCGCTTGGCGACGATGCGCCCCTTGTCGACGAGGCGCTCGAGGATACGCTTGACGTCGGGCGCAGGGCCCAGATCCTGGTGTCCGTTCTTCCTGCGACGGCCCGTGCCGAGACGCAGGTTCTCATAGTCGATGAGCACCGCGATGGTGCCCTGCGGGGCGGCCACGGCAAGCGGCTGCCCCGCAGTCTGATTCATAGGTTGCATGTATTTGGTAGGTTACCTTCCTTGACGCATGGTTCGTGCGGTGCGACGGGCCCGAGGGCGACCCGGCTATTTCGCGCCGTGGTCGTGGGCACAGCCGCAGCCCTCGTGGCCGCCCTCGTGGTCGTGGCCGCAACCACACGAGCCATGGGCCTCGCCCTCATCGTGGCAGTGGCCGCAGCCGCAGGAGTCCTGGTCGGCATACTCGTCGCGGTCGAGCTGCGACCAGTCGAGCCCCGCCGCCGCAGCGCTTGACTGCTCGGCATAGAGCAGCTCGATCGCCTGCGTGCCCATGCGCTTGCCGCCAATCTGGCACAGCATGTCGTAGAGCGTGTAGACCGTCTCGGCACCCGGCAGGGTGATGTCAAGATCCTCGGACTGCTGGAGCGCCAGGCCGATGTCCTTGCGCATATGCTCGACGAGGAACCCTGGCTTCCAGTCGCCCTCGAGAGCACGCGGCGCGAGCTCGGCGAGGGCGCGGGAGGAGCCCATGCCCGACCCCACCATCTCGAGCATCTTTTCGGCATCGAGGCCGCCCTGTTCGGCGAGGGCGAGAGCGTCGGCCCAGCCCACCATGCAGCTTGCAAGCGAAACCTGGTTGCAGAGCTTGGCGGTCTGACCCTTGCCGGCCCCGCCGAAGTAGAAAATCTTGGACGAGAAGGTCTGAAGCACGGGCAGAATGGGCGCTACGTCGGTCTCGGCGGCACCGAGGATGAGCGTGAGCGTGCCTGCGACGGCACCGCCCTCCCCGCCCGTCACCGGGCAGTCGACGGCATGCTTGTCCTCGACCTCGGCGGCATCGTGGATGTCCCGGGCAAGCTGCGGGGACGAGGTGGTGAGGTCAACGAGCCAGGCACCCTTCTTGGCCGCGCGGATGAGCCCGTCGGTGGAGAGGTAGACGTCCTCCACGTCGGAGGGGTACCCCAGCATCGTGAAGACCACGTCGGCGTCCTTTGCGGCGGCAGCGGGACTCTCGGCCCAGTGCGCACCGCGCGAGATGAGAGCGTCTGCCTTGGCCTTCGTCCGGTTGTGCACCGTGAGGTCGTACCCGGCGTCCATGATGTGCCCGGCAATGGGGGATCCCATGATGCCGGTGCCGATGAAGGCGACCTTGAGCTTGGCTGATGCCATGTAGTTCCTTTCCCGCTTGCTACTTGCCAGTACCGCGCACGCGCCGTGCCAGGCGATCGGTGAACGAGAGCGTCTCGCGACGGTCCTTGCCCCAGAAGACGCAGGCGACCATACCCGGGCCCACGTGGGCCCCGATGACCGGCGAGACGGAGCTGAAGATGATGGGAACGTCCGCGCAGCCCGGCTCCTTGCGCACCTGGTCGGCGAGCCAGTGGGCGTCCTTCTCGGCGTCAGAGGAGACGATGCCGACGGGCATGTGGGTAATCACGCCGTCGGAGCCGATGTAACTCGCCCTGAAGTCGGCGAGGATGGCACGCAGCGCCTTCTTGCGGCCGCGGCACATGCCCCTCAGCGTGAGGGCGCCGTTGAGGTCGTAGGAGAGCTCGGGCTTGATGTCGAGCTTGCCGCCCACCTGCGCCGCCGCCGGCGGGATGCGCCCGCCGCGTGCCAGCGCGTCGAAGGAGCCGAGCGTGAAGTAGCCCTGGATGTAGTAGCGAGCCTCCTCGACCCACTCGACGAGCTCCTTGGCCGTAAGGCCGTTGCCTACCTGGCGCACCGCCTCGATGGCAAGCAGCTCGGCCGCGGCGCTCGGGCAAAGGTTGTCGACCACATAGAGCTCGAAGCCGGGGTTGTCGTCCATGACCATCTGCGCCGCCTGCCTCGCGGCGTCCACGCTCGAGGAGAGACCACGCGTGAAGGCGAGGTAGACCGTCGGCACGCCAGCCTTGGCAGCGCGCTCGAAGACCTCCATGTAGTGGCCGGGCGTGATGGCCGAGGTGGTGACGTGCTCGCCCTTGCGCATGCGCTCGTAGAAGTCGTGCGCGCTCATGGACTGCCAGAGGTCGTCGACGTGCTCGCCGTCGGACATCACGAACGGGAAGCTGATGACCTCGACGCCGAGGGCCTTCGCCACCTCAGGGGCGAAGTCGGCACACGAGTCGACGATGATGTGACACTGTCCGCCTCGCCGGTAGCTCGCCCCCGCCTCACGCGCAAAGTCGGCCGGGGCCTGCGGCTCCATCGACGCGGAGGCCGCGGGCTCCGAGGAACCCGCGGCCTGGACGTTTAGATCGTCATTGTTGTCGCTACTCATCTGGCTCCTCGATCTTGGGCTTGATGATGCCATAACCGCCATTCTTACGATGATAGATGACGTTGATGAGTCCGGTGGTGGCGTTGGTGAAGACATAGAAGTCGTGCCCGATGAGATCGGTCTGGACGAGGGCCTCCTGCTCGGTCATGGGCGGCAGGTCGATGACCTTCTCACGCACAAGCTCGTCGTCCTCCTCCGGCAGCGGCTCGAGCAGGTCGGCGAGGTCTCCGCGAACCGAAACGGCTGGCAGGCCCTGCGCGCGCTGGCGACGGTCGACGATCTTGGTCTTGAACTTTCGAATCTGACGCGTCACCTTGTCGGCGGCGATGTCGATGGCGGCATACATGTCGTTGTCGGCAGACTCGACGCGCACCACGTTGTCGCGCACGCGCACGGTGACTTCGCAGACCGCAGCCTCCGGGTTGGAGCGGTTCTTCTCCACGCGAAGCACCACGTCGCACGTCATGGGCTGGATGTCGAACACCTTGAGGGCGTCGCCGATCTTCTCGTCAACGTAGTCGTGCAGCGCGTCGGTGACCGCAACCTTGCGACCGGAAACCTTGATGTCCATGGTGCCTCCATCCGTAGGGCTTGCAAAGCACGAGCAAAGAGACGTCCCTGGCTCCGCGGGCAATGTCTGCGAAGCGAGGGCCACGGGCGCCGGAATCTCGCCCGGGCCTCTTGTACAACTCTGGTACCCAATAGGGTGGGGGCGGGCACGGCGAAAACGAAATTCGCCGGTCGCCGAAATGGCGGGTCCGAAGGCAGCGGCTTGTGCTTATCGAGCCAGGCGGCTAGTCGGAGATGTCGACGGCGTTTGCGCCGGCGTTCGAGCCGTCCTGAGCCCCCGCGGCCCCGGAGACCGTGTCCTGGGAGCCCTCCTTTGCCGCCGCGCTCGAGACCACCACGCCCTCGATGACCGAGGAGCCCGTGAGCGTGGGAAGCCCGCCGAGCCACTTGGAGCGCAGAAGCGTGCCGACGCCACCGGAGGAGACCTTGTCGACGGCCTGCTTCACGGACGTCTGAAGCTCGGTGTCTCCCGAAGCCACCGCGACGCCAACGGAGGAGGGGACCTCGATGGACCCGGCAAACGAGATGTCACCGTAGCCGCCAGCGAGATAGGCACCGGAGAAGGCGTCGCACAGCACGAAGTCGACCTCGCCCGCCTCAAGGCCCTCGAAGGCGGCGTTGAGGTTGGCGTAGGTCTTGGCGGTCGCGTTCACGTTGCTGCGCTTGAGCATCTGCTGGGAGGCGGAGCCGTCTTGCACGCCCACGTTCTTCCCCGTGACGTCAGAGAGCTTGACGGTCGTCGCGTCGCCCTTGTGGAAGAAGCCCGTGGCGCTCTCCGCGTACGAGCCGACCACCGTGAGCCCGCTCGCGTCACCCGACTTGACGCCCATGACGACGTCACACGTGCTGCCAAGCTCGCGCGAGGCGTTGGCGACCGAGACGTACGTTACGTCGAGCCCCATCTCGGAGGCGACGGCAGCCGCCATGTCGACGTCAAAGCCCTCGTAGGAGCCGTCGACGTCCTGAATGCCCATGGGGGCGGAAGATGACGAGTCGATGCCGACCGTAAGCGTACCGGCCGTGACGAGGCTCGACGGGGCGGATGCGGTCTGGGCGCCCTGCTGCGCCTGCTGGCTGAGCGCCTCGGTCACCGACGGGGTGCCAAGCGCGTCCCCAATTCTGGAAAGCGGGTTCGAGCAGGCCGCAAGTGACGTCAAGACGGCAGCGGCAAGCACCGTAGAGGCGAGCCGCACGCGGACCTTCGTTCGAACCATGCCAACCTCCGCCCACGGGCGAATGCCCGGGTTGCGGCCCCGCGTCGACGGGTGCCGTCTCCTGCAGGTCGTCTCGTTCAGCTGACCTGGTATTTGACCCCACACTCGCGCACCGGGACGGTCGCCCCGGGAGCCGCGGCTCCCTCGACTACTGGCCCTCTCGCCCGCGGGGCGACATGCCCCAGGTTGTATACGGGCGGTGCGTCTTACCTCTAGGACGAGCCATGCTCGCTCGGGCGCGCACACCCTCGCTTACGTGGATCCCTTTGCCCTCGTCTGGCTTGGACTTGAGGGGGCGCCGGACAAGCCGACCATGAACCGACGCGCCCTCCGACAACCGTGCCGTCGGGCGGGCGGTCGCCCCCTCGCAACCACAGACCTGAATGAGACGGGGCAAAGTATAGCAGTTCGTGAAAAGTCGCTCGAAACGTCCACGACGCCAGCGAAGGGCGGAGCCGCCCTACCAGGTCCGCGCGAGAGCGCAGGCCGTCACGCTCCGCGCGCCACGGTCGAGCAGCGCCGAGGTGCAGGCAAGCACGGAGGAACCCGTGGTCACCACGTCGTCGACGAGCAGCAGGGACAGCCCGCTCACGTCGGACACGGCAAGCATCGAGCCATGCGCGTTCTCCCTGCGCGCCTCCCTGTCGAGCGAGCGCTGGTCGAGCGCACGCGGGCGGGCGAGCACGTCGGCAAGGGGGAGGCCCAGCATGCCGGCGAGCGAGCGCGAGACGGACTCCATGTGGTCGAAGCCGCGCCTCCGGTACGCCGCGGCCGTGGCAGGCACGAAGCAGACGGCGTCGGTGGCTGAGGGGTCGAAACGCGGGCGGCCGTCGGCGGCCGGCCAGCCCGAGGCCTCGTCGAGAGCGCAGGCAATGGCGGCAGCGACCACTGGGGCAAGCCTGCGCTCCCCCGCATCTTTGTGGCCCACAACGAGCGCACGCGCCGCCCCCTCAAGCGGCAGGGCGCAGACACAGGAGCGAGTTTGCCAGGCCTCGCCCTGGGGCGCGCGGCACTCGGTGCACGACACCCAGCCGAACGGGGCCCCGCAGCACGGACACGCCCATCGCTGCGAGATCCAAGGCAACGCGCGCCTGCACGATGCACACAAGAGCTCTCCAGGGGCGTCGCAGACCAAGCAGCGCGTAGGCCAAGCCAGCTCGACGAGCGCGTCAAGCAGGCGGGTGACCCCCGAGCCCGACGTCGACGCATGCGGTGCCAGGGGTGCTTTGCCCGCTGCCCCCGCCCGCCCGCCGGCCCTCATGCCCTAGCGCTCCTGGCCTGCAGCAGCGTGGCGAATGAGCTGGTCGAGCACCCCCGCGAGGTCGCGTCCGGCGGCAAGCATCATCTCGGGGAAGCGCGAGTAACGCGTGAGCCCGGGGATGGTGTTGACTTCGTTGAGGACAACTTCGCCCCCGGGCGTGACGAAGAGGTCGACGCGAGCGAAGCCCGTGCAGTAGAGCGCGCGATACACGGCGAAGCCCGTCTCACGAACGCGCGCCATCTCTTCCTCAGAGATGTGCGCGGGGCAGCGCAGCGAGGAGTTCATCGAGGAAGCGTCCGCTCCCGCCGTCTGGTCCTGGTGGATGTGGAAGAAGCCCCCGTCAGAGACGACCGTCTCGTCGACCACCCCCATCTCGAGCTCTCCGGCCGAATCTCCGATGACGGCGCAGCCCACCTCGGTTCCCACGATGGCCTCCTCCACAGAGACCTTGGGGTCGAGCGAGAAGGCGAGCTCAAGCGCACCTGTCATCTCACCAGCATCACGAACCTTCGAGACGCCGTAGGACGAGCCCCCGCGGGCGGGCTTCACGAAGACGGGATAGCCGCCGCACGCCGCCACCGCCGCAGCCACCTCGTCGGCCCCGCAGCCGCGATAGAGCACCTCGCAGCGCGGAACGCGAATGCCCGAAGCCGCGGCCAGGCGGTGCGAGGCGTCCTTGTCCATGCACACCGCGCTCGACAGGACACCACAGCCCACGTAGGGGATGCGAGCGCTCTCGAGCAGCGCCTGGGTAACGCCGTCCTCTCCGCCCTGGCCATGCAGGACGGGCAGGGCCACGTCAACATCGACACGGGAGAGCGAGCCATCCGGAAGGTGCTCGAAGAGCCCGCCACGCTCGCCAGGCACCACCACCACGGGCATCGTGTCGTGCGTTGCCCAAGCGTCCCCCTCGGCAACGTCGGAAACGTCACCCGTGTAGTGCAGCCACGAGCCCTCGCGCGTAATACCCACAAGCACGAGGTCATACGGGAGGCCGACAAGGCTCTCAAGCACATTGGTGGCGGAGCGCAAGGAAATGTCGTGCTCGGACGAGGTGCCGCCGAACAGGACGGCAACGCGGAGGTTCTGGCTCATTGGTGCTCCTTCAGACGGCAGCGCGCGCGGCGATGCCCAAGAAAGCTGTCATGTGCGATTAATCCTATCAGGGGCCCGCGCACATGCCCTCTCGCAATCTGCAGAAGGCATGGTGATGCACGGAAGGGGTGACGCGACACTACCGGCGGGGTCTCACGAGCCCGAAGAGCTCGCAGGCGTTGCGCCAGAGCGCGGCGTAGGTATCCCGCGCGGGTATGCCCAGCGCTTCCTCGCGCACCTGCGCCACGCAGGCGGCAGAAAAGGCGACCATGGCTGGTTCGCACTCCTCACCCCGGAGGGGCACGGGAGCCATGTAGGGGCAGTCTGTCTCCGAGACGACAAGGCGTTCGGGGCAGGCGGCAGCCGCCGCGCGAATGTCGTCGCTGCGCTTGAAGGTCACCGCCCCGCCGAAGGCAACGTGGCATCCAAGCTCGGCAAACGGCAGCATCGTCTCGACATTGCCCGTGTAGCAGTGCAGGTCACAGCCCCTTGGCGGCACGCCCGTCTCCCGAAGCAGCGCGAGCGCGTCGGCATGGGCCTCGCATGCTTCGTCATCGCGAGCGTCACGGATGTGAAGTTCAACGGGCAGGTCGTGAGCGCGCGCCATGGCGAGCTGCTCGCGAAAACACGCAAGCTGCACGCCATGCGGCACCGCACAGGTATAGTCCAGCCCAATCTCCCCCACGCCCACGCAACGAGCGGACGCAAGGAGCTCTTCCATACGCGCACGGCACGCATTGTCGAACTCCGCCGCGCCGTAGGGATGCACGCCCGCGACGACGCGCACGTCCAGAGGCAGTGCGGATGTCGTGCCCGACGGCATCTCATAGCCCGGAAAATCCGAGGCGACGATGCCCGCCTCCGCATAGCGTGGCATACGTACCCGCGCACGCGCCACTGCGTCGTCTACGAATGCGAGCAGCTCGGCAGCCGTACGCCGAGGCGTGGATGGCTCGTCGTCGCAGTCCGGATCCGCCCCGGAGCCGGGCACGCAGTCCGTGAGGGCGTCGAGCGGCACCACGAGCAGACGGACGCCGGCAAGCGCCGCGCGGGCAACGGCCGCAGCGGGGTCACGGTGCCAGAACGCCGTCAGGTGCCCGTGCGTGTCCGCGAGCGGCGCGAGCGGTCGAGGCCATTCCCTCGGCTTCCCCTTGCGATTGTGGAAGAGTTCGCCATCGGCAAGAGACGAATCGGTGAGACCCGACGCGTCGTCGTTCGACCCCATGGCTACTCCTCCAACGCGCAGGCGAGGCGAACGAAGTCGTCCGGCGAGAGGGCCTCCGCGCGGGAGGTGGGCGCTATGCCCGCCTTTGAGAACGCCTCGTCGAGCGCGGACTTTTCGAAGCCCCTCGCCGCCATCGAGTTCCTGATGGTCTTGCGCCGCTGGGCGAAGGCCGCGTCGATGACCTCGCATGTTCGGTCGATGCGCTCGGCGGAGAGGGGCTCACCCGTACCCGGATGGAGGACGGGCGAGCGGTCGATGCGCACGACGGCACTGTTCACATGCGGGGCGGGCATGAAGCAGGTCGGCGGCACCTCGAACCGGCCCGTGACCTCACCGTAGAGGGACAGCTTGGCCGTATAGGCGCCGTAAGCCTTCGTGCCGGGGCGGGCGCAGATGCGGTCGGCCACCTCGGCCTGCACCATCACCACCTCGGCCGCGAGCGAGGGGCGCTCGCTCAGGTACTTGAGGATGATGGTAGCGGCCACGTTGTAGGGCAGGTTGGCCACGAGGATGGCGGGGTCGGTCGGCGTCGCGGGGCCGCCCTCGGCGTCCGACGCCGCCGCAGGGCCGCCCTCGTCGACCGTCGCGCCCGTCGCCATCGCAGGACCGCCTGGGACGGCGGCCTCGCCTTGCCGTGCGCGGCCGCAGGCCGTGTGCACCTCGTCCGCGCTCACGCGCAGGGCATCGCCCATGACATAGGCGAAGTTGGGAAACGCGTGCGCCAGGTCGGCCAGCACCGGCTCCAGCTCGCGGTCGGCCTCGATGGAGACGACCGACCCGGCGAGCGGAAGCATGCCCAGCGTGAGCGTACCGATGCCCGGCCCTACCTCGAGCACGCTGCTCGTCTCGTCAAGCCGCGCAAGCTCAAGGATCTTCGCGATGACATTGTCGTCCACGAGGAAGTTCTGTCCGAGCCGGTGCTTGGTCGCCAGGCCGAAGCGCTCGAGCATCTGCCTGGTGGCCGTGGGGTTGGCGAGCGGCGAGGCAGGCACTACTTGGTCTCCAGGCGCGGGAAGAGGGCCTCGCCCTTGGTCACCGACACGCTGGCCTTGAGCCCGCCCCAGACGCAGACGGCCGCAAGGTCGTCGGTGCTCGCCTCGTCGCCGTGCGACATGCGACGAAGGGCCTCGGCGCTCGTGAGGGGCATGAAGGGCATGAGCAGGTGCGCCACGATGCGAATGGACTCGAGCAAGTCGCAGATGACGGCAGCGAGCTCGTCATTCTTGGCAGGATCCTTCGCGAGCGCCCAGGGCTCGGACTGCTCGATGTAGAGGTTGGCGGCGTGGACGAGCTCCATGACCTCGGCGGCGGCCTCGTGGTAGGCGAAGGCGCCCATCTTGGCGGCGTAGCGCTCCACGATGCCCTCGGCGACCTTGCGTACGGGGCTCTCGCGCGTCTCCCAGCCCTCGGGGATGGCGGGAGTCTTGCCGTCGAAGTACTTGGCGCTCATGTTGAGCGCGCGGGACACGAGGTTGCCCCAGCTGTTTGCGAGGTCGGTGTTATAGACCTGCTCCATACGGCCGAAGGAGATGGCGCCATCGGTACCGGGCGTCACGTCGGTCATGAAGTAATAGCGGTAGCCTTCAACGCCGAGCATATCCATGACCTCGCGCGGGGCGATGGCGTTGCCGCGGCTCTTGGACATCTTCTCGCCCTGGCCGGTCTCCTCGT
>UWSJ01000066.1 GCA_900549525.1 uncultured Coriobacteriaceae bacterium | reverse complement strand
GGCGTTCTCGCCGGCGATGCGACCGGAGTTGATGCAGAAGCCCATGGTGTTGCCCGGGATGCAGAAGTTGTAGGAGTCGCCGTAGATGGTGCAGGCGTCGGTGCCCACGCAGTACAGACCGGGGATGACCTTGTAGTCATCGGTCATGACCTCGAGCTTGTGGTTCACGAGGACGCCGCCGAGCGTGCCGTAGGCGCCGATGTACTGCTTGCAGCAGTAGAAAGGGCCCTTCTCGAGCGGACGCATGAACTCGCGCTCCTTCTCGAAGATGCTGTCCCAGCCCTCGGCACACATCTCGTTGTACTCCTCGATGTTGGCGACGAGGCCGTCGACGTCGATGCCGGCCTTCTCGGCGAGCTCCTCGATGGTGTCGGCCTGGCAGATGGGCTCGTAGCCATCGGCGAGGTCACGCTCCCACTGCTCCTCGAAGCCCTCGTAGAGGTCGTGCGGGTGGACGTGGGACACGATGTCCGGGCCGTTCTTCTTCCAGTGCTTGAGCATCTTGGAGTCGAAGATGGCGTAGCCGACCTTGCCCGGCAGGTGGTTGATGGCGTTGCCCACGAAGGTGGTGTTGTAGATCTCGTCCTCGGGCATGAAGCGCTCGCCGAGGCGGTTGCACCAGTAGCAGGGCTGGCGGAAGGCGCCTTCGACGTAGAAGTGGTTCATGTTGTCGGGGATCTGGTACATCGTCTCCATGGTCACGGGCGTGTGGCCGGCGCCGACCTCGTGGCACATGTTGATGCCGTCGCCATCCATGCCCGGGATGGCGAAGCTAAAGAGGTTCTTGCCCCACTCGAAGCCCATGTTCTCCTTGATCATCTTGGCGTTGTGGCCGAAGCCGCCCGTCGCCACGATCGCGGAGGAGCAGGAGATCTCGTACTCCTCGCCGTCCTTGTCCTTGGCCTTGACGCCCACCACGGCGCCCTCGTCATTGGTGATGAGACCGGTGGCCGGGGTCTCGAGCATGAACTCGACGCCGAGCTCCTGGGCACGCTCGGTCATGCGCTTGGTCATGGTCGTCGCGGCACGCGGGCCCGGCTCGGAGCCGTCCTCGGGCTGCACGACGTGCCAGGTGTACTCGCCGTCGGCATAGGCGCGAGTGCGCTCGCGGGCACGGAACGCCGGACGGACGCTCTCGAACTGGACGCCCATGTCCTCGAGCCACTGGATGGTGTCACCGCTCTTGAAGTAGTAGTCGCGCACGAGACGGGCGTCCACCTGGTAGTGCGTGTAGAACATGTGGCGACGGAAGAGCTCGCCAGGGGTGACCTCGATCATGGCCGCCTTCTGCACGGGCGAGCCGGCCGCGGCCGGGCCCATGCCCATGTTGGCGGCGCCGCCGGTGTTGGAGGCCTTCTCGAGGGTGATGACGCGCGCGCCGCTCTCGGCCGCGGCGACCGAGGCCGCGAGTCCGGACAGACCTGCCGCAATGACGACGACGTCGGTCTCAAGCTGCTTCATGGTGACTCCTCCTTGTTGGGAACCCACTCAAAACGTCTGGTAGAACCATCGCGCTTGACGCTTCTTGCCACAATGTGCGACAGCACAATGAGGGGCCGGACACGCGCCGGACAATTTGGGGGCGAGAACAGGGGCGGCCGAGAAGTGCCGCTCGTCCCCGCCAGGGCCACGCTCACGGCCCGCTGGCGTCACGCGAACGCCCCCGCCGCGAGCCTGCCACGGTAAGGGACGGGCGCGAAACGAGGGCGGTAACGTAGCGCCGCAGGGCAAGCCGGGGCACGTCGAGGCGAGGGGGCCAAGCGCAAGGCGGCTGCTAGTCGTGCTTCCCGCCCATGCACGAGGAGGCGACGAGCCCCGTCACTATGCCGATGACGACCATGCACACGATGGCAAGCAGCATGATCACCAGCGGCAGCGGAACCCCCGCCATGGCCGACGAGGCGCCCACCTGGATGCCGGTGCCCGGGTCGATCACCGTCGCGATGATGCCCGCCTGGCACACTTCCTCGAGCATGCTCACCAGCCCGGTAGGGCCAAGCAGGCCACCAATGCAGAAGAAGAGGATGAGGCAGGGAAGCGGCTTGTCGAGCTTCAGCACGACGCAAGCCACCTGGGCGAGTGCGCACAGCGCGCCGCCGAGCAGAAACGCAAGCAAGAGATTCATGCCAACCACTCCCCTACGCGAAGATGCCGACGCCGAGGGCACGGGTCACGAACAGCACCACGATGCCAAAGGCGAACCCGGTTCCGAACAGCACCGCCATGACCTTGAGCGCCTCTCCAACGGCACGGCCGGTGGGGGCGCCCTTTGCTCGGGCACCGCAGATGATGCCAGCAACGGCACCAACGAGGCCGATGAATGGCAGGTTGGCGCCCATGCCGCCAAACCCGTCAATCTTGGCCCACACGCCGGAGACGAACAGGATCCCCGTGATGACGCCGACGATCACAAGTGCCACGGCACCGCGCAGCGCGAGCGGCACCTCCGGGGGCATGACGAGCCCCAGCAACTCCATGATCGCCTGGATGACGGCGATGATGACGCCGCCGGTAACGAATGCCCTGCCGACGGATGACCACGAACCTTGCTCCATGGGAACCACCCCTTTCCTCTCAACTACCGGGCATCGTCATGGAAGCCGTCCCAGACCGGCTTGCCGGTGTAGGCGAGCGCCTCCTCCGACCCGCCGAGCACCCGGCAGGCACCTGCGGCCATGGCCTCGAGCTCAAACTCGCCTGGATAGGCCGTGACCGGCGCAATCCAGCCGCAACGGCGGCGAATCTCGTCCACGAGCGCCTCGTTGTGCACCATGCCGCCGCCGAGCAGGATACCGTCCACCCCGCCACCGAGGGCGCAGGCCATGGCGCCAATCCACTTGCACACCTGGTAGGCCATGGCGTCCCAGGCGCGCCGGGCGGCCTTGTCACCACCAGCAGCGCGACGCGACACCTCAAGTGCGTCGGAGGTGCCGAGCAGGCTCACGAACCCGCCCGTCTTCATGCAGAGCGCGCGTGCCTCCGCCGTGGTGTGGGTAGCCCCGTCCGCCTTGCCGTCGAGCCAAGCAAGCAGTTCCAGCACGGGAACGGAACCGGAGCGCGTGGGCGCCATCGGGCCCTCGCCGCCCACGATGTCGTTGCCGTCGGCCATGCGGCCGTGGTCGTGGGCCGAGACCGAGATGCCGCCGCCGATGTGGCACACCACGAATTTGCAGTCCTCGTAGCGCCTGCCCATCGAGGTCGCGTGCCGGATGGCCGTCTCCTTGAGGTTGAGCGCGTGCAGGTGCACGTGGCGATACACGCCCGCCACGCCCGTCATGCGCGCCAAGTCGGAGAGTTCGTCGGTGTCGGGCGGGTTCACCACGAAGCACGGCCTGCCGCCCGCCCGCTCGGCGAGCTCGTGGGCAATCTGCGAACCCAACTGGGCCGGGTGCGCCACGCCGTTGGCACCGCGGCGCGCGTCGGCAAGCAGGCGCTCGTCCACGGCGTAGGTGCCGCCCGGCATGGAGATGAGCCCGCCGCCGCGTCCCACGAACGCGTCGATGCTCTCGAGCCGCACGTTGTGGGAGGCCAAGGCGTCGAGGATGAGGCCCGTGCGATACGGCAGCTGGTCGGAGACGGTTGGGAACTCGGCGAGCCGCTCTGCCTCGTGCGCCACGTTCTGCTGGAACACGCACCTCTCGCCCTCGAAGAGTCCCAGCTTGGTTGACGTGGAGCCGGGATTGACCACGAGCACGCGCCAGGGATGGCCCGCCGCGCCGCCCTGACCACGCCCCGGAGCGGGCTCGCGCTTCTCGTCACTCACCGCTACCCGCCTCCTCGAGTGCCTGGGCGCGCACGCAGCTCATGATCACGTTGCCCACGATCTCGTCGACCGGGGCCGAGCGGGAGCAGTCGCAGACGATCTTGCGGAATCCCTGCAGCATGGGGCCGTAGGCGTTGGCGTGCCCGAAGGTCTGCACGAGCTTCACGCCGATGTTGCCCACGTTGATGTCGGGCCAGATGATGAGGTTGGCCTTGCCCGCCACCTCGCTCGGCCGCCTGACCTTCTTGGCGGCAATGTCCGGGCGCAGCGCCGCATCGAGCTGGAACTCGCCGTCGATCTTGAGGTCCGGCCTGCGCTCGTGCGCTATTGCCAGCGCTTCGCGCACCTTCGTGACCAGCGGCGTCTCGCCAGCCGAGCCGTCCGTCGAGTAGCTGAGCAGCGCGCAGCGCGCCTCCGTGCCGGTGAGGGCGGCCCACGTCTCGCACGCCGAGATGGCGATCGAGGCCAGCTGGCCGGGGTCGGGGTCGACGCAAACGGCCGAGTCGCCAAATCCCAGCAGGCCTCCCGACGAGCCCTCCCAGCCGGGGATGTCAAAGATGCCGATGGAGCTCACGGTGTCGATGCCGTCGGCGAGCCCCACGATGGTCTGGCCGCAGGAGATGACGTCGCCCGTGGGGCAGTCGATGCCCGCGAACATGAGGTCGACGTCGCCCAGGGCCTCGAGGATGCACGCGTGCTCCATGGGCCTGCCCAGGCGGCGCATGACGCCCTTCTCCTTGTACTTGCACACGGGCAGCGCAAGATAGCGCTGGGCGAGCCGGGCGTTGTTCTCGGCGTCTGTGATGTCGGCGATCTCGACGCCCTCGAGTGACACGTCCCGCTCCTCGGCGAGCTCACGGAGCCGCGCCGCATCACCCACGAGCACGCAGCGGGCCACGCCCTCGGCCGTGGCCTTCTCCACGGCGCGCATCATCACCTCGTTCTCGCCTTCGGGGAAGGCGACGCGCATCGGCCGGGCGGCCGCGCGCTCGCGGAGTTCCTGCATGAGGTCCATGGCGCTACTCCATCTCTTCCTCGACGCGCGCGGCAAGCTCGCCGACGGTCTTCATGCCCATGACGTCGCGGATGGGCACCTCGGCGTCAAGCTCGTTCTCGATCATCGAGGTGAGGGCGATCATCTTCATGGAACCCTTCCCGAGCTCCTCAAAGGTGGTGTCGGCCGTGACCTCGCCCGCGTACTGGTAGGCGCTCTTGGCAAACTCCGCAACCTGGGAAAGAACCTGCTCGTCCATGACGAACCTCCTGTGCTCGTGGTAATTGATTTTGCGTTCTGTTCTGAGATGCCACGGGGCCACCTGCCAGTGGCTAAGGCCCCACGGCTTGGGACTGACGGCCCGGCCCCTGCGGCCTGGGGCTAACAGCTCCGCCCCTGTGACACGGGCCCGTCTCTGCCTAATCGAGCTCGAAGCAGAGCTCCTTGTAGCCCTCGCGGTCGATGACCTTGGGGTGCACCCCCACGACCTCGCCCGCCTTGAGGCGGTCGCGCAGGTCCGGGGCGTTCTTCTTCGTGACGCCAAAGATCACGTAGGTGTACTGCGACCCCTCGTCAATCTCCACCGCACCGTATGCGTACTTGCCAACCGCGCGCAGGTAGGGCTTGTCGTTCTGGGGGCCGGGGACGGTGAAGTCGATGAGGTGGCCGTGGCCGGAGACCTCGCACCACTCCGTCTCGTGATAGCCGCAGGCATTGCAGGCCAGGTGCGGCGGGAACTCCACGGCCCCGCACTCCTTGCAGCGGCGGGCGTAGTACTTCCCCTCCGCAAGACCGGCGTAGAACTTCTTGACGATGGGCTCCATCTTCTCGAGCTGCATGGGTTCTCCTTTGGGTGTTGGGGCAGGCGGCACGCGTCGTTGCGTTGCGGGCCGCCCCGCGAGTCTCTAGGCGACGGTACGCAGGATCTGGCAGCGCACGTTCTGGCTACCGCCGAAGCCGCGCAGGAAGGTAGTCTCGGGGAGCCTCTTCACCTGCGTCGCCCCAGCCTCGCCGCGCATCTGCTTCACGGCCTCATAGATGTCGGCGATGCCCGACGCCCCGTGCGCATGGCCGAAGTTGCAGCGGCCTCCATGCGGGTTGATGGGCTTGTCGCCGTCGTAGGCGGTGCGGCCGTCGATGGCGTACTTCCACGCCTCGCCGCGCGGGATGTAACCGCACTCCTCGGCCGAGCAGATCTCGCTCGCAAGGAAGAAGTCGTTGCAGAGGAACAGGTCGACCTCATCGGGCTTGACGCCCGTGAGCTCGTAGACCTGCTCGGCGGCGACCTTCGTGGCCCAATGCTCGTTGTGGACGAGCCCCGCCTCCACGGCGGAGGCGCCGGTGCCCAGCACCTCGACCGGCGTGTGCGGCACGCCCATGGCCAGCGCCTTCTCCGTGGGCATCACGACGACGGCCGCAGCTCCGTCGCACTTCTTCTCAAAGCCGGTGACACGCAGGTACTGCGTGACGCGCGGGTTGTACATGCTCTTGAGGTAGGCGTCGGCGTCGTCCATGCCCACGGCGGCGGCGTCCTGCTCGATGGTCGTCTCGTACCACGCGAGGGGGTTTGCCACGGCACCGCGACGCAACGACTTCGTGAGGCCGTTGAGCGCGTCGTCGATCTTGTCGGCGTCCACGTCGTAGGTCATCGAGTACTCGTTGATCCAGTTGTCGAACGACACGCCGAAGGCGCCGTCGAGGGGACGTCCGTAGGCGCGGTCGTAAATCTTATCGAGTGACGGAATCATGACCTCGAGCGGGAAGTCCTGGCGAATGTGCGAGGGCATGTGCTCGACGGGCAGCGTACTCGCGAGGTCAACGGCCCCGGAGAGCACCACGTCGTACGCCCCCGAGGCCACGGCCATGACGGCCTGCTCGAGCGCAACGTAGCCCGTGCAGCAGGCCTCGGAGTGGTGGACGGAGCCCTTGGCGCGCATGCCAAGCCAGTCCGCCACCTGCATGTTGGGCGTGATGCAATCACCCACGAGGTAGGGGTTTGCGCTGCCGTGGTAGAAGTAGTCGACGTCGCGCGGCTCCAGACCCGCGTCGGCGATTGCCTCGAGCGCCGCGTAGCCGAACGCCTCGCCCTCGCCGATGCCCTGGGTCTCCGGGTGCGCCTCGAAGTCCTTGAACGGCGTGCACCCCACGCCCACGATCGAGACGCTCCGCATGTTCCTTCCAAGCTTGACCATGTTGTCATCACATCCTTGTCCGACGTTGGCCGAAGCAGGCGCGCCTTGTACCTCGCCCCGGCCTTGCTTCTGGCCTGGATGCTATGGCCCGGGCGACCGACACAGAAGAACAACGGGGCACGAGCGTGTCTCAGGGAGTGAGACGATACTTCTGTGGTCGTTCCAACCTGCTGGTAGATGGTGCCGCGTATTGTGGACTTGCCGCGCCGCCCATGGCTCCAGAGCGACCGTTCGCCCGGAGCGAGGCAGCCCGCCGGGGCAGAACGCCGCTTCGTGCGGAGACGGCCGATGCCGGGCGTGACAGAACACGGCCTCGTGTAGGGCAGGCCTCGTCGACGGCGACAAAACTCGGGCTCGTGCAGAGAAGGGAGGTGCCGACCGCGACAAAACCCAGACTCGTGCGGAGCTATCCACCGCTGACTGACAAAACTACTTCTCGTGCTCAGCACGAGGCGCACTTCTGTCACCCCTGTGACCCCGCACCCGAAAGAGCATCAGAGAAACGCGAGGTACACGGTCTGTCATCCCAAGTGCTTCTCGGCAGAGCTCTAACCCAACTCCGCATGAGTCGCAGTTCTGTCACCCGGACGGGCTCAACTCCGCACGAACCGCAGTTCTGTCACCCGCCCGGCCACATCGCACGCCCCCCGCAGCGCACGCCCCCGCAGCGCAGGCCCATCGCAGTCCTCCTCCCCGCGGCACAAAACGTCCCGCCCGGACGCAAATCCGAACGGGACACAAACCGCAGGCGCATATCGCCGGACGACGCTAGTGACGCATCGGCTCAGGGAAGTCGTTGCACTTCTTGCGGGCGATCTGCTCGCACTTGGGCGCCCACAGCAGCGACACGACGTAACCCACGATCCAGCACTGGAAGAAGCTGCCGAAAAGCGCCAGCGGGAACATGGCCAGCGGCATGCCCTGCATCACGATGGCGTTCACGTAGGTGAGGATGAGGGCATTGATCACAACGTAGACGGTGTTGACCACCACGTTGAGGATGGCGCCGAACTTGAGGCCGTCGCTCGGCTTAGCGCCGCAGGCATGGGCGAAGGCGAAGCCCCACTTCTCGGCAGGGATGAACCAGCCCACGAAGAACGAGATGATATAGCTCATCACGATGTTCATGCCCGTGGTGGAGAGGAAGGCCGGCATGAAGGCCTCCTCCGGCACGTTGGCCGACTTGATGCCGATGTAGCTCGCCACAATGGAAATCGAGATGGCGATGAGAATGTTGGTGAGCAGAACCTTCATGAGCTTGGTGGACTTCTTCATGGGCATGGCGGTACCTTCCGTCCGATAGCCTCGCTACCCGGCGAATGCCCAATGAGCCGAGCCGACGCGAGACCGAGGCGCGCGGCCTCTCCTGTAGGCGACGGGTTGCACGATCCCAAGGCGGGCCGGCAACCCACGACCCGGGACTCCCCACCCGGGCTTCTTCACGAAACCCATGCTAGAAAGCGCATGGAGCACGCCCTATGTCTCCAAAGACCAAATGAGGCGAAACCAAAGCAGGTGCATTGTGCAAATGCACAGAGCATGAGAGGGCCGTGCGAAAAGTCCAGGCGGCCGCGCCGCCCACGGCCCAAGAGCCGCCTGTGGCGGATTGCCAACGTAAACGTTCGAAGAAGGGACAGCGGCCAGAAACGCCCGTCTCGGCCGAGCCGTTCTGGCCATCTCGAACAATTGCCAACCGAATATCGAGGCAAACGATCGCAAATGCTAGATTGACGATCCAGGGCGGCACACAGACGAGACTAGTGAGTCGTACCGGCGTCCTTGTCGAGCAGAATCGGCGCGTAGAACAGGCGGTTGAGCGCAGCGGCAATCTCGACGGGCTCAATGTCCGGACGCTTCTCGAGCCAGTACTGGATAAGGTTGTTGTGCCCTGCGATGGCAAACGCCAGGTACAGGTCAAGGCTTACGGGCATGTCGCCCACGTCCTCCAGTCGACTGCGAAAGTGATCGTGCATGAGGACGGTCGCCTTGTGCGTGAACTGCGGGTCGCCGTGTGGGCCGTTGAGCGCCACGATCTTGTCACGCCGCTCGCGGAGGAACTCCATGCGCTGCACCATGCTCGATGTCGGCCGAAGCTCCGCATCGCCGAACCGGGCCTTGAGCGCGTAGGTGTTGATCTGGTGCATGTTCGAGAGCAGGTCGAGCTCGAAGGCCTTTACCACGGCATCGACGCTCTCGAAATGCCGGTAGAAGGTAGACCGGGACGTCTTGGCGCGGCGCACCACGTCACGAACGCGAATGGACGGGATGTCGGTCGTCTCCATGAGCGAGAAGACCGCATCCTCGATGCGCACGGGGACGGTCGCCTCGCGCGCCTCCTCCGCCGTCAGCGGCCCCAGGCCCGCGCCAAGCGACGCGGCCATCTCCTCGAGCGTCGCCAGATCTTCCTCGTCTATCGCCATGTCGCCCTCCGCGCACGTCCCATTGGCGGACATGCCATGCTGCGCCCGCCCGACTCATTAGCTTTAGGGATGGAAGTCGCAACGGGCATCCCCAACCTCGTAAACGAGCCGATGTAACCGGCGAGCGTGTTGGGACGTCAGCAAATCGATGCGGGACCGAACGCATGCGCACGTACCGCGAAGTCGAGCACTATGCACCAACCGTTCGCAGCGGCCTATGTCTCGCTGGTATTACTCGCTTTGCTTGTTGTTCACATTGTCGCGTCACAAAAAAGTAGCGGGCCTAAAAAAAGACCCGCTACCAGCAAATTTGGTGGGCGTTACAAGATTTGAACTTGTGACCTCTTCCGTGTCAG
>UWSJ01000065.1 GCA_900549525.1 uncultured Coriobacteriaceae bacterium | reverse complement strand
CGGGCGGTCTCGGCGGAGACTCGCTTGGCCTCCGCCGCCGCGCGGGCGGTCTCGCTCTCGCGCCTCTCGCGCTCCGCCGCCCCGTCCCCGCCCGCGATGGGGATGACCGTGCCACCGGAGCGCACCGCCCATATCTCGGGCCGCTCCGTGTCGGCGTTGGCCCTCGCGAGGAACATGTCGTTCGTCCTGGCCATCTCCGGCCTCCTTTCGTCACCGATGATGGTGCGCCACCGCTCCCCCGCTACGCGAGGATGCCGGTGACGACGCTCGTCCGGCCCTGCGTGTCGACCAGGACGCGGTCGCCGGCCTTCGCGCCGGCGCAGGCCGTGGTCATGCGCAGCCCCGCCATGGGCAGCGGCACCGCCGCCGTGCCGAGGTCGACGTCGAGCGTCCCGTCCCCGTTGGCCCGGCTGACCGTGGCGAGCCTCCTCACCAGCGACGGGGACTGCGAGTCCGCGCCGGCCTTCGCCGCCGAGCCCGCCGCCGCCCGTCCGAGCGCCCTGAGAGCCATCTCCTGCGCCCTATCCATCCGACTTCAGCCTCCTGTTGAACTGGCGCAGCTCGGCCTCGGTCGGGCAGCCTCCCGAAAGGGTGAGCGTCTGCGTGCGCACCTCGAACTTGCCGGACACCCCGCCCGTCGGGTAGTCGACGAGCACCGAGTCACCGATGGAGAGGGGCGCGTAGGCGTGCGTGAGCGTCACCCTGCGGATGGTCGCCTGCGCCGTCCTGAGCCGCCTGAGCGCGTCGGCGTTGGCCCACTCGGCGAGCTGCGCGTCCGTCATGCCGCCGGGGATGGACGTGTATTCGTAGGTGCGCGTGATGACGCGGCCCCTCGCCTCCACGGACAGCTCGGTCTCGTGGTCCCACGCCTCCCCCACCAGCGAGCGCTTGTCGGTCTGGTAGAGCACGAGCACGTGGTTGGCGGCGTCGGTCACGTCGTGCTCGTCGGTCATCGCCCCCTCGAACTTGGCGTCCGGCCCCTCGACGAACGACCAGACCGGCTCCCTGTACTCGGGCGCGACGTAGCGGCGCATGATGACGCGGCCCCACGGGTCGGTCTTGGCGGCCCAGAACCCCGCGAGGCCGAGCAGGTCGTTCACCATGTCGAGCTTGGTGTCGCCCACATCGGAGTTCTGGCGCTCCATGCCGAGGCCGTACGTCCTCTGGTTGGTCGTGACGTAGGAGGACCCGTCGGCGATGACCTCGAGTCCGCACTCCCGGCAGACCCGAGCCGCCGCCTCGACGGCGTTCGTCCCCGGCGGCAGCACGACCGGCGCCGGGAAGCGGTCGTCGTAGAGCTCCTGCAGCCTGCCGTAGAGCCGCATGGTCGCGGTCGAGTAGGCCCCGGCCACGTCCCTCGACGGCACGGCGGGCACGAACGTCCCCAGCACCTCGGAGGCCGTGGAGCCGTCGCGGAACGTCACGTCCATGTGGACGCGGACGAGGTCGGGCCCGAGGTCGAGCTCGCCCACGAGGCCCACCTCGGCGCTCTCCATGATGCGCACGTCGTTGTTGCGGGTTATGGTGCCCCCGCGCACGACGCGCAGCTGCTCGACCTCCAGCCCGGTCGAGCGCGACAGCCGCATGAAGCGGTACCGCGTGCTCGCGAACTCCTCCGCCCACCTCGAAGCGTCAGCCATTGGCGGCCTCCTCGAAGACGACCTCGCGCACGCTCGCCGAGACGCCCCATCTCATGTATGCCTTCGCGTCGTAGGACAGCGACCACTCGGCCACGACGCGCCACCGGTTGCCCCAGTGGTCGCGCAGCCAGCAGACGGCGGCGTCCCGCGCCCTGACCTGCTCGCGGAGCGCGAGGTACTCCTCGCGTGACGTCAGCACGTAGGAGTGCGACCCACTCACGTCAACGTCCCCGTCCGGGTAGAACGTCGGCAGCGCCGAGACGCCAGCGCCGAGCGCGAAGTGGAACTCCTCGCCCGAGTGCGAGACGCGCTCCTCGCCGGTGGCGTCGAACCTGAGCAGACGGCAGCGCCCCGCGTCCGGGCCGAAGTTGTAGGCCTCCGCGTCGGAGTCGAGCCGCGCGGGCACCTCGAGCGTGGTGGCCGTGCCCGCCTCCGAGTAGGAGGTGACGAGGTAGGAGTAGGCGACGTTGAGCGGCGGCAGCGGGTCGCGGGCCGCGCCGCCGTCGGCCATCCCGTCCTCCACGAGCCACTGCGTGCCGTCGGCCAGCATGCGCACGACCGACACGGACACCGTTGGGAGCACGGCGCCGAGCTCCATCGTCCCGTCGGCCGCGACGTCCGCCCCCGCCGTGATGGGGATGCCCTCCTCGCGCGCGTTGTCCTCCGGCGAGACGAGCTCCCAGCCAACCACCTCCCACGACGGGTTGCCGTGTCTCACGACCACGGTCGCCGACATGTCCGAGTAGTCGTACAGCACCTCGGCCGCCGGAGTCGCCGGCTCTGCGTAGTCGGTCGAGAACCGCCGCTCCGCCACCGACAGCAGCGAGGAGCCGCCGCGTGCGGCGACGCGCGCGACGTAGGACTGCCCCGTCCTCGGGAGGTACGTCCGCGCGGAGAACCGCCACGAGCGGGCGTCGGCGCCCGGGTCGACGAGCATGAGCGAAGCGCCGGTGGAGTCGAGCAGCTCGACGGACTGGGATGAGACGCCGGTCGAGTCCGCCACGCGCCACGTGACGTCGAACGGGACGGACTCGACGAGCGAGCCGTCCGTGGCCGGGGAGGTTATCTCCACCTGCGGCGGGTAGGCGACCCTCCACGACGCCATGGCGCTCCACGCGCCCCAGCCGTTGGCGAGGCCCTTGGTGCGCACGCGGGCCGAGACCGAGTGCGGCGCGGAGATGGCCGAGTCCGGCACGGCCCACGAGGCCGAGCCGGCCGGAAGGTCGTAGACGGTGGCCGCCCCGTCAACCGTCAGCTCGACCTGTACGGCGGTGACCGGCGAGCCGTCGGGGTGGTTCGCGGCCCACGCGAGCCCCGCGGCCGTCCCGACCGAGTACGTGCCCGACGGGGCCGACGTCAGCGTCGGGGCGGAGGGGGCCACCACGGTCTGGACGGAGCCGGACTCCCGCCACGGGCCCGTAAGCGACGCGACCTTCGCCCTCACGCGGGCCCGCACGACGCCGCCGCCCACGTCCACGCGTATGGGCAGCGAGGCAACGGTGCCGGCGGCCGCCCACGCGCCGCCGTTGAGGCTGGTCTGCACCTCGTACGAGGTGGCCCACGCGACGGCGGGGGCACCGATCGACACGGTGGTGCCCACCGTCCTCGTCAGGGTGACGGACGAGGGGGCGAGCGGCGTCGTGTAGACGTAGCCCGTCGTCGCGTAGGCGCTCGTGCCGGACGGGTTGTACGACCGCACGCGCCACTGGTAGCGGTGCCCGGCGGAGAGGCCGTTGTCGGTGAAGTTCGTGACGCTCCACGACGCGCTCCCGACCTGCACCCATGCGCCGCCGTCCGTCCGCCGCTCGACGTGGACGCCGGTCCACGGGTAGGCCCCGTCGCCGCCGGTGTAGTCCGTCTGCCACGTCACGCGCGCCTGCGAGTCGCTCGCCCTCGTCGCCGACGGGGACTTGGGCGGGCGCGGCGAGTACCACGTGCGGTGGGGCACGGTGACGGAGACGCCCGCCGCCACGGAGCCGCCGGCCGAGCCGTACCCGCCGTTCGTGTATCCGAAGGCGTTGCACTGGACCCACACGCTGCGGTCGGAGCCGTCGCGGGCCACGTCGGTCGTGCCCTCCACGCCGATGACGTAGACCCACCTGCGGCCGGGGTTGCTCCCGAGGTGGCCGACGGTCTGGCCGACCATCTTCCCGTCCACGAAGCAGTTCACGCCCACGCCGTAGTAGTACGAGTTGTACTGGTCGAGCGTCGCCTTCCAGTGGATGCGCGTGACGGTGTCGGAGACGTTCTCCGCCCACGCTTCGACGTAGCCGCGGTACTTGCGGTCGTTCCCGCCGATGTAGTACTCGGGGCTGTACGAGTAAGCCATCAGGCGCCCACCCCCATCGAGCTGGTCAGTCCGAACTCGCCGAATATGACGCGCATGGCCTCCGCGACCTGCGGCGTCACGGACTGCGCCCTCGTCCCGTCGACCGTCAGCGAGTAGTAGTTGGTCGTGCCGCCGGACGCGGCCGCTGCGGCCCCCGGGGGCGCCGCGCCCCCGCCGGAGAGCGCCACGACGTCGGGCCTCGCCGCGCCCGCGAGCATCCGCGCGGCGTCCTCGACGGCTGGGGACGAGGCCCGCATGCCCTCCGCGAAGTTCCGCCCGAGGTGCAGGCCGGACGTGAATCCGCCCCGCTCGCTTCCGCTCCACGGCCCCTCGTCGGGCACGGAGAAGTGCAGGATGCTCGCAGCCCTGTCGGCGATGGCCCTGGCCGCGCTCGCGACCCAGCCGATGCCCGAGCGGATTCCGGAGGCGAAGTTCGACGCGAGGTGCGAGCCGGAACCGTACATGTCGCCGACGTTCCTCATCCCCCTGGCGGCCCCCGCCACGCTCGCCGCCGCGCTGGACGTGGTCCCGCGCCCGGCACCGATGCCGGAGGCGAACAGCGACGAGGCGCTCAGGCCCTCGGCGCCCATGGCGGACGCGGTGCCGGACACGCCGCCGCGCGCGCCCGCGCCGAGCGAGCGGGCGTTCCCGGAGGCGGCGCCGATCTGCGCGGCGATGCCCGACGAGAACCCGAGCGACGCCGACGAGCCCTCCATCCCGAGCGCGGCGGCGGTGCCTGACACGCCCGTCTCCGCGCCGGAGCGCAGGGACTTGGCGCGCGCGGTCGCGCCGGCGACGCCCGAGCCCACGCCGGAGGCGAACAGGGCCCCCGCGCTCGTGCCCTCCCCTCCCAGCGACGAGGCCGTCCCGGACACGCCGGAGGCGGCGGACTGCGCGAGGCCGAGGGCGCTCGACCAGACCCCAGTGAGGCCGGAGGAGAGGCCGGACGCGAGCGAGGAGGACGCCTCAGCGCCCTTCCCCGACATGCCCGGCACGAGGCCCGAGAGCGCCGCCGCGAGCGCCTGCCCGAGGGACGTGACGGCGGAGAGCGGCCCCTCGGAGTTCTCCGAGATGCCCTGAGCGAGGCCGGAGTCGACGTCACCGCCGATGGCGAGGAACGCGAGCGACGGGGAGTGCGAGTCCAGCGTCTCGCGGGCCTTGGCGATTACGTCCTCGCCGAGCCGTGCCGCCTGCTCCTCGGAGAGGGTGCCGTTCCTGATGCCGTCGGCGAGGCCGGAGTCGATGTCGTGGCCCAGCAGCTCGGCCGCCCTCTTCGTGTCGCCGCCGGCGAGCACGAGGGCCACCTCGTCCTTCATGGCGCTCGTGGCGTCGGCGGGCAGGCCCTGGTAGGCGGCGATGGCGCCGGCGAGGCCCTGCGGCAGCTCCACGCCCTTCGACGAGTAGAGGTCGGTCAGGTCGGAGAGCCTGCCCTGCGACATGGCGAAGATGGCGTTGTTGGCCTCCTCCACGCTGAACTGGCCGGACGAGACGCCGTCCGCGAGCGCCTGAGCCGCCGAGAGGCCGATGGGGCGCATCCCGTCCGGCATGGACGCCACGCTGCGGTTCACCGAGTTCGTCAGGAACTCCGCCGCGGCCTGCGCGCTCACCGTCCCCGTCTCCACGCCGGACGCGAGGCTCGAGGCTATGCCGAGGCCCACGCTCTGCATGTCCCTCGGCAGGGCCTCGAACGACTCGCGCAGGGGGCCGGACAGGTTGGCGGACAGCTCCGCCATCTTGACGTTGACCCACTCGAGGTTCTTCGCCTGCTCGTCGTAGGTGGAGTTGAGCTCGTCGACCGACTTCTGGGCCTCCTGCTGCGCCTGCGACGCCACGCCGACCTCGCGGGCGAGCGCCTGGTACGTGGCGTCGCTCATGGAGACCGTGCCGTTGTGCTGCTTCATGTACTCGTCGAGCTTCGCCTGGGCCGCCGCCAGCGCCTCGTTCTTCTGCGTCAGCGTCTCCCGAGCGCCCTCGAGGCTCTTCTCGGCCTCCACCTGCTTCTTGATGGCCTCGGTGGCGTACTCCTGGTACACCTTGGCCTCGGCGTTCTTCCTCCATGCCTCGGCGTTCTTCTTCAGCTGCTCGGTGGAAACCGAGAGCTTGCCGTTGGCGGCGTCGGTGACCTCCACGGAGTCGCCCGTCACGTCGTTGTAGCCCTTGACGGCGACCTTGAGCCGCTCCTGCTCGGTGGCGGTGAGGCCGGACTTGTCGGCGAGCTCCTCGATGGTGCCGAGGTAGGCGTCGAGGGTGGCGGACCTCGTGTAGAACTCGCCCATCGAGTCGGAGAACGTCTGGTTGAGCTCCGCGACGGCCCTCATGGTCTCCTCGGCGCTGGAGGAGACCTCGCCCAGCCCCTCGGCCTGCGACGTGGCCGCGTCCCTCGCCTCGCGCTGCGCGTCGGCCAGAGAGCGCGTGGCGCTCTCAACGAGCTGCTGGTGCTCCCTCTCCCTCTGGTACATGGCCACGAGCGCCGAGATGCCGCCCACGACCGCCGTGGCGGCGAGCGAGAGCGCGCCCATGGCGAGCGCCTGCTTGCCCATCTCCAGCGCCGAGCTGGCCACGAACGAGCCGAAGGTCTTGAACTTGCCGCCGAGCGTCGTGGTCGTGTCCGAGAGCTTGCCGGAGACGCCCGCCGCCTGCTGCCAGCCGTCGATGAGCTCCCTGTTCTTGTCACGGGCCTTCGTGGCGGCGGAAATCTCGTCAAGGAGGGCGTCTGTCTTCCTCTCGACGGACGCCCGAGTCCTGTCGCTCGCGGCGGCGCTTTTGTTCTCCAGGGCCTTGAGAGCACGGGTCTTGCTCTCGACCTGCTTCGACGCGTCGAACCACGCCTCCCACGCAGAGACGTAGTTGTCCACCCCGCCCGCCGCCTTGGCGACGGCGTTCCTCTGCGCGCCGAGCTGCGCCGCCGTGCCCTTGGCGCTCGCGTATACCCTGAGCTGCGCGCCGTCCACGGTTCCCATGGCGTCTCCGAACGCGGCGGCGTCCTGCGCCGCGCCGCCGAGCGCGGCCATGAGCCCGGAGACGCCCTTGGCCCCTTTGCCGAGCGCGGTCGCGAGCGGCCCCGCCGCCGCGACGGCCCCGCCGATGCCAACGACGAGCCTCTGCGTGCCCTCGTCGGCGTCGGCGAAGGCCTGCGCGGCGCTCGCGGCGGCGTCAATCATGGGCTGTGCGGCGTCCGTGAACGAGATGAGCGCCTCCACGAGGGGCACGCCCACGGTGGTCGCGACGGCCTCCACGCGGTTCCTGAGAACCTCGATCCTCGAGGCGAGGGACTCGTTCCTCTGGTCGACCTCCGCCTGCAGGGCCGTGTTCTCCCGCCACGCGTCGCGCGAGAGGTTGACGGCCTCTGTGACCTTGTCCACGGAGCCCGCCATTCGGCGCATGACGTCGGACTGGCGAATCTGGTTGATGCCCAGCTCGCTCATCGTGACGTTCATGTCCTTCCCGGCCTCGGTGCTGTCGTGGATGCCCTGCAGCAGCGCGGTGAAGGCGTCCGTCGCGTTCGTCCTCCACGCCTCGGCGAACTGCTCGGCGCTCATGCCCGCCGCCCCGGCGAAGGCCTCCAGGTCGTCCCCGCCCAGGGATACGGCCTTGGAGATGTTCACGAACACCTGCGACAGGGCGCTGCCGCCCATCTCCGCCCTGATGCCGAGCGAGGACATCGACGCGCTGAGCGCGAGGATGTCGGCGCTGGAGAGCCCCGCCTGGTGGCCCGCCGAGGCGAAGCGCTGGGCCATGTTGGAGACCTCGGACTCCGTCGTGGCCATGTTGTTGCCGATGGCGACGATGGTGGCGCCGTAGTTGTCGAACTCGTCCTCCGCCATGCCGACGATGTTGGCGAACCGCGCCATCTCGGTGGCTGCGGTCTCCGCGTCCATGTCCGTGGCGATGTCGAGGCCGGTCACGACCTTGGCGAATGACTCGAGGTTGCCCGCGGCGATGCCGAGCTGTGCGCCGAGCGCCTCGACGTTCAGGATGGTGGCGGCGTCGACGGGCTGTGTCTGGGACAGCTCCAGCGCCGACCGCCCGAGCGCGTCCAGCTGCGAGGAGGTCATGTTCGTGACCTTGCGGACGTTGGCCATTGCCGTGTCGAACGTGACGGCGGACTCGCCCACCTTGGCCGCGAACCCGACGAGCGGGGCCGTGAGGCCCTTGGTCATCGTCGCGCCGAGCGACTCCAGCGAGTCGCCCACGCGGTACAGCTCGCCCGCCCTCTCGGCGATGCTCTGGCCCACCTCGGAGAGCGCCTGCGTCGTGCTCTTGGACGTCGAGGCCGCGAGGCGCGAGATGCGCGTGGCCTGCCCCTCCTGGCGTGACAGGTAGGCCGCCATCTTGGACGCGGAGCCGGACACGGCGGCGTTGAGCCTGCCGAGGTCGGACACAGCCGAGCCGACGGCGCCCGCGCCGTTCCAGCGGCCGTCGATGCTGATTGAGATAGACGCCTCACCCACGGCCCATCACCCCGTCAACGTAGCGGCCCACGGCCTCGTCCAGCTGGCTGACTATCGAGTCCTCGTCCTCGAGGACGGCCCTGAGCAGCGCCCTCGGGGGACGGGATCCGTGCGGGACGCCCGCCCTCGCGCCCGCGCGCGGCCCCGCGAGGATGACCGCGCCGGGGTTGGCGAACTCGATGACGCCCGCCCCCGCGTCGGCGGCGACGAGCCGGACGCCCGTCCGCTTTGTCGAGAGGGACATCGAGCGCGCGTAGCCGCCCGTCGGTCTGCTCCCCAGCGACGAGGCGTAGCCCCTCGCCTTGGCGAGCGTCGGCTTGGCTATCTCGCGAATCTCGCGCTTCAGGGCCGAGGCCATGCCCCTGTCTATGTCGTTGAGGACGGAGATCGTCTCGTCCAGGTTGTCCACGCGCACCGAGTACAAGGGCGCACCTCCGAATCGTCTAACCGGATGGTGCGCCACCGCTCCCCCGTCACGCGGCCCTCGCCTTCGCGGCCTCGCGCTCGGCCCGGAGCCTGTCGCGAGCCTGCCGCGCGGTCTCGCCGGGGCGCCTCCACGAGGGCGCTGCGGACTCGGCGGCGCTGGTGGCCTCCCAGAAGAGCTGGTCGAACAAGGACGGCTCCCACACGGCCATGTGCAGCAGGTCTCGTACGCTCTGCCCGTAGGCGCGGGAGAGCGCTAGGAGGACAGGCCACTCCCCGCCGTAGGGTTTGCGGGCGCCCCCGCGTCCCCCTCCGGGATGTCGACCACGGCGAGGTCGACGGCGTAGCGGTCGGCGAACGACGTCACGGCCGCGACGGTGAGGGGCGTGGGGGCGTCGGCGTCCAGGGCCACCCCGTGCGCCACAGCGGAGAGCAGGCACTTGCCGAGCGTCACGACGGCGGTGCGGTCGACCTCCTCGAGGCGCTTGAACCCGGCGTCCCTCATGAGCTGGTACTTCGCGGACAGCTCGGAGCTGATGTTCGCGTCGAACGTCTCGACGGCCCCGCCGTCCTTGGGCTGGATGCTGAACACTGTCTTGCGCATGTGACCTCCCGGGTCTCGTGGCTTGCGTGCCCAAATCGTGCGACGGCACTCCCCCGCTCGACGAAAGACGGCCCCGCCGCTGGGGCGGGGCCGTCACCCGGGAGGGTCTTGGGGGCGCGGGCCTAGGACAGGACGCCCGCCGCCTTGAGGGCGTTGGTGAGGGCCGTGGCCCACGTGACGAGCGCGGCTGCGTCGGCTCCCGCCGCCGGGGCCGCGACCGCGGCGGCCTTCTTCACGCCGCCGAGCGCCGCCGTGGTGGCGGCGGGGAGCGCGTACGCGGGCGGGAC
>UWSJ01000064.1 GCA_900549525.1 uncultured Coriobacteriaceae bacterium | reverse complement strand
GTCCGACGACTTCCGCATGTACTCGGGCGAGGACGCGCTCACGGTGCCGCTCATGGCGCTGGGCGGCGTGGGCACCATCTCCGTGTGGGCCGACGTGCAGCCCAAGCTCGTGCACGAGATGTGCCGTGCCTACCTCGACGGTGACGTGGCGCGCGCCACGAAGATCCAGGTGGAGGCGCAGCCGCTCGTGAAGGCTCTGTTTGGCGAGGTCAACCCCATCCCGGTCAAGGAGGCGCTGGCGCAGATGGGCCTCATCGACGCCAACTACCGCCTGCCGCTCTACCCCATGAGCGAGGGCCCCAAGGCCGAGCTGCTTGACGCCATGAAGGGGGCTGGTCTGCTTGGCTAGCGAGAAGGGCGTGGCCGCCGCTTCGGCTCCCGGAACGTCGGCGGCGGGCACGGCACCCGCGCCGATCCGGCTGGCCATCATGGGCGAGGGCCGCATGGGTTCGCTCGTGCGTTCTACGGCCGAGGCCGCCCGCACCGAGGCGGGTGCGCCCGTGTTCGAGGTCGTGGCGCAGATTGGCTTCGACCTCGCCGCGGCAGACACCGCCCCCGCAGCCGACGTGCTCGTGGACTTCTCCAACGTGGCGACCTTCCCGGCCGTGGCGTCGTACGTGCGGCGCACGGGCGCGGCGCTCGTCTCGGGCACCACGGGCTACGACGAGGTGCAGCTGGCGGAACTTCGTGCCCTCGCCGAGGTGGCGGCCGTGCTGCACTCGGGCAACTACTCGCTGGGCGTGGCTGCTCTCCGGCACGCTACGGCCCTCGTGGCCCGCGAGCTTGCGGGCTTCGACGTGGAGATCGTCGAGACACACCACAACCAGAAGGTCGACGCCCCCAGCGGTACCGCAAAGCTGCTGCTTGACGCGGTCGTGGACGCCGAGGCCGAGGCCGGGAGGGGCACGTACCACCCAACCTATGGCCGTCACGGCATGGTGGGCGCGCGCGATCCACGCGAGATAGGCGTGCATTCGCTGCGTGGCGGTACGGTAGCGGGCGTGCACACGGTGTCGTTCTTTGGCCCGGACGAGGAGGTCTCGCTCACGCATCGCGCCACGAGCCGACAGATTTTCGTGAACGGCGCTCTCGCTGCGGCCCGCAAGATGGCCGGCCGTCCCGCCGGTTGGTACGACTTCGACCAGGTGATGTTTGGGTAGGCTGAACAAAGCGGGCGGACGGGACATCCGCCCACGCGTTGAAGGTTTTTGGGGCCTTTTGCGGAGAAGGACATTTGTCTGATTTCGCAAAAGGCCTGTTTTGAGGAAGTGACAGAGAGTCGCGACGGGCGGCACGGCCCGTACCGTCGCAACTAGACGCATAAGGAGTTGCCATGGACGCTCAGGAAATCATCAACTTCATCGCGACGGCTCCCAAGAAGACGCCGGTCAAGGTCTACGTCCGCGAGGCCGAGGGGGTCGACGTGGAGTACCCCGGCTGCCAGGTCTTCGGCACGCCCGAGGGCCGCATCGTCTTCGGCGACTGGGAGGAGCTCGAGACGCTGCTCTACTCCGAGCAGGCCGCCGGCGACATCGAGGAGTACGTGGTTGAGGGCATCCAGCCCGTCGACGCCCGCAACTCCGGCGTACCCCTGCTCGACGTCCGCGAGGTCCACGCGCGCATCGAGCCGGGTGCCATCATCCGCGACAAGGTCGAGATTGGCGACAACGCCGTCATCATGATGGGCGCCGTCATCAACATCGGCGCGGTCATCGGCGAGGGCACCATGATCGACATGGGGGCCGTCCTGGGCGGTCGCGCCACGGTGGGCAAGCACTGTCACATTGGTGCCGGCACCGTGCTCGCCGGCGTGGTGGAGCCTGCGAGCGCCACGCCCGTCGTCATCGAGGACGACGTGCTCATCGGTGCCAACGCCGTGGTGCTGGAGGGCGTGCGCGTGGGCAAGGGCGCCGTCGTGGCTGCCGGCGCCGTGTGCGTGGAGGACGTGCCCGCCGGGGCGGTCGTTGCTGGCGTGCCTGCGAAGGTCATCAAGCAGACGAGCGAGGTCGCGGCCGGCAAGGTCTCCCTGGTGGATGCGCTGAGAAACCTGTAAGGTTGTCGCGTTTATGCCCTGAGTGACAATCGGAGGCTGCCCTTGGCCGGTGGAGTAACGAAGAGCGAGCTGGTCGCCTACCTTGATGCCGCCACGCGCGAACTCTCCCCCGACGCCGTCGGCACCTTCACGACGGCCCGCATCGCCCAAGGCTGCCACGTGAGCAGGAGCCTTGCCAGCCAGTACCTTAACGAGCTCGTGAGGGCGGGCGTGGTCGTGAAGGTCAATGAGCGGCCCGTCCTCTTCTTCCACAAGCCGGGCCTCGCGCGCTTCCTGCAGGCACACCTCTCCCGCTGCGAGTACAACTCGATGCGCGAGCTTCTCGCCGAGGCCAAGGTGGACGAGGCGCACGACTTCGACAAGGCCATCGGCTTTGACATGTCCTACGGCACCTGCGTGGACCAGCTCAAGAGCGCGGTGCGGTATCCACCCAACGGCCTGCCCGTCCTGCTCGTGGGCGAGCACGGCACCGGCAAGCAGCTCATGAGCGAGCTCACGTTCGAGTTTGGCCTCAGCTGCGCCGCGCTGCCCAAGACCGCTCGCTACGTGATGGTCGACTGCGCCAAGTACGATCAGGACGAGAGCTCGCTCGAGACCGACCTGTTCGGTTCCGACGGGCAGGGCGGGGCCGTTGGCCGTGCCCAAGGCGGCGTGGTGTACATCAAGCGCTTTGACCACCTGAGCTACACCTCCCGCGAGTACCTGCTCCAGCACATCCGCGAGCAGGAGGAGTCGCGCTCCGACGACCCGGCCCCCCGCTTCCTGCTGGCCACCTCGCGCCCGCTCGACAGCGCCGTCGTCAAGAGCGCGTCGCGCTGCGTCCCCATCGTCATCTCGCTCCCGCGCCTGGCCGATCGTGGCGTCGAGGAGCGAACGCAGCTCGTCATGCACTACCTGCGCGTGGAGGGCCGCCGCGTTGCCGCAGACGTCTCGGTGAGCCGCGGGGCGCTGCGTGCGCTCGTGAACGCCGAGTTCGAGGACAACGTTGACGGCCTGCGCTCGTGCATCACCAACTGCTGCGCCAGCGCCTACGCCTCCAGCGAACAGGGCCATCTCGTCATCAGGACGTACAACCTGCCATCCGAGGTGCTGGGATCGGCCGAGCCGCATCACGACGACGACCAGCTCGTGAGTGGCTCCAAGCGCGATAACGACCCCTCCGCCCACATGGTGTCCCTGTTCCAGCGGCTCGTCTCGCCCGCCCAGGCGTGGCGCGAGGGTTCCATCAGCTTCAGCGAGCTCTATGCGAGCGCCACCGAGGTCATGCACGACTACGGCGACTACCTCGACTTCGGGGAGCAGGGCGCCAACTCCCGCGTGGACTCCTACGAGCGGCTTCTCAACCCGGTGGTGGAGGAGGCCAACCGCATCTATGGCACCGAGCTCAGCCGCAAGGTCTCGCACGTGATGGCGCAGTCCATCTACACGCAGCTCAGGGAGAGCGCCCAGCTGAGCCGCTGGCGAACGGACAATGCCTCGTCCATCCGGCTGCTGCTCACCGCACTCTCCCAGAACCTCTCTGACGTCCGCCCCGTCGTGGAGCAGATTGCGAACCAGACCAAGAGCGCCCTGGGCATCGGGCTCGACGAGCTCTCGTGCGCCCTGCTCTACCTCGAAGTGGAGCAGATCGTCTCATCCACCAGCGGCCCTCGCGACTACCTGGGCGTCATCATCTGCCACGGTTATTCGACGGCAACGAGCATCGCCGACGCGGCCGATCGCATCCTGCACCAGCACGTGTTCGAGGCCATCGACATGACGTACGAGCAGGAGCTGGACGACGCCGTGGGCCAGCTGTCGCGTCTGCTGGAGCGCTACTCCCACTGCAAGGCCGTGGCCATCCTCGTCGACATGGGCTCGCTCGAGCGCGTGAGCGAGGTCGTGGGCGACCTGGCCAACTGCGACGTCCACATCGTCAACAACGTGTCGACGGCCCTGGCGCTCGAGGTGGGGTCGGCGCTCATGGCCCACGCCGACCTGGGCAAGACGCTCGAGAACGTCGCCGGCGCCTGCTCCCCGCGCCTCTCGCTCGTGCGTGGTGCTGGCCGCGAGAGCGCCGTGCTGTTCTGCTCGGAGTCCGGCATGGAGGCCGCCGACCGCATTCGCCGGCTCATTGGCGACTCGGCAAGCGGCGAGCCGGGCATTCGGCTCGTCACGGCCGACTTCAACGACCTATTGCGTAATGGCGACCGAGCCCAGGCGTTTTCGTCGTGCAAGGTCAAGGCCATCGTGGGAACCATGGACCCGGGCATTGCGTCGGTGCCCTTCGTCGCGCTCGAGGACATCCTCTACCAGGGAAGCTCCGAGGTCGTCGACAAGGTCTTCCTGCCAAGCCTCGGGCCGGAGGGCATCGCGCGGTTCCACGCGAACCTCCTGCGCAACCTCACGCTGAGAAACGTCCTGGGGGCCATCACCATCCTCAATCCGGAGATGCTCTACTTCGAGGCCGACCGCGCGGTGCAGCGCCTCACCGAGCTCACGAGCGAGCAGATTGACGCCCGGCGTCGCATTGGCGTCTACGTCCACCTCTGTGGTCTCATAGAGCGGCTTGTGACGAAGAGCTTTGTCGACACGTATCCGGGCATTGACAACTTCGCGGAGGAGCACGCGGACTTCGTGGATGCCTTCCGGGCTGCCTTCGCGGACATGTCGAAGCGCTACAGGGTGGAGATTCCCCTCTCCGAGATCGCCTACGTGCATTATATGCTGCACGTTCGTCTGGCCGACCTCGGCAAGCGCACCGACATTGCCGGGCTGATTCTCGAGGACGAGTAGGGCCTGGTTTCGTCCGGCCCACGTTCGTCTCATCACCAGGCCAAGCCTCGGGCATTCGTGCGTCCCGTCGTCGGCTTCGACTGTCGAGAACTGTCGAAGCCGAGTGTCGACGGTGGCTCTCGCACCGTTCAGCGCGCCCTTGCCATCGTCGACGTTGCCCTGCGCCTGACGAAACGCCCCCGTATGACCGTCCGCCCCATCCCGCGCCGCGTACCGTTGTCCCCGACAAGCAGGCAAGGACCTGCAGGGACGGGCCCGCCCGCACGCCGGGCCCACGACAACGGAAGGGGGAGGCATGAGCATCACAGCGGGAAGGATCGACTACCGCCTGCTCCACGGCATCGTGCAGGGCTTCTGGTGCCCCACGTACGGCACGCAGCGGACGATGATCATCGACGACGCCACGGCCAATGACGAGGTGCGCAAGTCGGCTATGAAGCTCTCGAAGCCGTCGGGCCAGGCTCTCTCGATCATCAGCCGCGACACGGCCTATGCCAATTTCAAGGCGGGCAAGTACGACAACCACACGGTGTTCGTCGTGGCGCGAGACCCCCAGACCTTCCTCGACCTCGCTGAGATGGGCCAGAAGATCCCCGTGCTCACGCTGGGGCTCACGGAGCTTCCCCCGGAGGGAACCCCGGGCGTCCGGGCGGGTCGGCGTGCCTTCATCCTCGAGAAGGACATTCCCGTCTACCAGAAGCTCGTCAAACTCGGCGTCAAGGTCGAGGTCCGCTACATGACCACTGATACTGCCGAGCCCATCTCCGAGTACATCCCCGTCAAGGAAGGGTAACGAACATGGACGTAAACGCGCTTCAGTTCGCGCTGCTCGTGCTGCTGGCGGGATTCAGGGCTGTCGATCAGTACGGCACGCAGCTCATCCCCTTCCAACACGCGCTTGTCTGCTGGCTTGCCAGCATCATCATGGGCAGGCCCGACATCGGCCTCGTGGTCGGCGGCACCATCCAGCTCATGTCCATGGGCGCCGCGGGTTTGGGTGGCTCGTCCGCGCCGGACTACGGCATGGCCGGCATGGTTGCCACCGTCATCTCCTGCCTGACCGGCTCTGAAGACGTCTCGGTCGGCCTCGCCATCGGCGTCGTCGTTGCCATGCTCTACGTGCAGCTCGACGTCATCTTCAAGATTTACAACTCCTGGGTCTTCAAGGTCATCCGCGGCTACGCCGTCAAGCGTGACTACAGCAAGATGCTCGCCTCGTGCTTCCTGTCCCACCTCTGGCTCTTCCTCCAGGGAGCTGTGCCCATGGTGATTGTGCTCGCCTTTGGTCAGCAGGCGGTTGAGGCCATCGTGTCCTTCATGCCCGCCTGGTTCACCCAGGGCCTCTCCATCGCCGCGGGCATCCTTCCCGTCACCGGTTTCGCGGTGCTGCTCACCTTCATGCCCGTCAACAAGTTCTTCGCGTTCCTCATCGCGGGTTACGTGGTGGCTGCTTACCTCAACCTCACGGTTCTGCCCATCGCCCTGCTTGGCGCCGTGATCGGCATTGAGTTCTTCCGTCTGAAGACCGCGGGCGGCCCCGCCCTCGTCGCGTCCTCTTCCGAGAATGGAGGCGAGCTCGAAGATGAGTAGCTTCTTCAAGCCCAAGGATTTCAAGGAGTTCGAGAAGGCCCCTGCCCGCACGCCTCTGCCCGACGGCTCCTACGAGCCCGTCCTCACCGACGAGGACCTCAAGGTCTGCTCGCGCCGCATGTGCCTCATGGACACGGCGTCCTACTCCTACGCCACGCAGAACGCCCCGTGCGCGATGTTCGCCGCCTACTGGGCGCTCCGCAAGATCTACGCCGGCGACGAGGACGGCTTCAACGCCGCCATCCTCAACCAGCTCGACTGCGTCTTCAACGCAACACCCCCGGTGAGCGGTCTGCTACTTGGCGCCGGCCTCGCCATCGAGGACAAGGGACATGCGGTCGGCATGGAGGCCGAGAACGACCTCAAGGTCGGCCTCATGGGGCCGCTCTCCGGCATCGGCGACGTCTTCATCTGGATTCTCCCGATGACCATCCTCGGCTCCATCGCGGGTTACATGGCCCAGAACGGCAGCCCCGTGGGCATCCTGCTGTGGCTTGCCATCTGGCTCGTCATCTACATCTGGCGCATGCAGAACTACTGCCAGGGCTACAAGGCCGGCGCCTCCGTGGTCACGAAGCTCGGCGACAAGCTCACCACGCTCACCGACGCGGCCTCGATCCTCGGCCTCATGGTGGTTGGCTCCCTCATTTTCTCCTCAGTGAAGATCACCACGCCCCTCACGTTCGCCTACGGCGACATCTCCCTGGCCATTCAGACGGGCGTGCTCGACGCCATCTTCCCCAACCTGCTTGGCCTGCTCACGGCGGTCGTTGTGTACCGGCTGATCAAGAAGGGCGTTAAGCTCAACTGGATCATCCTCGGCATCGTCGTCATCAGCTGCGTCTGCGCGGCCTTCGGCATCCTCGCCGCTTAGCGCCCCCTCGTTGGCGGCCGGCTACTTCCGGTCGGCCGCCAGCCGATTCGCCTCCCGGCCGCCGTCGGGCCCATTCCCGACGGCGGCCGTGAGGCGGCTCTGCAACGAGTCCTACGTCGGCTCGATCCTCGAGCCCCAAGCTTCTAGGAGGAAACCATGAGGCACGTCATCCTCGCGTCCCACCATCGCTTTGCCGTCGGCCTCGCCGACACGCTCGAGTTCCTCGGCGCCAAGAACCAGTTCGACGTGGTCTGTGCGTACGTGGACGAGCGGCCCCTGCCGCCCCAGGTGGCCGCGCTGTTCTCGAAGTTTGGCCCCGACGACGAGGTGCTCGTGCTCACCGACATCATGCAGGGCAGCGTGAACCAGGCCTTCGTGCCCTACGCCGGCCCGCACGTGTTCGTGGTGGCGGGCGTGAACGTGGCGCTAGCCTTCGAGCTGTGTCTCAAGCCCGAGCCGCTCACCTGCGAGGACATCAACCAGGCCATTGAGGCCGCGCACAGCGCCATGTGCCTCATCAACACGGTGCGGGTGGCCGACGGCGAGGACGACGAATAGCTTGTGACAAGCATCCGCCAACATCGGGCGGAAGGTTCAAGGCCCGGGGTGACCGGGCGGAGAGGGTGGTCTTTCATGCTCATCAGCGAGGTCATCTCGAAGGTCAAGGCATACTGCAGCGGCGTCGACTCGTTTAGCGGTAAGCCCATCGACGACGCCACCACGCGCGACCAGGTGACGTACGGTGACGTGAACCAGGAGTGCACGGGCATCGTGACCTGCATCTGGGCCACGGCCGACGTCATCCGCAAGGCCAAGGAGCTGGGCGCCAACCTCATCATCCCGCACGAGGCGCTCTTCTGGAACCACGGTGACCGCCAGGACGTCATCGCCGGCAATGCGACATACCTCGCCAAGAAGCAGCTGCTCGACGAGTGGGGCGGCGCGGTCTGGCGTTGCCACGACTACATCCACTCTCGCGTGCCCGTCGACACCAACGGCCAGCTTGCCGACGGCATCTTCTACGGTTTGGCTTGGAAGCTCGGCTGGCTCGACTATCGCGTGGGCGATAGGGGCTTTGGCCTTGACTATGAGATTCCCGAGACGAGCGTGAAGGAGCTTGCGGAGTACCTCGTGGCCAAGCTTGGCCTCAACGGCACGCGCTACACCGGCGACCCCGACGCCAAGGTCCAGCGCGTGCGCATCCCGATGCACGTCTTCGGCACCCCCGCCGACACGGACATCTCGAACGCCACCGACGCGGATGGCGTGGACTGCCTCGTGACCATGGAGATGGTCGACTTCACCACCTGCGAGTACATCCGCGACGCTGGCATGCTGGGGCAGGGCAAGTGCGCCATTGCCCTCGGGCACTTCAACCTCGAGGAACCCGGCATGGAGTACATGGTGACGTGGCTGCCCGAGGCTCTGGGCACGAGCGAGGTCTCGGCGACCTTCGTTCCTAAGGGCGACACGTATCGCTACGTGGTCGCTCGCTAGGTTCTTGCGCTTGGGGAAGGTCGTGCGCTTCGCGATACCGCTGGCGCTCGCGGCCGACGCCTTCGTGGGCGTCTTGGCGCCGGGCATCGCGAGCCGCGAGATGGTGGCAAGCATGGCCGAAAGGCCCATCGTCTTCTCCATGGCCAACCCCGTGCCCGAGATCATGTCCGACGCCTTCGACAATCGTGTGGTACCCGCCGCGGCCAAGGCCGTGGCCGACGAGGCCCGTCGCGCCGGACTGGCGCGGGCGTAGGATCTGCCGCACGGGGGAGGGCGGCGTCGTGCGCCGTCTGCCCCCCGTGACGCTAACGAGGCGGGGGACTCACCGGGCCCCGCCTCTCTCCGCGAGACAAAACGAGGGGGACGAGCCGCTGGCCCGCCCCCCCCTGCGCGTCTAGCCCGAAGGCCCCCGTGACACGCGTTGGCCGGAAACCTCTCCGTATCCCGACCCATGTAGCCGCTCGAGCGTTTCCCCGCGTCCGAGCAGCCTCTTCCCCTTACGGGCGGGGCACCAGCGCCCCGTGCGCCGCTGCCGCGTAGCGGCCTGCGGTGCGAGCTGAGGAGCTAGTCCTCGACGATCTCGGTGATGGCGCCGGCGGGGCAGGCCTCCTGGCAGGAGCCGCAGGCCACGCAGGAGTCCTCGTCCTTGACCTCGGCGGAGTTGTCGCCAAGCTCCAGAACGCCGGCCGGGCAGGTGTCAACGCACACGCCGCAGGAGATGCACTCGTCGGCGTCGATAACAGGATGGGCCATGATGTCTTCCCTTCATCGGTGGTTGTAGATACAGCAAAAAAGTTAGCCTAGGTTGTACAGAAAGTAAGCCTTGGCAACCTTTCTAGCTGCTCCTTTACGTGAGAATACCAGTAGACAACTGCTTTGCAAGGGTCGTTTGAAAAATATATTGACGGTTATTCAATGAGGTAAATCCCACGGTATCGAGGGTATTTTTGTCCGCCGCTGTAGGAGCCGCGCGTCGTCGTGGGGGCTGCGGCAAGTCGCCCTCGGCCGTCGGAATCGTGCCTTGGGGTGTTCCGGATGCCCCGCATTCGCCGAGTTTCTCCACCTAACAACTCCCTACTAAAAAATCTATCTCATTCCGACTTAGATTTTGTATAAGTCGGACGCGTAGGGGAT
>UWSJ01000063.1 GCA_900549525.1 uncultured Coriobacteriaceae bacterium | reverse complement strand
TTGGCTGCGGCCTGGACGCCCTCACCACCGACCAGGTGCAGGAGATCCTCGAGGCGTCGGGCAAGATCTACACCGTCCTCAAGATCGACGAGGTGTCCAACCTGGGTGCGGCGCGCATCCGCATCCGCTCGCTCATGGCCGCCCTCAAGGAGCAGCGCGAGGAACTGGAGCGAGAGGCCGCGGTCGGCGAGCTCAAGGCCGTGGGCCCCGTGGACGTGCACAGGGCCGACGGCTCGCTCGAGCACGCCCGTCGCTCCGACGAGTCGAGGCGCGACGCCGCCGGCCGCACGAGCGTGCCGGTGTGGCGCGAGGCCAAGAGCGCGGCGTTCAAGAAGGTGCGCTACACCAAGGAGATGCAGCTCGAGGGCTACACTATCCTTGCCCCGCAGATGGCGCCCATCCACTTTGAGCTCGTGGAGCAGCTGCTCAAGGGTGCCGGCTACAACTGCGTGCTGCTGCCCTCCGTCGACCACGGCGCGGTGGACGCGGGCCTCAAGTACGTCAACAACGACATCTGCTACCCGTCCATCCTCGTGACCGGTCAGATCATGGAGGCTATCGAGAGCGGCAAGTACGACCTCTCCAAGACGGCCGTCCTCATCTCGCAGACCGGCGGCGGCTGCCGTGCCACCAACTACATCGCGCTCATTCGCAAGGCGCTCAAGGACAGCGGGCATCCCAAGGTGCCGGTCATCTCGCTCACGGCGGCAAGCGGCCTCGACGAGGACAACCCGGGCTTCAACATCTTCAAGCCCGAGGTGGTGGTGGGTGCGGTCTACGCCCTGCTCTACGGCGACCTCATCATGCAGCTGCTGCATCGCGTGCGTCCCTATGAGGCCGAGAAGGGCTCGACCGACGCCCTCTACGAGCGCATGATGGAGCGCTGCAAGAACGAGATCGTGGGCATCAAGAGGCACGAGTTCCTGAAGCTCTGCCAGGACACGGTCGACGCGTTCGAGACGCTGCCCGTGGTGGCCGACCGCTCCAAGCCGCGCGTGGGCGTGGTGGGCGAGATCCTCGTGAAGTTCCACCCCACGGCCAACAACCAGGTGGTGCGCGAGATCGAGGCCGAGGGCTGCGAGGCCGTGGTGCCGGGCCTGGTGGACTTCTTCCTCTTTGGCATGTCGAGCCCCAAGAACATGCGGCACGAGCTGGGCACCAGGCTCTCCAAGCGCCTCACGCACCAGGCGGGCATCAAGCTCGTCCAGGCCATGCGCGAGCCCATCGACCGCATGCTGGAGGCCTCGACGCGCTTCGAGCCGTACCCCGAGATCGACGAGCTGGCCCACAAGGCCGAGCAGGTGCTCTCCCTCTGCAACACGATGGGCGAGGGCTGGCTGCTCACGGCCGAGATGGTCGACCTCATCGAGACCGGCACGCCCAACATCGTGTGCTGCTCGCCGTTCGCGTGCCTGCCCAACCACGTGGTGGGCAAGAGCGTGATCAAGCGCCTGCGCGAGATGCACCCCGAGAGCAACATCGTGGCCGTGGACTACGACCCGGGTGCCTCCGAGGTGAACCAGCTCAACCGCATCAAGCTCATGATCTCGGTGGCGAAGGAGAACTTCAAGGAGGCGCGCGCCAAGGCGGCGGAGCGCGGGGAGACGGGCGCGGCGCTTGCCGAGGGCTTCCGCCTCGAGAACCCCAACGACCCGACGACGAAGATCGTGGCCCCCTACACCGAGGAGCCGTGGCTGTCCGACCAGGAGGTGCACGGCGACCCCGAGGGCTCGTGCTCGGTGGGCACGGCAGGCGCCGGGGAGTTCGGATCCGGCCTGGGCGCCACTGGCGAGCCGAGCGCGCTGCCGCTTTCGCGCGCGCAGCTCGACAAGATCGCCGACGCCGAGCGTGCGGCCGCCAAGCGCGCCGCCGCAGCCGCGGCCGCTACGGCTGCGGCCAACGACTACGAGCCCGTAGCCAAGTAGGCTCGTTGGGCCCGGCGGTCCTGCTGGGAGCGTGGTCAAAGTGGCCCTGGTGGGGAAGGGGTCAGGCGGGGTCACATGATCCCGAGAGGGACAGGCCCGGCAGTGTCCAATCAATGGACGCTGCCGGGCCTGTCCTTTTTACTATGCGGCTTCTCTGACCCTGTCCCCATTCTTGGGAGGTGCCCTGGGCGTGCCCCTGTTTGCCTCCGAATGAGTCCGTTTGACCCCGTCCCCAATCGGATGATATTGATATATCTGCTCTATTGCAAATAGAACAGAAGTGGCTATGATGGGACTAGCTGGAGGGGTTTGCGGGTGAGGGGCGCAGCCGATCGTGTCCCAGCGGCGCGGCGCAGCCGATCATGTCCTGGCGACGTGCCGCAACCGGCCAAGCCCCGGCAGCGTGCCGCAATCCCTACGCTCATGCCACGCAGAGAGGAGTCCTGTCCTGTGGTCATCGTGATAGATCAGATGTCACAAACGCCCATCTACCAGCAGATTCGTGACCAAATCGTGAAGGGTATCGCCGTGCGGGACCTGCGGCCGGGCGACGCGCTGCCCAGCGTGCGCGCGCTCGCACAAGACCTCGGTATCAACCTGCACACGGTCAACAAGGCCTATGCCACGCTGCGCGACGAGGGCTACGTGCTCATGCTGGGCCGCAAGGGCGCCTTTGTGGCCGATGCGGCTGCCGAGCCCACGGCCGGCATGGACGAGCATGAGCTCGAAGGCCACCTCAAGCGCCTGCTCACGGAGTTTGTCGCGAGCGGGGGCACGGCGGAAGATTTCGTACGCGCGGCACAAAGGACGGCGGAACGCGCCTAGCCTCTGACTCTCATACGCTCCATACCTGTACGCCCGGCTCGAAAGGGGCCTTATCATGACCGATTCATCTACGACCGTCAGCGTCGCCCTCAACATAACGCTTGCCACATGCCTGCTGTTGCCGGGCTTGTTTACGGCGGCCATGCCCTGGCTGACGCCGCGTGGCGAGGCCTTTGCGGTTACGGTGCCGGCGCTGGTTAGCAAAGACCCGCGGGTCCGGCGACTGCGCGTGGGCTATGCAACGGCGGTGCTTGCGCTTACGTTCCTGTGCCTCGCAATGGGCCTGTGGGCCGGGGCCAACATCGCGGCGTTCGTGGGGGCGTCGCTTGTCCTGCCAGCCGTTGGCTTCCTCGGCATGCTCGTGTGCCGCCAGCGCGTGCTCGCGCTCAAGAAAAGCGAAGGCTGGCAGGTTGAGGAAGCGCATAGCGCCACGGCGCTGCTGCCCGGCTCGGCCCCGGCCCCGTTGCCGCTGCGGTGGAACCTGCTTTACGTGCCCATCATCCTGGCAACCGCCGCGCTGATTGTGGCGCTCTATCCAACAATGCCCGGGCAAATCCCCATGCAAGCCGGTTTTGACGGCCAGGTGAACAGCTGGGCCGACAAGAGCCCGCTGTCTGTGGCGCTTCCTCTGGGTATCCAGCTGTTTCTGGCTGTGACCATGATCGTGTGCCACGCGGGCATCCTCATGAGCCGCAAGCCTTCGGGCGGTACGAAGCCTGTGGCCACCGCGCTTGCCTATGGAAGGTTCGCGCAGCTTCAAAGCATCGTGCTGCTCGGCGAGGGGCTCGCGCTTTCGGCGTCGATGGTCTTTTTTGTCCTGTCCGACGCCGGACTTATGGGCCTTAGCCTTGCGGGCATACTCGTCCTGATAGTTACGCTGGTGGCGGTGGTGGCAAGCGCGGGCGTGGGGCTGTGGTGTGGACAGAGCGGCTCGCGCCTGCTGGATTCGCCTGCTGGCACCGGAGATCCCACGGTCGACGAGGACGAGCGCTGGAAGGCGGGCGTGTTCTATGTGAACCGCGACGATCCAAGCTGCTTCGTGCCCAAGCGCTTTGGCGTTGGCTGGACCGTCAACCTCGGCTCCTGGTCTGGCCGGGCGTTTATCCTGGGAATCACTGTGCTCACGGTGGCTTTCGTTGCGGCGATCTTTGCGATGGCGGGTTAATGCCTGTCGGAGTGGCGGGTTGATGCCCGCCGAGTTGAGGCGAGATCGACCCCATGCTGGAGGCGTCGACGCGCTTCGAGCCGTACCCCGAGATCGACGAGCTGGCCCACAAGGCCGAGCGGGTGCTCTCCCTCTGCAACACGATGGTCGAGCCGAGCGTGCGGCCGCTTTCGCGCGCGCAGCTCGACAAGATCGCCGCCGCCGAGAAGCGCGCGAAGGAGCGCGTCGTCACTGTCGCGAAGTAGCGAATGTGCACATGCGTGCAAGCTGCCGGGTGCCGTCTGGTAGCTTGCACGCCACGGAGCGTTTGTCGCGTTTATCGCTCGCAAATGTGCGTGGGGGTGCAAGCTGTGTGGGGGCGTGTGATAGCTTGCACGTCACGGAGCGTTTGTCGCGCGAATTGCTCGCATATGCTCCTGTGTGTGCAAGCTGCGTGAGACGGCCGCCGGCTTTATGAGGCGTCGTCGCCCTCCTCGTCTGTCTCGTCCCAGTCCTCGATCGGGTAGCGGGCCTCGTAGTCCTCGACGGGGGAGAGACCGTTCAGGATGTCGTGCGGCAGGAGGTTCCACGCGGCCATGATGGGCCGGAGCGCGTGCAGGAGCTCGTCCTCGCCCATGGCGTCGACGCGCTCCTGCCCCACGATCGAGTCCATGAGCGTTACGGGAGAGCCCTCGCCGTCCTCCTCGCGAATCATCTGGCGCAGGGCGTCCCAGTCGGCCTCGAGCTCGAGGCCACGTTGTAGCTCGGCATACTCCTGCTGCGCCGCGGCAAGCCGCTCGTCGCGCTCGGACGCGGTGAGTGCCGAGAAGCCCGAGGCCATGCTGTCGGCCGCCGTGAGCGGGGCACGGCCATAGACGGCCCGCATGAGTTCAACGAACTCGTCGCCGTGCTCGCCCTCCTGGTCGCGCATGGCGGCGAGCTCCTCGGGTGTGGGTTCGTCGTCGGTGTAGCTGATGAGGTTGCCGGCGAACATCCACGTGCCGCGAATGCGCATGATGCGCGCGCAGAGCAGGCCGCGTAGGGGGCCTGCGGGGGAGCCGTCGCTTGCCTCGGGTGCGAGGTCCTGCATGAAGCTGGGGTCAAGCACGCGGTAGACGAGCCCGTCCGCCACGTTCTCGAGCGTCGCCTTGTGGGTGGCCTCGTCGTAGCCCAGGATGTGGAAGGTCGAGGCAAAGTTGGTCGCTGCCGCCTGCGTGTAGGTGGAGATCACGTTGGAGCCGCAGCCCCTGGGCGGCCACGTGACGAACTTCTCGAGCGGGGTCTTGCCGCGGTGGATGTCGTAGTCGAAGAGCACCCACTCGCTGAAGACGGAGTGGATGAAGAGCCGGTCGTCCTCGGTCTCCATGGATGACTCGTCGAGGTCGGTGAGGGCACAGAACTCATCCCATGCGTCCTCCAGGAACTTCCGGTCACCGGCGTACATGGCGTACACGCGCGAAAAGTCGACGGGCGCGAGGCCGTTTCTGTGGGCCATGAGGCCTCCTCCTGTTGTGGGCGTCGCAGGGGGCGACGTCGCTCATGCGAGCATGACACGGGAGGGGCCGATAAATATGGGGACTCTTGCGAAGGTTGCCGGGCGGTAGGTAATCGCTGCTAGCCGGTGGGGTTGTTCGGTAAGCGGGGCGGATGGCGCTGCGTTGTGCCACCGGGGCGTGCCGAGTGCCGCGCGCCGCTGCCCATGCCGTCTCGCCCGTTGCTCCGCCCGCGTTGCTCCGCCCACGCCGCCCTAGAACCAGCGCTTGCGCTTGAACCAGAGAACCTCGCCGGTGGCGATGCCCACGGCCACGGCAATGATCGCGTAGTAGGCGTAGGAGTTGTGCAGCTCGGGCATGTACTCGAAGTTCATGCCGTACCAGCTCGTGAGCAGCGTCAGCGGCATGAAGATCGTGGACACGATGGTGAGGACGCTCATGAGCTTGTTCTGGCGCACGTCGATCTTGCCCTGGTACATGCTGCGAATCTGCAGGGCGTAGTCACGCAGGTTGCGCGCGTCGGCGGCGAGGCGCTCGGTGCGGCTCGAGAGCACGCGGAAGAGCTCGGTCGTCTGCTCGCTCGTGACGCGGGCCGGGCTTGTGGCCACCGAGTCGGCGACGTCGGAGAGCTGGCGGTAGAAGCTCTCGAGCACGCGCAGGTCGCTTCTCGTGCGCATCACGAAGTCGGTGAAGTCCTGCGGAATCTCGTTGACGTCCTCGCTCATGTTGTCCTCGAGGTGGTCGAGCTTGTCCTCCACGTCGATGAGGTAGGTCATGTCGTCGTGGACCACGAGGTCGCAGAGCTCGAAGAGCACCGTTGCCGGGGAGTGCTTCACGAGGGTCTGGTTCTCGAGGTAGAAGGCCACGAAGCTCGCCGCGTCCGCGTCGTCGCTCACGAGCTCGAGGTGGCCCTTCTCGAGGTTGAAGCCCAGCGCCACGTCGGAGTCGAAGGGCATCTTGGACGCCAGGAGGTCCTCGCGCGGGATGAGCAGCGACCCGTAGACCGAGTCCTCGAAGGTGCTCGCGGTGCAGTGGTGGATGGAGCGGGCGCTGTGGGCGAGGTGGCGCGCCACGGCGGAATCGTTCTCGCGGCGCTCGTACTCGTCGAGGGAGAGGAGCTCGACCTGCGGGCCCTCGCCCTCGCGTGCGGGACGCATCATCCCGGAGACGGCATCAAGCACGAAGCGGTCGTTGATGCGTGCGGCCGTGCGCGCGCCGGCGGGCCGCATGACCGCCTGCTCCTTGATGCCCTCCCAGAAGTCGTCGCGCTCCTCGCGGCGGGCGGCCGCGTAGAACGCGACGGGGACGGCGATGTGCAGCACGAGGCCCGCGAAGTCGGCGGGGCCGAGCGTGCCGGTGGTGATGCGGTCGGTGAGCCAGGTGATGGCCGAGAGACCGGCGAGCACGATGCCGAGCGTCTGGCAGCGGTCGGAGGTGCCGCTGCCCTGGCGAAGCAGCAGGCCGCAGCGACCGGCCCAGATCTCGAGCAGCGCCGTGAGGAGGCCGACGGCGGCGCTCGCGGTGACGGCGACCGTGGTCGTCATGGCGTCGGTGGGCAGGCCCGAGCCGCGAAGGTCGTCGACGAAGGCGGCCGACCCCTCCGTGAGCAGCGCGACGAGGATGGTGCCCTCGAGCACGAACGCGGCGGCGCCGAGGATGACGAGCAGGACGCTCGTGTACTTGAGCAGTTTGTTTGCCGGCCCCGTGAGCTTGTCGGGCATCTGGTTCCCTTCGCGCGCGGAGCACCCGCGTCCGTTTCTTGACAGCATTCTATGGTACTCGCTCTGGGAACGGTCGGCTGGCGCACGGGCGTGCCGGGTGGGGCCGGGGAGCGGCTGGAGTGTGGTTCCGCCTGCGGCCACGCCGCCGCCCGTCTTGCTATAGTCGCGAGGAACATGCGACGATTGGAGCTCCCATGACCGAGAAGACCGCAGGCCCCGTGCCCGCCAGCGCCACCGAGTTTGCCCCCGCGCCTGCAGCTCCGGGCGACGCGGCCTACGCCCCCAAGCCCAGCGACGCGCTTGAGCGGCTGCTGCGCTACGCGCGCGTCGACACCCAGTCCGACCCGGCCAACGAGGCCGTGACCCCTTCGACGGCCAAGCAGTTCGACCTCGCGAACCTCCTCGCCGACGAGCTGCGCGGCCTCGGGCTCGACGAGGCTGTCGTGAGCGAGCACGCCTACGTCACGGCTTCGCTGTCGGCGAGCGCAGGGGCCGAGGGCCTGCCTGCCCTTGGCCTTATCGCCCACATGGATACCGCGCCCGACGCGCCCGGCTCCAACGTGCGTCCGCACGTGGTGCGCTACGAGGGCGGCGCGCTCCTGGCGGGCGTGGTGGACGGCGAACCTGTCCAGACCACGCCCGAGCAGGTGCCCGACCTTGCGTGCTTCGTCGGCCAGGACATCGTCGTGACCGACGGCACCACGCTGCTCGGCGCCGACGACAAGGCCGGCGTGGCCGAGATCATGGCCCTGCTCGCGCGACTCGTCGCCAATCCCGAGCTGCCGCACCCCGCGCTCAAGGTCGCCTTCGTGCCCGACGAGGAGATTGGCCACGGCGCGGCCCTGCTCGACCTCGACGCCTTTGGCGCCGCCTGGGCCTACACGGTGGATGGGGAGGCCCTGGGCGAGTTCAACTACGAGTGCTTCTCGGCAAGCCAGGCCACGGTCACCGCGACGGGCGTCATGGTGCATCCGGGCAGCGCCAAGGACATCATGGTGAATGCCATCACGGTGCTGCGTCAGTTTGACGAGCTGCTGCCAGCGGCCGAGCGCCCCGAGCACACCGAGGGCTACGACGGCTTCTTCCATGCGCTCGGGGTGGAGGGCACCGCGGGCCACGCCACGCTCACCTACATCGTGCGTGACTTCGACGCCGAGAAGTTCGCCCGTCGCGAGCGGCGGCTGCGCGACGCGGCGGAGTTCCTCAACCGCCGCTACGGGGCGGGCACCGTTGCCGTGGAGATCCGCGAGCAGTACCGCAACATGGCCGAGCACCTGCGGGGGCTGGACTTCCTGCGCGACAACGCCTTCGCCGCCATGCGCGCCTGCGGCATGGACGCCCGTGCCGTTCCCGTTCGCGGCGGCACCGACGGCGCCCAGCTCACGTTTCGCGGGCTTCCGTGCCCCAACCTGCCCACGGGCGGCTACAACTTCCACGGCGTGCACGAGTTCATCCCCGTGCGCTCACTTGAGGCGATGGTCGACGTGCTCGAGGATCTCGTGGCGCGCTTCGCGGTGCCGCAGGAGGGGTAGGCTAGCGAGAAGGGCGGGCCTCGGGCCCGAGGCGCCCGGTCGGCGCCGTGCCGACCGGGCGCCAACCGCGTCAACCTACGGAGGAGCCGCATGATCAAGCTCATCGCGTCAGACATGGACGGCACGCTGCTCGACGAGAACTCCCATGTTCCGCCGGAGACCTACGACCTCATCCGCAAGCTTCGCGACCGGGGGGTTCACTTTGCGGCGAGCTCGGGGCGTCGCTACGACACGCTCTGCGAGTTCTTCGAGCCGGTCGTCGACCAGATGGACTTCGTGGCGTCCAACGGAAGCCAGGTCTACTGCGAGGGCGTGCTCGTCGACCGCGAGGTATACAGTCACGCGGCGGTGAAGCGCCTCGAGCAGGTGGGCAACATGTTCGACTGCCTCCACCTGGCGCTCTTTGACCGCACGCGCACCTTCCTCATGGACGACGAGGCCGTCTACGAGCGTGAGATGGACAAGGACCTGCCCAACGCCGAGCGTCTGCATCACGCCCCCGGCCCCGAGGTCAACATCATCAAGGCGTCGTATTTCTGCGACAACGTCGACTACGTGATGGACATGGCCTACGTGCTCGAGCGCGAGCTGGGCGACAAGTTCGTCTTCGCCCCGTCGGGCAAGAAGTGGATCGACGCCATGCAGATCGGCGTCTCCAAGGCGAGCGGCATTCGGCAGGTGATGGAGCACTACGGCGTGGGCCCATCGGAGGTCATGGCCTTCGGTGACGCCATGAACGACTACGAGATTCTTCGCTTCGTGGGGCACTCGTGCGCCATGGGCAACGGGCGCTACGCCGTGAAGCAGGTGGCGAAGCGCGTGATTGGCACCAACGTCGACCATGCCGTGCAGGCGGAGATGCGTCGCGTGCTTGAGGAGGAGTGCTAGGGATGGACCTTACGCTTGAGACGGGGCAGCTCGAGATGAACGACCTTTCGGAGGCGCCCGAGGTGACGGGGCCGATCGTGCGTCAGTACGTGGTGGTCGACCGGTCGCTGGGCATGAGCGCCGGCAAGCTTGCCGCGCAGGTGGCGCACGCGAGCGCGGCGGCCCTGCTCGCGGGCACGCAGCGCTACGTGGAGGGCGACCGGTCGTGCGGGCCCATCGGGCTCGAGTTTGGCGGCAGCCTCGCGCGTACGGCGGTGGACGCCGACGTGCTCGCGGCGTGGGTGCGCCAGGGCGAGCCCAAGATCGTGCTCGCGGTTGACGGCGAGCGGGCGCTGGCGGCACTCGTGAGCCGGGCGGAGAGCCGCGGGCTCATGGAGGGGCTCGACTTCTTCTGCATCCGCGACGCCTGTCGCACCGAGCTCACGCCCGACGCCTCGGGCAGCCGCTGGACGTGCGTGGGCTTTGCCCCCATGGACGCGGACATGATTTCGCCCGTCACCGGCCAGCTGCCGCTCTATCACTAGCGCACTCGCTGTCGCGTTCGTTTCACAACCGTTGGGACTCGCATGATCGAAATCAAGGACATCCGCAAGTCATACAGGACCGGTGACTTCGTGCAGAAGGCGCTCGACGGCGTGTCCGTCACCTTCCGCGAGAGCGAGTTCGTGGCGGTGCTGGGCCCGTCGGGCTCGGGCAAGACCACCT
>UWSJ01000062.1 GCA_900549525.1 uncultured Coriobacteriaceae bacterium | reverse complement strand
CAGCCTCAAGTCGGTCGTCGACGCCCTCTGGTCCTGGGGCGAGGAGTTCCAGGAGCAGGCCCAGCGAGTCGCGTAGCGTGCCATCGCGCGGCCTTTGTGTCCGCCCTTACACGAGCTCCTGCGTTTCGTGTAACCTGACTCGCGCTGCGTTGTTAGATCACTCAGTTGGCCCAAGCGCACTGTCTCGTTGAGGAATTCGGACGTTTGCCCGTTTTCATTCCAGGGGCCAAGATGATGCCCAAGCCGCCTTCTCGTCGCGTCTCAGCAGCCAAGACCCGTCGTCGAGTGATGCTCGCCGCTACAGGCCGACTAACGACCCCAACCAGGAGAAGAAGGTGGCGTCGGTGAGCGGGAGGATGGCCCCGGCGAGGAAGAAGGGCGCGAGCAGCACGGCAAGCTGGGGAAGGGCGACGAGGGGCAGCTCGTCGTCGCGCAGCCCCACCCGTTATGCGCGCGAAGCTCCGAGATCGCGGCTGTGCAGCGCGTAGCCGAGCATGATGCATACCAGTACGAGCGACGTGCAGAACGCTGCCGTGAGGCCGTCGGCGAAGGTGGGCAGGGCCGTGGCATAGACGCCGAAGACCGCCACGCCCACGGCCCCTCCCACCTGGCGCATCGTGTTGAAGACCGCGCTTGCGATACCCGCCTGCTCGGAGCGCACGCTCTTGAGCACGAGCGCCGTGAGCGCGGGCGTGCCAATTGCCCCGCCGAAGCCCACCATGATGGTGCCTGCCGCCACGTGCCAGAGGGCGAGCTGCTGTGAGCCGAGGGCGAGCAGCCCAAATCCGACGAGCATGCACGAGAAGCCAAAGAGCAACGAGGTTCGGAAGCCCCTGTTGCCGATGAGGCGGTCGCTGAGCAGGTTGCCGGCGATGCCCGTCACGGCCGACGGCACGAAGGCCATGCCGCTTACGAAGGGCGGCAGGCCCAGGTGCTGCTGCAGGGCGAGCGTGGAGATAAACACGAGGCCGTTCCAGTTGAGAATCATGGAGAAGCCGCCAAGCATGGCCATTCTCATGTTTGCCGAGCTAAACAGATCGAGCGGCATCATGGGGTGATCCGTGTGTGCCTGTGACCACAGAAACGCGGCCCCGCCCGCGACGCCTACTGCCAGCAGGGCGAGTGGAAACCCAACAAACCCAATGGAGCCGCCCTCGATGATGCCGCCGACCAGGCAGGAAAGCGCCACAAGCGCGAGCGCCTGGCCCCGGAAGTCGAATGGTGCCTTCGTGCACGGGGAGGGCGCGAGCTTGGGGACGAACACGAGTATCGCGAGGCAGAGCGGCACGTTGATGAGGAAGGTCAGGCTCCAGTGAATCGGGACGAGGATGCCGCCAAGAATGGGCCCCACGGCCGAGGCTGCCGAGCCGCCGATGCCCCAGAAGGCCAGCGCCTTGGAGCGACTGGGGCCGTCTGGGTAGCCCTCTTTGATGAGCGTCATGCTCGTGGGCAGGATGAGGGCCGCGCCTATGCCGAGGAGCGCCCTGCCGAAGATGAGGATCCCGATGTTGGTGGCCAGCCCGCAGACAAGCGACGCCGCGCAGAACAGACCGATGCCCAGGGCGAAGACGCGCTTTGACCCGTGGCGGTCGGCGAGGTTGCCCGCGAGCAGCAGCAGGACCGCAAACGGCAGGGTGTAGCCGTCGACCACCCACTGCTGCGCCGCCATGCCGCCGCCAAGTTCGGCTTCGATTGTGGGCAGGGCAACGTTGGTGATGAAGGTGTCCATGCAGGCGATGAACATGGCCGCCGAAGCGAGGGCTCCGGGGACGGCGCTGCGTCGCTGGGAGCTGGCGGTAGTTTCGTTCGAGCGTGAGAGACTGGCAGATGCCACGGGCTCATCCTTCCGTTGATTCACGGGGGATGAGCATGGACCCGTCGCGTGCGATGCGCAAGGGTTCGGCCATAGCAGAGACGATTACTTTCTATACGTTAGCCGGGTACCCGCCTAGCCCCGCGCTCGACGTTCCCAGACCCCGCCGAGCCAGGTGAGACCCATGACGATGACGTAGTAGATGATGGCCACCACGAAGAACGGCTCGAACGCACGATAGGTGAACGCCTGGATGCTCTGCGCCGTGCGCATGAGGTCCATGAGCCCAATGACCGAGACGAGCGCCGAGCTCTTGAGGACGGTGATCACCTCGTTCACCAGGGCGGGCACCACCGAGCGGAGGGCCTGGGGGATGATGACGCGGGCCATCATGGACGGATAGCGCATCCCGAGGGAGCGGGCGGCATCGTACTGACCCCGGTCGACGCCCTCGATGCCGCCGCGTAGCGTCTCCGACACCGTGGCCGAACCGTTGAGGCCCAGCGTGAGCACGCCGGCGGCAAACATCGTGATCTTGTAGCCCGTGAGCTGCGGCGTGCCGAAGTAGGCCATGAAGAGCAGCACGATGAGGGGAACGCCGCGGAAAATCGAGGTGTAGAAGGCAAGCAGCAGACGCAGAGGCCGACACGGCAGCACCTTGAGGACGGCCAGAACGAAGCCGAGGACAAAGGCGAGCAGAAGCGAGCCGACCGTCACTTCAACCGTGACGGCCAGCCCGCCCCAGAACATGCTGAGATAGGGCGCGATTATCTCGAAGTTGAGGCTCATGGTCTGCCCGGCCGACCTGCGGTCACTACTCCGCCGTGGCGGCCTCGGCGGCCTTATCGCCCCAGGTGAAGCTCTCGTTCGTCCACTTGGCGATGAGCTCGTCCATGGTGCCGTCGGAGATCATCTCGCCCACGCAGGCGTTGAAGGCGGGGATGAACGTGGCGCCCTTCTTGGCCATGATGCGGTAGACACTCACGTACTGGTCGGTGTCATTGGCCGGGAGCAGGCCGAGCACGGTCTCGGGGTTTGCCTGCTGCATGGCGAGGCCCTCGGCGCCGTCGCAGATGTAGACGTCGACGCGGCCGGCGAGCACTTCCTGGAGGCACTGGTCGCCGCCGTCGAAGGTGGTCAGCTCGTTGTCGGGCAGGGCGGCGGTGATGAACTTGTTCTGGACGGTGCCCGAGGTGCAGGTGAGCTTCTTGCCCTTGAGCGCGTCGAGGGTCTGGAGCGGCTCGCCACCCTTGGAGAGCGCGCCAACGAGCGGCTGGTAGTAGCCACGGGTGAAGTCGAAGGTCTGCTTGCGCTCGTCGTTGGAGCTCATGGGCATGGTGAACGAGGTGTTGCTGTTCTGGACCGACGCGAGCGTGGCAGCGAAGTCCTGGGCCTCGAAGGTGTAGGTGAAGTTGAGGCGCTTGGCCATCTCGTCCATGACGTCGATGTCGAGCCCCACGAGCTTCTGCGAGCCGTCGGACTGCGGCTGCATGGAGCGGAACGGGGCAAAGGCGTCGTCGCCGACGAAAGTGAGCGCGGCGCCGCCGAGGTCGGTGGTCGACGCGGCGTCGGCGGATGCGGCGGCCGTCGTGGCGGCGGTGGCTCCCTGGGAGGCGCCGCACCCGGCAAGCGCGAGCGGCGCGGCTATGGCGCCGACGCCCATGAGCGAAAGGAAGCTGCGGCGGGTGAGGCCCGCGCGGGTGAAGTTCTTGCTGGTGGTCATGGTGAAGCCCTCCTGTCTTGGGACAGTTCCCCCTGGTCGTAACCATTCATTCTAGTCCGCAGCTGAGATAATCCCAAACATCCGACGTGCAAACGTTTGAGTGATTGGCGACGGAAGGTTGCCTTGGCTGTAACCATAGATACAGGCTATGGATTCGTATCCCTAACGAGTATTTCTCGTTAGCCAAAAGGCACGGTAGCCTTGGGTGCGTCAGCAACGACGGCAACGGCCTCGTCCGTCCTGGCGACTCGGACTCCCGAGGCCCAACCAGACAGGAGACACTCATGGGAACCCTTCACGCACCCTTCCGCTACGACTACGTCGGCAGCTTCCTGCGCCCGGACGTCCTCAAGCAGGCCCGCGCCGACCACGAGGCCGGCGTCATTAGTGCCGAGCAGCTCCGTACGGTCGAGAACGAGGCCATCCGCGACCTTGTTGCCAAGCAGAAGGCCGCTGGCTACCACGTCATCACCGACGGTGAGTTCCGCCGCGCCTACTGGCACCTCGACTTCATGTGGGGGCTCCAGGGCATCGAGCACGTCGAGCTCGACCATGGCTACTTCTTCCACGGCGAGGAGACCACGCACGGTTCGGCACGGGTCACGGGCGAGATTTCCGGCGAGAACCACCCCTTTGTTGAGGACTACAAGTTCGTGCACGCCCTCGAGGAGGACGGCGTGGTCGCCAAGCAGACCATTCCCGCCCCGGCGCAGACGCTCTGCGAGCTCTTCCGCGACGAGGATCACGAGCGTAAGACTCAGGCTGTCTATCCCAACCTCGATGACCTGCTGGAGGACCTGGGCGCCGCCTATCGCACCGTCATTCGCGACCTCTACGACGCGGGCTGCCGCAACATCCAGCTCGACGACTGCACGTGGGGCATGATCGTGGACGAGGGCTACTGGAAGTCTCGATCCGTGGGCGACGTGAGCATCGAGGACGAGGCGGCCAAGTACCTCAAGGTCAACAACCTCGCGCTGCAGGACCTTCCCGATGATCTGACGGTCACCACGCACGTGTGCCGTGGCAACTACCACTCTGCCTACGCCGGAAGCGGCCCCTACGACAAGGTGGCTCCGTTCCTGTTCGCCAAGGAGAACGCCAGCGCCTTCTACCTCGAGTTCGATGACGAGCGCTCCGGCGGCTTTGCCCCGCTTGCCGAGGTTGCCCCGGGCAAGAAGGTCGTCCTGGGTCTCATCACGAGCAAGTTCCCCGAGCTTGAGGACAAGGACGTCGTCATCGCCCGTATCCACGAGGCGGCAAAGTACGTGCCGCTGGAGAACCTCTACCTCTCCCCGCAGTGCGGATTCGCCAGCTGCGAGATCGGCAACAAGCTCACCGAGGAGCAGCAGTGGGCCAAGCTCGCCCTCGTCAAGGAGATTGCCGAGGAGGTCTGGGGCAAGTAGGGTCGCCCCCCGCAAGACGAGTTGCCCTTCAGGACATATGCCCGCCGTTGGCCGGACGTCTCTTCTGCGAGGCGTCCGGCCTTCTCTCGTGTGAACGGGGGCATGCCCGCGGGCGAGTGGCATGGGCATGCGTTTTCTTGTGTGACGGGGCCCCGTACCAGTACCGGGCCCCGTCTCCTCACTTGTGGTACGGCTCGCCGCGCGAGATCTTCTGCGCGCGATAGAGCTGCTCAAGGAGCACGACGCGCGCGAGGTTGTGAGGCAGGGTGATGGGGCCAAACGAGAGCGTCTCGTTTGCGCGGGTGCGCACCGCCTCGCTCACGCCGTCCGACCCGCCGATCACGAAGGCGAAGTTGCTCGTGCCGCCGAGTGCGAGCGCGTCGAGCCGCCGTGACAGCTCCTCGCTCGAGCGCTCGCGCCCGCCGATGTCGAGCAGCACCACGTGCGTGGAGCTGGCAAGGGCGTCGAGCGCGCCGCAGATAGCCGCACCCTCCTTGTTGCGCGCTGTCTCCACGCCTCCGGCCTTGGCCGGGTCGATGTCAGCGATCTCGCGCACGGCCGTCTTTGCGTACGGCTGCAGGCGCTTGAGGTACTCCTCGCAAGCATCCTTCCAGAACCGTTCCTTGAGCTTGCCCACGGCTATGACGGTGATCTTCATGAGTTCGTCCCTCTCGTATGGCTGTCGGTCGTGTCCCTAGCATTGACAAGTACACTTGGCACCCATAGCATAATGGCGCCAAGTGTACTTGTCATCTCGTCAGGGCATGTGAGGCATCATGGACAAGAAGGAGATCCTCTTCAGGAACAGGCTTGACAACGGGGGGCAGGGAGAATACGAGCGCGACGTCCTGCGCAGGGGAGAGCGCTGGGGCGGCTTTGCAATGGCCGCCGTGCTTACCCTGCTTGTGGGGTATCGCGCGCTCACCTTGGGCTGGGAGTGCCATGACCTGTTCGCCCTTACGTTTGCCTCGATTGCCGGACGACAGACGTACATGGCGCTCAAGCTGAGGGGCCGCGCGCTCGTTGTGTCGGCGGTTCTCTCTTGGATGCTCGTTGTGATGAACCTGGCCCTCTATTTCCCGAGGGCGTAGCCCGTGGACGAGAAGCTTGTGCTCCACAACCATCTCCCCGAGGTCCGCCGGGCTCACGGGCTCTCGCAGGCACAGCTCGCCGAGATGGTAGGCGTGTCGCGCAACACGATCAGCTCCATCGAGACGGGTCAGTTCTGCCCTACGGCAAAGCTTGCGCTCGTGTTGTGCGTTGCGCTCGACATGAAGTTCGAAGACCTGTTCTACTTTGCATAGGCGGCGCTCGATTTTCTTTCGTTCGACGAGGATGCGATGAACGGGACTGGATTACACGATCCGCTCAAACAGTATGTGTATGTGCTCGAGTGCGGGGACGGAAGTCTGTATACGGGCTATGCGACGGACGTCGAGGCGCGGCTGGCGGCGCATCGGGCGGGGAGGGGTGCGCGCTACACCAGGGCGCACGAGCCCGTGCGGCTGTTGGCACAGGCGCGGTTCTACTCCAAGCGGCGCGCGATGAGCGCGGAGGCATACTTTAAGCGGCTTGCTCGCACCGAGAAGGGCCGGTTGCTGGCGCTCGCGGAGCATGAGCCCTTCGAGGATGTGCTGCGCCGTGAGCTGCCGGGGTTTGGCGATGACACGGCGAGCGAGTTTGTGTGCAGGTCGCTTGCCGGGTGTGTCGATGCTGGATACCGGGCGTTTATTGCCTCGCTGATTCCGGGCGTCGACCCTTGTCGTATTGTGGGCGTCCGTACGCCTGAGCTGCGGCGTATTGCTCGCGAGCTTATGCGGCGGGGTGATGCGTCGGGGTTTCTGGAGGGGCTTCCGCACCAGCTCTTCGAGGAGATGCAGGTGCACGCCTTCGCCATCGGGCTCATACGAGACTACGATGCGGCGCTTGCTCGCATTGAGGCGTTCCTGCCGCACGTCGACAACTGGGCTACGTGTGACCAGCTGCCCGTGCATGTGCTCGAGAAGCGTCCGGACGAAACGCTCGTGCACGTTGAGCACTGGCTTGAATCGGGGCATTGCTACATTATGCGCCTCGCCATTCGGGTGCTGATGGCGCAGTTTTTGGCAGAGCGGTTCGACTCGTGCTTTCTCGATGACGTGGCGGGAGCGCGGCTGCTGGTGGGCACTGGGGGCGGCTCGTCGGTGCGTGGCGAGGTGCCCCCAGCGCAGAGCGACGCCTACTACCTCAACATAATGCGCGCTTGGTACTTTGCCGAAGCGGTGGTGCGCCAGCCAGGAGCTGCGCTCCCATACCTAGAACGGCGTGGGGCGGATGCGCTTCTCGACGAATGGACACGCCGCAAGGCCATCCAGAAGGCTGTCGAGAGCCGTCGCGTCCCGGCGGAGCTGAAGGAGCATTTGCGCAGCTGCCGGTAGGGGTGGATGCTCCCGCCTTATGGGCCCAGGGGAATCTTGAACGACGCTCTTTGTGGCCCCCTTCTGAGACGACGCGGCGGCGTCTACGCGCCAACCCATGGCGGGCGGCCCGTTCTCGCACGAAAAAGTGCCTCGCATACCACCTAGGGGTGGTACACGGGGCGCCATAGCTCTTTTACCGCCGTTTTGGCGCAGTGACATCCTGACTGGTAATCATACGTTTGGGAGGCGATCTGGACTACGGAATCGTAGTTCTGAGGGCTTAGCGAGTCATATCGAACCTTGCAGCGTTCGCTTCGACTGAGGGATGGTCTGGTCTACACTGTTGCAAAGCGATAATAATAGGCTCGGGTTGAGGGAGGAAAAGCATGCTGTACCCCTACCTTACGTTTGGTGACGGGACGGAAGTCGTGCATTCCGAGCTCTTCAATGAGGACGGGGTTAAGAAGGTGCTCGTGCATTTCGAGCGCCCTACCGAAGATGGGTTCGACTCGGCCCGCTGCGAGCTTCCCTCATACATCTGGATCGATTGGGAGGGGCATTTCTCGGAGGCGGAAAAGAAGCGTTTCGAGCGTTTTCTCAGGGATAATGCACATCTCATCTATAGGTTCGCTGCGACAGGTGGGCTGAAGGTTGCCTAGCCTGTTCACCATAGGATCCTATCGTGTTTACTTCTGGTCAAACGAGCTGGGAGAGCCGGTACACGTCCACGTCCATACGTCAGACATCCACTTCTATTGTTAAGCTCATAACGGAAAACGGCCGTGCCCCCAAACGATGGTTTGGGCCTTTTGGTTCGAGCTGAGGGTATCTAGTAAGGCTTCGGATGATCTTCTCGCTTGCCCCCATGGAGGGGATTACCGGCAGCACGTTCCGGCGCGTCCATGCGGCGTGCTTTGGCGCGCTTGACCGCTATTACACGCCGTTCGTGGCGCCGCCGCGCGTGGGTTCGGCGTTTGGCCCCAAGCCCATGAAGGAGCTCGATCCGGAGCGAAACCGCGGACTCAACGTCATTCCGCAGCTGCTCACGAAGGATGCTGACGAGTTCGTGTGGGCGGCGGGCCTGCTTGCCGAGATGGGCTACAAGGAGGTCAACCTCAACCTGGGGTGCCCATCGGGGACGGTTTTCAACAAGGGCAAGGGCTCGGGGTTCCTGCGCGCCCCGGAGGCGCTCGACGCGTTTCTCGGCGAGGTCTGCGCGCGCTCGCCGCTGCCCGTCTCGGCCAAGACGAGGCTTGGCGTTGAGGATGATGCCGAGTACGAGAAGGTTCTCGAGGTGTACTGCACGTACCCGCTGGCCGAGATCGTCGTGCACCCGCGCGTGCGTGCGGACTTCTACAAGGGCCGCCCGCGCTGGGAGCCGTACGGGGAGACGCTCGCGCGGGCGTCGTTTCCCGTGGCGTATAACGGCGACGTCTTCTCGCCGGGCGACTTCGAGGCTCTGGTTGCGTCCTATCCGGAGACGCGCCACGTGATGCTCGGGCGCGGTATCGTGGCCAACCCGGCACTCGGTCGCGTGCTGTCGGGAGGGGCGCCGCTTACCCAAGACGAGCTGCATCGTTTCCACGACGAGCTGTTCTTCGCCTACGAGGCGGAGATCGGCGGTAACGCGGTGTGGCGCATGAAGGAGTGGTGGACGTACGCCAGTTGCGTCTTCGAGGAGCCGCAGGCGGTTCGCCGGGCCGTGCGGAAGGCTCGCCGTGCGGACGAATACCGTTTGGCGGCGGAGGACGTCTTCCGCGCCGGGCGGCTCGCAGACCAGCCATGGTTCATAGCGTAAGCTTGTGCGTGCGTAATGGGGCGACAGGTCGGAGGTGCGTGTGGGAAAGATAAAGAACATCGTTCTCGACATGGGAAACGTGCTCATGACCTTCGACGGCCGTGCATTCTCGAAGGCGTTCACGGACACTCCGGAGGATGCGGATCTGCTCTTCTATGCGCTGTTTGGTCGTATCGAGTGGGCCCTGCTCGACTCGGGAACCATCAGTGAGGAGACGATGCTGCGTGTCGCCCGCGCCAAGCTGCCGGAGCGGCTCCATGCCAACCTGTACGCGTGCATGGAGGGGTGGATTAGGTTCTCGCAGCCCATCGAATCCGTGAACGAGCTCGCGCTCAGGCTCCACGAGGAGGGATATCATCTGTTCGTGCTCTCGAACGCCTCGAAGCGCATCGAGGAGCAGCTGGGCAACGCACCGGTGCGGCCCGTTCTCGAAGGGGTCGTCGTGTCCTCCGACGAGCGTCTCATGAAGCCCGACCCCGCCATCTACGAGCTGCTGTGCGAGCGCTACGGGCTCGCGCCTTCGGAGTGCCTGTTCGTTGACGACAACGCCGACAACTGCGAAGGTGCCCGCGTGGCGGGCATGGAGGCGTTTCACTTCACTGGGGACGCGACGGCGCTCGAGCAGGCTATTCGGCAGGCGGGGTAGGGGGACGCCGCTGTCGGGCGAATGCCATTGTTAGAAAGTCAACGCTACGGCCGCATCCGCAGATGGTCCGGTCCTTGCGCCCGAGGTTGAGCCGAAACTGAGACTCAAAAATGGGGCACGTCGGGGAGTGTCAATGAACTTTTACTTTTTGGCCACGGGGAACAGTTAGTTACATCCCAAAAAGCAGTCCGGTGCCCTGTTCAGGAAGGGGTAACCGGGCCGCTTTGTTTCTACTCATTCTTAGCGGGGCTATTTCGCGCGTCCTTCTCCGGCAGCCTTCCCGCGCGCTTGAGCGACTCGCGTAGCATCCACTCGATTTGGCCGTTGGCGCTGCGCATCTCGTCATCGGCCCACCGCTGGATGGCGGCCCAGATTTCGGGATCTATGCGAAGGGGGTATTGCTTGCGTGCCATGACGCCGCCGATCTTAAATGTGGCGGCACCGGCCTGCGTCGCATGACGGGGTCGGTGCCGGTCGATTCACCCTGCCTAGTACAGCGAGCCGGTGTTGACCACGGGCTGCGCCTCGGACTCGCCGCAGAGCACCACCATGAGGT
>UWSJ01000061.1 GCA_900549525.1 uncultured Coriobacteriaceae bacterium | reverse complement strand
CTGTGCGGGCGTCGCCGACAGCTTGCACGCTCAGGAGCGTTTGCGTGTCCATATGACGATAAAAGCTCCGTAGAGTGCAAGCTGCGCAGGCTCCCGAACTCGCCGTGCATGGCCATCATGACCCAGGCGTTGTCGTTGTCGTCATGGGCGCGGCGGGCGTCATCGAGCGCGCTCTTGACCTCGGCAATCGTGGTGGCGCCGGCCGTCTCAAACTGCGCTGGTCTGCTTGGATTCGCTTGCCTGCATACGGGCCTCCGGTCGTGCGCCGCATACCCCCTGTATGCGACTGCTGCCATGTCGGTGTGCCCCGCTTGGTGCGGTATGGTGACATCGTCTATTCGAAGTTACGCAGCCCTTGCATTTGGAGGTCATGTGGCCGAGAAGCGCGCACGTCTTGCTACCGAGAAGGGCGTTGACCGGGCGGTGCAGCGGGGTGCCGTCGGGCAGGGTGTGGCCGAGGGCGGCGCATGGCTGGTGCGTACGCCGCGTGGCTTGGCGCTTACTGACGGCAGGCTGGAGCTTGTGGAGGACTTCGCCGAGCTGCTGCCGCGCCTGCGGCCGGATCGGCTGGGCCGCGAGCTGCTCGTTCGTGCGGCGCGCGTGAGGGGCGCCGTGGCTCCGACGGTCGTTGACGCCACGGCGGGCCTTGGCGAGGACTCGCTTTTGCTCGCGGCGGCGGGCTTTACGGTGACGCTGTGCGAGCGCGATGCCACGATTGCCGCGCTGCTCGCCGATGCGCTTGAGCGGGCTGCCAATGAGCCGCAGCTAGCGCCTATCGTGAGCCGGATGCGGCTCGTGGAGGGTGACAGCATGGAAGTGCTCGCCAGCCTGCCTGCGCCGCCCGATGTGGTCTATCTCGACCCCATGTTTCCCGGACGCACCAAGAGCGCTGCGGTCAAGAAGAAGTTCCAGCTGCTGCATCATCTGGAGCCGCCGTGCGAGGACGCCGACGCGCTGCTTGCCGCGGCGCTGGCAGCATGTCGGCGCAAGGTGGTCGTGAAGCGCCCCGTGAAGGCCGAGCCGCTCGCCGGAGCCCGTCCCAGCCATGCCGTCTCCGGCAAGGCCGTCCGCTACGATGTCATCGTCTGTGCTCGTGGCTAGGCAGCTATGTACCCATCGCTATCTTCATCGGGGCTCAAGTCATATTTCCTCGGATCTAGATCGCAACCGTATTCGACTGAGACCTTAATCGGGCATCTGTTCTTTTCTTTGTCTTCAAGGCACCCAAATTCCTCCCCGAAGCTCGCCTCGTCAATATCGTGAACGACGATTAGATAGCTCTCTACCTTGATCTCTTCCAAAGTGGCCCCTCGCTTCCCCTCAGATGTCGGATGATGAGAGGTTATCGATCGATGGAAGCACGTGGGCCAACTATCGTGAGGCGAGTCGCTTATCCGACCTATCTCCACGAACTTAGGCGGAATTTGCGAGCAAGAACTTGCTCTGGTGCACCTCGAGATCGCGCTCGTTTGGCCAAAGGTCGTCTGACTGGGGAAGATGAATGACCCGGCCGTCGTACTTTCGGTATCGGGAATCGCGTATTGACTCCGCGAGCAGGAACCTATGTGTTTCCGGTTCGATTGAGCAGAGCTGGGCGTCGTAGAGGCGGTGAATATCCGCTCGAAGCAGGATTCCGTGAGGCGCGGTCTGAGAAGCCCTCCCAAAATGTCTCCAGACATGCGCGGCTTCAAGACCCGCGGGAACGTCATAGGAGGTAACGGCACAGCTGTTGTTATAGGCGTGAAGCAACTGATCTCGAAACGACTGCTGTCTGGTTCGCTTGGCTACGACCACGGAGATGCGCTCGCGCGTTGTTGGGTCGACGTATTCTTCGGTCGAGGTTCCTTTAAGGGTATTAGCAATGGCGGCATCTTCTGCCGTGCCAAACCGAGCGTCGTCAAGCGAGGTAATAGGGCCCTGCAGGGTTGCGATGCCGGACGTTTCATCAAAGTCGGTTACGAAGTAAAGACTGGGCAAGTAGAGACCGCTGGAGACTTTATTGAATACGCCGACGGGCAGACGCGATGCCATGCAGACGAGGAGGGCATCGTTATAGACCCTCTTGTTGGTCTTGTTTGAGGAAGGGCTCTTTTCTTGGTGCTTGTAGAGGATGACGCTCGTGTCGTCATCGAGCTGAACCATACTTTCCTGCTTTTCGTATTTGGGGCCACTGCCATATATGAGCGTTGCAGCAAAGTCTACGCAGGCAGGTTTGTGAATACCGCGTTGGGAGTGCAGCTTGATGATGTATTTGCTGGCAGAGGGACTGGCTACGGCGGAAAGGTCGCCGGTCGTCTCGTCCTCGACGACCCACTTTTCGATGCCATTTGCTAGACAAGGTAATACGCGGCTTGGGCGTCGGACTGGCCGACCTGCGAGGGATTTTTGAATAAACCAGAGATACAGAGCCTCGAATCCCTGCCATTCGGGGATTCCCGCTTGCTTTAAGCGCAAGATGGAATCCCTGACGGTAAGGGAGCAGAGTGGCTTGAGTGTGCGGTTATCGAGTGCGTCCATGAGGCTCTTCCTCGAGGTGGTTGCTAGAGAATGGTAACGGTTTATTGGAGGCGCGACCGGTTCGGTTGTCGGCGCCTTGCGAGGGTCTAATCGGAGGGGTGGGGCGTGCGCGCATTTATAGCACTGGAACTGCCGGGGGTGCGCGTCTGAGCCGCTCGATGAGCGCGAAGATAATAATATGCAGTACTCGACAAGAAACTGAATAACGTGAAGGGGCGGAGCAATCTCACGCTACGACATATACCTGCATGTATATGACAAACGATGCAACAATGGGGCGTGTTGCGGACAGGGGCTGCCATATTCTGTAAGACGCGAGTCTGATTCGTGTCTGACCGTGGTTGACTTTCTTGCCCATTTCGCTGCGAGGCCTTTGCCGCTCCCATACGCTCGACGTCACGTTGAGATGCGAGCACGGGAGGGTGCATGGCAAAGAGGCGAGGCACTGGTGAGGCCGGGCGCGTGCACGAGAAGGTCTGCGACGATCTATATGCGGCGTTTCTGCGCTGGGAAGATAGGGAAGCCGAGTACTTTGAGCGCTCGCGGGGCGAGTTCGAGCGTGCGGTGAAGCCGCTTGTATATCGCAAACGTGGCGCGACGATGAACGAGATCACGCAGATGAACCTGGCCTATACGGAATGGTTCATGTTCGAGTTCTCCATGACTGCCGGGATGACGCCCGTCGAGCTGTACCTGAGCGAGCTTGAGGAGAAGCGGGCCGCAGGCAATGCGGCCGAGGCGGAGGGCGGTATATCTGCCGCAGGCCTTTCGGAGCGCATCCTCCGCCTCTATGACGTATGCCTGACGCAGCGCTTCTCACGCTTTGCGATTGCCGACAAATGGCCCGAGGAGGGCAGGCTCCGTCTGGTTGACCTTCGCACGGGCAAGGAGCAGGTCGTTTTCGATCCCGTGTCGAGTAGGTGCCGCAGGTGGCGTGACGGCACCCTGGCCGTGCGCATCGCGCGCGTTGGGGGCCTGTGGATAAGCGTGGGAAAGACGGCCCTGTACGACCGGTCGAGTTATGAGGTGCTGAGCGGAGAGGGCCCCGGAGAGCGTGGGGAGGGCGCCGCGGACGAGCGAGGGCGGCTCCTGCCGTCGAGCGGGAGCTACTTCCTCGACCTCCTGCGCGATGTGGCCGGTGCCGACAGCCCCATCAGCCATACGCTTCGCGTCCGATGCGCTCGGTGAGGATGCGCAACGTGCAAGGGGCCTCCTGAGCGAGAGAGCATCTGCGGCCTCAAGTGCCGAGCGTGACGGCGTACGTTTTCCATCAGGCGCGGGATTATGCAAGAATCGTTCTGCTGGAAATGACGTCATCAAGCGAGAAGGGTGCAATCGTGATCAAGGAAATCGTGAAGGACGAGCAGTTTCTGAGCCAGCCGGCGGAGCCCGCGACTGAGCAGGACGCCGACGTGGCCCAGGACCTTGTAGACACCCTGGGCTCGCTTGACGATTGTGCCTGCCTGGCCGCCAACCAGATTGGCTCGACCAAGGCCGTCATTGCCTATGAGGGCGAGAAGGGCATCCAGGTCATGTACAACCCGAAGGTCATCGCCTCCATGGCGCCGTACAGGGCAACCGAGGGCTGCCTCTCGCTCGATCGCGCCACGGAGGTGCGCCGCTTCCAGCTCATTTCCGTGAAGTTCGACGCGCTCGTGAACGGGAAGTTCGTAAGCCGCACGTGGAAGCTGCGTGGCTGGGTTGCCGAGGCCGTTCAGCACGCGTGCGACCACTGCGCCGGCAAGCTGGTCTAGGGTTTGGAGTGGCGGGGCGGGCGGGAGCAGTGCTTCCCGTTCGCCCCGGCTCTTTTGCTGCTAGAACTTCACGAGCTTGTATGTGCGGCTGCCCAGGCCTGGCTTTTCGGCCATCTCGGACGTGATGGGTGAAGTACACGACGGGCTTCGCACGGGTTTGCAGTGACTCACATGGTTTCTTGGGTACTCGTGCTCGGAGTCTTCTCACCGCTCGGGTGCGATGCAACGTGCGAATGCCGGCTATTCCAAAAAGCCGAACCGAATGCCCAGCACGATGAAGGCGGCAACTAGCGCCGCAAAGGCAACGAAGCAGAAGGCGGCGAGGCGCAGGTGAGAAATCGAGGCACTCTGGGCGATTTCTGCCATGGCGTCGGCGCGGGGGTTTCCTGTGGTGCTTGCGCCCTGGCGCTTGCGGCGTCGCTTGGCGCTTCGGCTCTTGCTGGCGTCGCCGTCGAGGTCAAGCGGCTCGTCCCAGGTGAAGGCAAACGAGAAGCGCGCGGATTTACCAACGCGCTTGCGCAGGTGGGCGACCTTCTCCGGGAGGGACGCGTCGACCTGCTCGGGCTTGAGCTTTACGTTGGCGGGGAGGATGCGGGGAATGCGGCCGCGGATGTGGCGTAGCGCCGGGACCGAGACACCATAGCCAGCGGCGCCTACCGCGAGCGAGACGATAAGCCCGATGCCAGTGGCGAGCTCGGCGGCAAGGAAGGCCGAGTTGACGACGGCCTTCTGGATGTCGCTCGCCGTTATGCCGGCGTAGTAATAGGTGACGTAGTCCTCGGCCGACATTCCGCTCTCGGCAGCCAGTTTGTCAAAAGCCCCTGTGCCGTATATGGCGTCGTGTGCCCGTCGCTCTTCGTCGACGGGATGCTCGCGCAGCGTGCGTTCGTAGGCTTCGATGCGGTTGCTCGGGAGACGTGACGCAGCAAAGGGAACGGCTACGGGCAGGGCCACAAGCAGCCAGATCACGACGATGCCAAGCCGCCATGCGCGCAGCCGGCGCGTCCAGGCGAGCATCGTGGCGTCGTCGGAGAGGTCGGAAAGCGCCGAGTGCCAGATGAGGCTGGCGTATAGGCAGAGGTAGGGGACTACAAGTGCTCCGCCAAGCCCCGCCACGAGCATTTCCTGCGGCGTCGTTTCATGCAGAGACACGTGCCAGGCCGCAAACATGGATGCAAGTGCAAGGGCGAGAGCCGCCGCGGCAAGGAGGGCCTTGAAGCCCGGGCTCCATGCGGGGCGAGTGCCTTCGGGTGAGGATGCGGGCGAGGATATCGGGCCGTTATTGCTCATGAGGAACCTTCCGACATGCAGTTTGGTGGGAACAGAATAGCGCTCGCAGGGGGTTGGCCGCGTTTGCGGTGGTCGCGCCGTTGGTAAAATTGAACCTCCCTTCTACTAGTCGACCGACGAAAAGGTGCTAGAGTGGGACTAAATTGAACCTCAAGGGCAGATGACTTACTGGAAGTTCAAAATTGATCAAGAAATTGAACTTATCGGCAGACATGTGGCCAGATTGACGCGGGTGAGAGGAGCGGCGGCATGGACCATGGTTTTGCAGGGCGCCTGAAGGCGGCTATGGACCAGCGGGGGCTCAAGCAGTCGGATCTCATCCACGCCGCTTCTGAACTGGGGGAACGGCTTGGCAAGAGCCAGGTGAGCCAGTATGTGAGCGGCAAGGTGACGCCGCGTCCGGCAGCCGCCTCACTGCTCGCACGGATTCTTGACGTCCCGGAATCGTGGCTTGTCACGGGTGACGGCCCGACTCCTGCGATGCTCGACTTCGCACGAGCTACCGGGCGGCCAGCGGCCGCATCCATTCCCAACGACCACGCCGAATCCCCGGCCTCCAACAGCGGTACCTCGAAAAGGAGCGTTCCCATGCGCCAGTTCAAGAAGTCTTCCAAGCTCGACAACGTGCTGTATGACGTCCGTGGTCCCGTCGTGGACGAGGCGGCCCGCATGGAGTCCGAGGGCCAGCGCATCCTCAAGCTCAACATCGGCAACCCTGCGCCCTTTGGCTTCCGCACGCCAGACGAGGTCGTCCAGGACATGCGCTACCAGCTGCCCGAATGCGAGGGCTACTCGGATTCGCGCGGACTCTTCTCGGCGCGTAAGGCCATCATGCAATACGCCCAGATTAAGGGACTGCCCAACGTTCAGATGGAGGATATCTACACCGGAAACGGCGTGTCCGAGCTCATCAACCTGTGCATGCAGGCGCTGCTCGACAACGGTGACGAGATTCTCATCCCCAGCCCCGACTACCCGCTCTGGACTGCATGCGCCACGCTGGCTGGCGGCACGCCCGTGCACTACCTTTGCGACGAGCAGGCCGAGTGGTATCCCGACATGGACGACATTCGTGCCAAGGTGACACCGCGCACGAAGGCCATCGTCATCATCAACCCCAACAACCCCACGGGTGCGCTGTACCCGCGCGGGGTGCTGCAGGAGATCGTCGACATCGCCCGAGAGAATCAGCTCATGATCTTCTCGGACGAGATCTACGACCGCCTCGTCATGGACGGCCTGGAGCACGTCTCCATCGCAAGCTTGGCGCCCGACCTGCCGTGCGTTACGTTCTCCGGCCTCTCGAAGAGCCACATGATCGCCGGCTATCGAATTGGCTGGATGGTGCTTAGCGGCAACAAGCGTTGCATGCACGACTTCATGCTGGGCGTGAACATGCTCTCCAACATGCGGCTTTGCTCCAACGTGCCGGCGCAGTCCATCGTGCAGACCGCCCTTTGGGGACACCAGAGCGTGAACGACTACATCGTGCCGGGTGGGCGCGTGTACGAGCAGCGTGAGTGCGTCTACGAGGGGCTGAATGCCATCGACGGCATCACGGCGGTGAAGCCCAAGGCGGCGTTCTACATCTTCCCGAAGCTTGACGTGAAGAAGTTCAACATTACCGATGACGAGCAGTTTGCGCTTGACCTTCTGCACGATAAGCATGTGCTCATTGTGCCGGGAAAGGGCTTCAACTGGGGGCAGCCAGATCACTTCCGCGTGGTCTACCTGCCGCGTCGTCGCATCCTGCGCGAGTGCATGGAGGACATCGCTGACTTCCTGAGCACATATCGGCAGAATTAGAGATTGCGACAGTAGATGGGCCGTCGGCGGCGTGCGGTTGCTTGGGTTACGGGCGGCCGCGCGCCGCTTGCGGTCCGTCGTTGCGCGCGGCACCAGTGGGAGTGTCGTGAAAAACTAGGAAGTACGTCAATAGTGCAGTTTTCTGCGAGCCGTACAACTAGTCGGTAGATTTGGCTTGTAAAACAGCTGGTAAACAGCTTGCTCGTTGTCAGATACCCAAGCGGGATGCGAAAAACTGCACTATTGACGTATCTCTTGCCAGTGGCGACGCCTCCGAGGGCTCACTGGGGCTCGTAGGGCATGCAGAACAGCTCCCGATGGAGTTCAGAACGGCGCTTGAGGTATGCCGCTGTGGGGACGTGAGGAACAAATCCCAGCTTCTTTCCAAGGGAAGGGAGCAGCGTGTCGATAAGTTCAAGGTTTGCCATTTGAGCTGGGGTGAGTTCAGCTACGGAGAAGCCCATGCTCTCAAGGGCGGCGGTTCTTCCGGATGCGAGACGAAACCCAAGGTCGTCGGCATGGAACTCCTCGCCCTGGACCTCGAGTAGGGTCTTTCGGTCGGGCCACAAAAGGTCGCCTATGGCGTATTCCCTATTGGCGAGAATCTTGGCGTCGTGCGTATAGGGAATATGGCGGTTCAAGAACGGGTTGCCCCACGACTCGCCGCCGTTGTGAACGCCTGCGCAGAGGAGAAGGCAGGCCTTTGTTTCAGCGGGGGAGGCGGAGCCGTTCATGGTCATCGAAAGGGCGCGCCTCTGAACGGAGTAGGTGCGGGAGTCGGCATTGCGAGCGATTTCGTCGAGTAGCTCCGTGATGTTCTCAACGCTTGTTATGGGAGGGCGCTTCCACATATCGGTTAGCTGGCCTCGTCTGTTCAACACTGGACGCCATTGAATCTTGTTGCCCCAGCGATCGTGATCGCCAAGAGGGATTCCCTTGGCGTCGCTATACCCGTACACCCCCTCGCTTGCGAATTGGTCGGGATTGAAGGCCCCGCTCTTGAAAAGGGCATCGATCGTTGTCTGGAGGCGCGTCTCAGAGGGGGCGAGCGTGAATATGCCTGTGGCCTCGAACAAAATCTTTGCAAGGCGAACGGCGTTGGTGAGATGAGATGCCCCTGGGCGGCCTGGCAGCAGAAGCAGCGTCGCTTCTGGCGTGAGGATGCTCAGCCCGCCGCCTAAGCTAACGATGCAGCGTGGAGGCAGATTGGCTGGAATGCGTCGCGGCTGGCTAATAATGCCGCGCCGGTAGCTAGCAACGTCGTCGGTGAAGACGCGGATTGGAAGCGAGAGCCCCTTCAGATCTGTGAGAAGCCGACTATGAAGGAGCGCGTCCGCCCCGCGGGCGTTGGCCCGAAGTCGGGGGACTGGCGGCTTCGGGCCATTGGGATCCGACGCATCGTAGGGATGATGCGTTGCCGCGGTGCCGAGCGGCCGCGCGTCCATGACGTCGGGCGGAGTGCGCCAGTACTCCCAAGCGGATATGTCACAAATGATGGTCGACATGCAGTAACGCTATCACGGCTTGCGGTGGTTGGCGTCGGCAGGGTCGTTCGACCGGTAATCGAAGAATTGCCAATAACGGTAGACATCTCGACCAATACCTGAAAGCCGAGAATTCTTGCTGGTAGAAGAGCTGGGCATTGCACGGGCGCCCCGTCGTGCGGTGCGTTCCGGGTTTGCATCTTGCGGGGTCGCGTATGCGCAAACTAGCGAAAGGCGGGGACGGCTAACAACAGGTACGTCAATAGTGCTGTTTTGTTTTTCGCTTCGTGCAGGGGCTGAAATGGCGGTGCTCTTGACCTGCGGTTTTAAAAGACGGTTTATCCTTGGCTCCGGAAGTGGTCAAAGAAACTGCACTATTGACGTAGTTCATGGCGCGCGGACGTGCCGGGTAGCAAGGAAGGCGGCTTATTGGGCGGCAACGGCCGCGCGTACGAGGCTTCCCGCGCGACCTGGATGTAGTTGCGGCGCTTTTGCGGGGAAGTGGGGTTCGCGGGCGGTCGCACCCCTGCGCAAACGTACACTAGACCGCTGGTGCCGGGCGTCCGGAAGGGCCGAGACGAATGACACGGATGATCAGAGTTGGAGAATCCGGCACGATGGCGCGGAAGCGCCCGCTATGCGCCGGGAGGCGCGAGAAGGAGACGCAATGTCCGAGTTCGAGAACGAGAACAACGAGACCGTCGACGAGACGATGACCGAGAACGAGGTTGTCGAGGAGGACGTCGAGACCTCTGACATCGATGACGACGTGGTCGCCGAGGACAGCCAGGCCGCTCAGGCCGAGGAGGAGTCCGAGGACGCCGCGGAGGAGACCAACATTAACGAGCAGCTCGTGGCCAAGGTAAAGCGTGCCGAGAACCTCCTGTTCCGTCGTCGCGTTGCCCTTGAGCGCGCTGCTGAGGAGAACCAGGGCAAGGCCAGCACGCTCGTGCGCGCGCTGAAGCTTCTGCAGCTCAAGCCGAGCATGGAGCAGAAGGAGATCGCCGACCTGCTGGGCATGCGCCTGCGCGAGCTTGACGCCGTGCTCGCCGACGCCGAGGCCAAGGACCTCGTGGCCCGTGTCGAGCCGGAGGAGCCCGACATGCGCAAGGTTGTCGTGCGTGCCGAGGACGACGCCATCGAGCGCGCCGAGGCCGCCGAGCGTAAGGGCGAGGATCTCGTTCCGGGCCTTACCGCCGACGATGCCGAGCAGCTCTTTGCCCTGCTTGACAAGGTGATTGACCCGCTCGTTGCCCTGGGCCTTGACGAGCCTCGCGAGGAGCGCGCCGGCTTCGGTGGTCGCGGTGGCGACCGCGGCGGCCGTGGCGGAGATCGCGGTGGCTATGGCTCCCGTGACGACCGAGGTGGCGATCGCGGTTCGCGCGGCGGTTTTGGCGGCGATCGCGGCGGCTCGCGTGGCGGCTACGGCTCTCGTGACGACCGCGGCGGCCGTGGCGGCTACGGCTCCCGCGACGACCGTGGCTCGCGTGGCGGCTTCGGCGGCGACCGCGGCGGCCGTGGCGGCTACGGCTCCCGCGACGACCGCGGCG
>UWSJ01000060.1 GCA_900549525.1 uncultured Coriobacteriaceae bacterium | reverse complement strand
CCCCCGCCCCGACGGCCTCGGCCGGCGTGGCCACGCGGCGCTGGTCGCCCAGGACTGCTCCGGTGGGCCGCACGCCGGGGGTCACGACGAGCGCGTCTCCGCCCAGCAGGCCGCGCATCTCACGCGCCTCGCGGGGCGAGCACACCACGCCGTCGATGCCAGAGCGCTGGGCGAGCGCGGCAAGGCCAGCCGCCTGCTCGGAGACAGGCCGCGCCACGCCCACCTCGGCGAGCGCCGCGGCGTCCATGGACGTGAGCACCGTGATGGCCGCCAGCAGCGGGCGGTGCCCCGTCTCCTCCTGCGCGGCCTCCGCCCCGCGCCGTGCCGCCTCGAGCATGGCCCGCCCACCGCAGCCGTGCACGGTCACGAGGTCGGCACCCGAGAGCGCAGCCGCGCGTACGGCGCCCTCGATCTGATGCGGGATATCATGGAACTTCGCGTCGACAAAGACCTTGAAGCCCCGCTCGTGCAGCTCGCGAACGAGCGGCAGGCCACCGGCGTAGATGAGCGTTACGCCCACCTTGAGCCACGTCGCGTGGCCCTCCAGCGCATGGGCAAGCGTATGAGCCTCGTCAATGCCGCAGTCGAGCGCCACCATGATGCGCTCGCGCGGTGCCAACGCGTCGAACCTACCCATCGAAGGCCCCTATCAGCTCGTTGATGTCACGGACACCCTGGGACTCCGCCCACTCGGTCAGCTCGCCCAGAATGCGCGGGGCACTCGTGGGATCCACGAGGTTGGACATGCCCACCGACACGCTCGTGGCGCCGGCGAGGATGAACTCGGCCGCATCCTCCCCGCTCATCACGCCGCCCACGCCCACGATGGGCAGCTTCACGGCGTTATGGACCTCCCACACCATACGCACGGCGATGGGATGCAGGGCGGGGCCGGACATGCCGCCCGTGGGACGGGACAACTTGCTCTTGCGGGTGTGCACGTTGATGGCCATACCCGGGACGGAGTTGATGAGCGTGAGCGCGTCCGCGCCAGCGTCCTCAAGCGCGCGGGCCACGTCGACCACGCGCTCCGGAGCCATCTTCACGAAGAGCGGCCGCTTGGTGCGTCCGCGCACGGCGCGAATGACCTCGCTCGCCCCGTCCGGCGTGGACCCCATGGCGCAGCCGCCCGCCGCAATGTTGGGGCACGAGATGTTGATCTCGAGCGCCGAGGCGAAGGGCGCGAGCTCCTCGAAGAGCTCCACTGCGCGCACGTACTCGTCCACGGAGTGACCCGCCACCTGACAGATCACGGCCGTGCCCTTGTCGCGCAGACCCTGCAGATACTCGCCGGACTGCTCCACCAGGCCGCGCACTCCGGGGTTCTGCAGGCCCACGGAGTTCATGGTGCCCGAACATATCTCGGTCATCCGGGGTGCAGGGTTACCCTGCCAGGGCTCGGCAGCGCACCCCTTGGTGGTGATAGCGCCCAGCTGACTCACGTCGTAGAAGCCCTCGTATTGCCAGCCAAAGCCGTAGGTGCCGGCAGCGGTGTTGATGGGGTTCTTCATGGGCACGCCGGCCACGTCAACGGCCATGCACACACGGGGCTGGTCAGCCTCGGCGAAACCGGCGCCGCTCATCGTCGTCTGCTCCTCGCTCACCAGACCACCTTCCTCGAGTCAAACACGGGGCCTGAGGTGCAGACGCCCTTCATGCCATCGACGGTCTCGACGTTGCAGGTGTTGCACGCGCCAAACCCGCAGGTCATCATGCGCTCCACGGAGACCTCGCAGAAGATGCCCTTGGCCTCGGCCAAACCCGCTACCGCGCGCATCATCGGCCCGGGGCCGCAGGTGAGCACCACGTCGTAGGAACCCGTGGCGAGCATAGGCTCAACCTCGGCCGTCACGAAGCCCTTCTGTCCCGCCGTGCCGTCGTCGGTGGTGACGCGCACCTCGCCGCAGCCGCGCGCCTCGAGCGCGTCGAGGCCGCAGAGCTTGCCGGCCGTGAGGGCGCCCACGACGGCGTCGTGGGGAACACCCGCGTCCTGGAACATCTTGGCCGCCGCCACGATGGGCGTGATGCCGATTCCGCCCGCCACGATAAGCGCGCGACGGCAGCCCTCGGGCACGTGCCAGCCGTTGCCACCGGGGCCGAGCACCGTGGACGCGGAGCCGCTTGCCATCTGGGAGAGGCGGCGCGTGCCGTCTCCCACGACGGCGAAGTACGTCTCAACGGTACCGAGAACGGCGTTGGCGTCCGAGAAGGACACCGGCACGCGTGTGAGCTGCGTGCGGTCGCCGGGGACGGCGAAGCTCATGAACTGGCCGGGACGGATGGCCGCGGCAAGCCGGGGCGCCTCGATCGTGAGGCGAAAGACCCCTTGCGCCACGGGCTCGTTGTCGACGACGGTGAAGTCGTGCACGCGCGCCGGGCTGGGCGTGGGTATGGACATGCTGCTCCTCTCCAAGCAGTGAAACGTACGGGCGGTCTGGCCGCGCTTCTCGTCCTAGGCGAGCTCGCAGGCCTTGAGGACGTGCCGACCGGCCACGAAGGTGTCGGTAGCGCGACCACAGAGCATGGCACCGAGGAAGGCGGAGTTGTGCTGCTTGCCCTTGAAGAACGAGGGCGTCACCTCGACGGGCAGCTCCGGGTCGATGAGGGTGAGGTCGGCCACGGAGCCCGCCTCGACGCGCACGGGGTCGAGCCGTGCCACGCGGCGGGGGTTCACGCACATGACCTCGACGAGGCGCTCCCAGCTCATGCGACCGGGGTTGACGAGGTGCGTGAGCATGAGCGGCAGGCTCGTCTCGAGCCCCACCACGCCGAAGGGCGCCTGCTCGAACTCCCGCTCCTTCTCGTGCGGCGCGTGCGGCGCGTGGTCGGTCACGACGCAGTCGATGTCACCGCGCACGAGCGCCTCGCGCAGGGCCTTTGCGTCGGCAGCCGTACGCAGGGGCGGGTTCATCTTGAGGTTGGTGTTGTACGTGTCGTCGATGGCGTCCTCGTCGAGGAAGAGGTGGTGGGGGCACACCTCGGCCGTGACGGGCAGGCCCTCGGCCTTGGCGGCAGCCACGAGCGCAGCGCCCCGTGCCGTCGAGATGTGGCAGATGTGCAGGGCGCAGCCCGTAAGGCGACAAAGCTCGATGTCGCGGGCGATCTCGACCTCCTCACCGGCAGCCGGCCACCCCGCGAGCCCCAGGCGCGTGCTCGCACGGCCTTCGTTCACCTGGCCGTGGTTGGAGAGCGAGTCCACCTCGCAGTGGCAGGCGACGACCTTGTCGAACTGCCGCACGTAGTCCATGACCGTGCGGAGCATGCCCGCGCTCTGCACGCCATGGCCGTCGTCGGAGAACATGCAGGCGCCCTCGGCCACCATGTCCCCGATCTCGGCGAGCTGCTCGCCCTTCTCGCCCTTTGTGCAGGCGCCGATGGGGCGCACGTGGACGAGCCCGCAGGCGTCGCCCTTGGCAAGCTGGTAGCGAATACCCTCGCCCGTGTCGGTCACGGGGTTGGTGTTGGGCATCGTGGCCACGTCGGTGAAGCCACCGGCGGCAGCGGCGGCCGAGCCCGTCTCGATGGTCTCCTTGTACTCGTAGCCGGGGTCACGGAAGTGCACGTGAATGTCGGTGAGGCCCGGCACGAGCACCTTGCCCGCCGCCTCCACGACCTCGGTGCCTTCCGCAGGCTCGACGTGTTCGGCAACCTCGGCGATGCGCCCGCCGTCGACGAGCACGTCACGGGCGGCGTCGAGGCCCAGCTGCGGGTCGACGACGCGGGCTCCCTTGATCAGCAGCATTACTCTCCTCCTAGCAGCAGGTACATGGCGGCCATGCGCACGTAGAGACCCGAGGCCACCTGACGCGTCACGAACGAGTTGGCGGCGTCGGCCGGCCCGGCGTCAATCTCCATGCCGCGGTTCATGGGGCCCGGGTGCATGACGATGGACCCCTCCTTCATGCGGGCGTGACGCTCGTCGGTGAGGCCCCAGAGCCGGTTGTACTCGCGGCGGCTGGGGATCGTGGCTCCCTCCATGCGCTCGAGCTGCACGCGCAGCATGTAGACCACGTCGGCGTCGGGGATGACGGAGTCGAAGTCGTAGGTCTCCGTGGCGCCCAGGGCCGAGGGGTCGGCGAGCTGGAAGGTGGGCGGCCCCACGAGCGTCACCTCGGCGCCCATGGTACGCAGCGCCGGCGCGAGCGAGCCCACCACGCGGCTGTGCAGCAGGTCTCCCACGATGGCGACCTTGAGGCCTTCGAGGTGGCCGAAGTGCTCGCGCATGGTGTAAAGGTCGAGCAGAGCCTGCGTGGGATGGGCGTGCTTGCCGTCGCCGGCGTTGATGACGTGCGCGTCGGTGTAGCGCGTGATCATCTGCGGCGTGCCGGCGTTTCTCGCACGGCAGACGAAGAGGTCGACGCCGTAGGAGCTGAGCGTCTTGATGGTGTCCTCGAGGCACTCGCCCTTCGAGACGCTGGAGCTGGAGCCCTGCACGTTGAGCGAGTCGGCCGAGAGGCGCTTCTCGGCGATCTCGAAACTGGAGCGGGTGCGGGTCGACGGCTCGAGGAACAGGTTCACGACGGTGCGGCCGCGCAGGGCCGGAACCTTCTTGATGGTCCGCTGGTTGACCTCCTCGAACGTGCGTGCGCAGTCGAGGACCTGCGCGATGTCGGAGGCCGTAAGCTCGGTGGTGTTGATGAGGTGGCGAACGGAGAGCGTCATCGGGCCTCTCCCCCCTTGGCGCCGCCTGCAGCAGCTCGTGCGCCCAGAAGGCCGTCGGCCTTAGCGCGGCGCTCCTCCTCGACGTCCCAGATCTCGACGGCGTCGGTGCCGTCGAGATCGCTCACGAGCACGCGGACGTCCTCCTCGTGCGAGCTGGGAACGTTCTTGCCCACGTAGTCGGCGCGAATGGGAAGCTCGCGGTGGCCGCGGTCGACCATGACGGCGAGCTGGATGGTGGCGGGGCGGCCGAAGTCGATGAGCGCGTCGAGGGCGGCGCGCACGGTACGGCCGGAGAAGAGCACGTCGTCAACGAGGATGATGTCACGGCCGTCGACGTCAAAGGGAATCTCGGTGCGGTGCAGCACGGGGGACATGCGACGGCTCACGTCGTCACGGTAGAAGCTGATGTCGACCTTGCCCACGGGTGGCCGTACGCCCTCGATCTTCTCGATCTCGTCGGCGAGCGCGGAGGCGATGTTTGCCCCACGGCGCAGGATGCCCACGACGGCGAGGCTCTGCGCTCCCCGATTGTTCTCGATCACCTCGTGCGCGATGCGCGTGAGGGCACGACGCATCGCCGGGCCGTCCATGATCGTGGCCTTGGGCTCCGGGCGCGTCTCCCCGCTCATGGAGACACCGTCGCCGCGCTGCTGGGTCTGTCCCATCTGGCTCCCTTCGAACTAAAAATCGCCCCTGCCGGGAAAGCGGCACGGGACGTCCGACGGAGCTTCACGATGTACGCGGCCAAGCCACGCGAGCCGGGCCCACGACGCGCCCAGCCGTATCCTCGCCTTGCCGGTGTCCCGCACCGCTCTTAAAGGCTTTGCCTATTGTGGCACGGTTGACGCCCGTCGGGCGCGAGAATCTTTGGGGCTCGTGTCCGGCCTGCCGTTGCGGGTGGGCGTGCTGCCGCAAACGGGGCGCACCGCCACCGAACGACCGAAGGCGCTACGAAGGCGACGCTAGTGCAGGGCGAGCTTGATGCGCGAGAGTGCGAAGCCGGCCCCGTTGACGTGGCACGACCACGCGAACTCCCCCGCAAGCGACGCGAGATAGGGAAGCTTCGACATGCGCGGAGCCGTGTGCCCACCGCGCTCGAGGACGAACGCACGGGTGGAGGGCGAGGCGTCGCGCAGCCCCGCCACGACCTTCGGGTCCATCCTCTGGCACATGGCCGTCACGAGCGGCGCCACGTCCGCGTCATCGAGCGACCCCTCGCGGCGAGCGCCAGTGACATAGCGCAGCCCCACGTAGTAGAGGGCCTCCACGACGCCGCGATCGGTGACGCGGCGGCGCTCGACGATGTCAGCCATGGCACCCCAGCGCTCGAATGACATGGGCCCGATGCGGCGGTTGGATGAGGTGCCCGCGAGGTCCTCGCGATAGCAGTAGTACGCCCGGTCGAGGTAGACGATGCGCTCGGCCGCGCACGCCGTGTCCCAGGCAAAGGGAGTGTCGACCCAGCCCGCGCCGGGGAGCTCCATAAGGCGGATGCCCTGCTCGCGCAGGAAGTCACGCCGGTAGAGGGCGCTCCAAATGCTCGGGTGGTGACGCACCATGCGCGGGGCGTCGGCGAGGACGAAGGGCTGCGCCTTGGGACGCACGCGCCCGTAGTAGATGCAGTGAAGCTTGCGCTCATGCCCCGTGTTGCACCCCACCACGCGCCAGTACGGCGTCTTCACCATGTCGGGGGCGTCCGACCCCAGCGCAGGCGAGAACGCCCGGGCGAAGTCGACGAGGTCGTCGTACATGTGCGGCTCCACCCAGTCGTCGGGTTCGACGATGGCGACGTAGGTGCCCCGCGCCTCGGCAAATCCCCGGTTGACGGTGGCGCCATAGCCCTGGTTGGGCTTGTCGATGACGCGAACGCGGGAGTCGGCCGCCTCGTGGGCACGCATGATGGCAAGCGAGCCGTCGGTGGAGCCGTCGTTGATCGCGAGGATCTCGAGCGCACAGCGGTCGTTGGCCTCTATCGAGCGAAGCGCCTGGTCAAGGTACGTCTCGGTGTTGTAGCACGGCACGACGACCGTGACGTCGATACGACCCGTCACGACGCTAGCCCTGGTAGCTCTTGTACGCGGCGCAGACCTCGTCGGTGGGGCCAATCATCTTCTCGTGGCCCTTCTCGATCCAGCACACGCGGTCGCACATGCGCTCCACGAGGTCGATGGAGTGGCTCACGAGCAGCACCGTGCAGTCGTTGCTGTCGATGAGCTCTTTGATGCGGCGCTCGCACTTCTCCTGGAAGAGGAAGTCGCCCACGGAGAGCGTCTCGTCGACGATGAGGATGTCGGGCGTGGTGATGGTGGCGATGGCGAAGGCGATGCGCGCCACCATGCCGCTGGAGTAGTTCTTGAGCGGCATGTCCACAAAGTCCTGGAGCTCGGCGAACTCGATGATGTGGTCGAAGTTATGCTCGATGAACTCTGGTGTGTAGCCAAGCAGGGCGCCGTTGAGGTAGATGTTCTCGCGGGCCGTGAGCTCCATGTCGAAGCCGGCACCAAGCTCGATGAGCGGCGCGATGACCCCGTTCACCATGCAGGCGCCTGAGGAGGCCTCGAGCACGCCGGCGATGATCTTGAGCATCGTGGACTTGCCCGAGCCGTTGGTGCCCACGAGGCCGAACGCCTCGCCGCGGCGCACCTGGAAGCTCACGTGGTCGAGCGCGTGGAATTCCTTGAAGAAGAGCTCGTGGCGCACGAGCTTGATGAAGTACTCCTTGAGGGAGTTGAGCTGCTCGGAGGCCATGTTGAAGACCATCGAGACGTCCCGCACGTCCACGACGACCGGGGCATCCTCGCCCGGGATCTGGGGACGCATGAGGATTCGTTCGGACATAGCGTCCCTCCTTTAGATGAAGAGGATAAACTTGCGCTCAAGCTTGCGGAACACGAGGCCGCCGAGCGCCAACGCCGCCACGGCCCAGAACGCGCACATGGCCCACGTGACGGGGCTTGGCATCATGCCGTTGATGAAGATGTTGCGCATGAACGTGATGTAGTTGTACATGGGGTTCACGAGCATGAGGAAGCGCACCGCCGCGTAGGGAACCGACTCGATCATCGTGACGGGCCAGAAGATGGGCGTGGCGTACATCCACGCGAGCATGATGACGCTCCAGAGGTGGATGACGTCGCGGAAGAAGACCGCGAGCGCCGCCAGAAGCAGGCTCACCCCGATGCAGAAGCCCATGAGCAGCACGAGGCACACGGGAAGGAGCAGCAGGTAGACGGTGGGCCAGACGCCCTCCCACACCATGACCAGCACGACGGCCACGAGCGAGAACGCAAGGTTCACGAGCGAGAACAGCACGCGCTCGGCCGGGAACACCGCCTTGTTGACCTTGACCTTCTTGAGCAGTGACGCGGCGTCGATGATCGACACCACCCCGGCGCCCGTGGAGTCGGAGAAAACCGACCAGGTGACGTTACCGAGGATGAGGTAGAGCGGGTAGTGCGGGATGTCGCCAAAGCGCAGGAAGAACGAGAACACGAGCGACATGACGATCATCATGAGCAGCGGGTTGAGCACGCTCCACACGACGCCGAGGAAGCTCCGGCGGTACTTGAGCTTGAAGTCCTTGGTGACAAGCTGGCGCAGGATGTAGAGGTCCTTGGCACTCTGTGTCTGAATGAACGCGCCCTTGCTGGAAGATGACACGCGGCGACTCCCCGGGATTCGACGGAACGGCCCTGCCGTCGGCGCGCACGAACGGGCGTACGGCGACGGCTCACGTGGGGAAAGTCTAGCACACGATAATTCGTCAAAATTAATGCTTGCACCGAACCACAGCTTTTGTATACTAGCTATCGCGCTGCGGTACACGGGGTTTCCCGAGCAGCGGTTGACATTCCTCGATAGCTCAATGGTAGAGCCCTCGGCTGTTAACCGAGTTGTTGTAGGTTCGAGTCCTACTCGAGGAGCCAGATTTTTTAGACCCACCGGTTTTTCCGGTGGGTTTTTCTTTTGCGTGGCTTGGCCGTGCCCTCCCGACGATGGTTCGTCTCGTTCCCCAAGCCGTCTTGAATGTAGGTAATGGTATGCTCTTAGTTGCATACGTCAACCTCATGAAGGACGGTCACGATGAAACTCCTCAAGCTCAGTTCTATCTCGTGATCGCTCCCCTCCATCTTATCTTCGGGATTTTCAAAAGTCTCCTTATATAAGTGAAGCAACAGCGTCAGACTGGGGCCGTGTCGATCGACGTACCTGCCGATGCCCCAAAACGCGCCGAATGTACGATTGCAAATGACGCGTCACCGGTGCTCACAACCGAAATGCCCCGAATCGCCCCCTTTGTACGATGGCCGAAAAGGACGACCGTACAATCGACGGCATCCGGGGCATTGAGGGCCCGTTTGGGAGACGCGACGGGAGACAACCGTACAAACGGGGGCATCCGGGGCATCAAGGCTTCACGACTCGATTGCGGTTCGATACGGCTTTCGAAGATTCTCACAAAAAAGGCCCGCCGCAGGAGCACATCTCCAACAGCGGGCCTTTTATATGCATCTACCTGCAACGTTACGCTGCAGCCTACTCCTCCATGTAGTCCTTGAGCTTGCCGGAGCGGCTCGGGTGACGAAGCTTGGCAAGCGTCTTGGACTCGATCTGGCGGATGCGCTCGCGCGTCACGCCGAACTCGCGCCCGACCTCCTCGAGCGTGCGCGGGTGACCGTCCTCAAGCCCGAAGCGCAGCTTGATGACCTTGCGCTCGCGATCGGCCAGGCCGTCGAGCACCTGGTCGAGCTGCTCGCGCAGCATGGAGTCGCTCGCGGCCTCGGGGGGAGCCACAGCCTGGGAATCCTCGATGAAGTCGCCGAGCTGCGAATCCTCTTCCTCGCCGATGGGTGTCTCGAGGGAGACCGGCTCTTGCGAGATCTTCTGAATCTCGCGCACGCGGTCGGCGCTCATGCCCATCTCCTTGCCGATCTCCTCCGGAGTTGGGTCGCGCCCGAGATCCTGCAGGAGCTGGCGCTGCACGCGCACGAGCTTGTTGATGGTCTCGACCATGTGAACCGGGATGCGGATGGTACGGGCCTGGTCGGCGATGGCGCGCGTGATGGCCTGGCGAATCCACCACGTGGCGTAGGTGGAGAACTTGAAGCCCTTCGTGTAGTCGAACTTCTCGACCGCGCGAATAAGGCCGAGGTTCCCCTCCTGGATAAGGTCGAGGAAGAGCATGCCACGGCCCACGTAGCGTTTGGCGATGGAGACGACGAGACGCAGGTTGGCGCTGATGAGGGCCTGCTTGGCCTCCAGACCCACCTGCTCCACGCGCGTTAGGCGACGCAGCTGCACGCGGGAGAGCTCGAGCTCGCCGTTCTCGTGGGCCTCGAGCTTCTCGGCCGCGTCGGTGCCCGCCTCGATCTTCATGGCGAGGTGCACCTCCTCGGCGGCGGTCAGCAGGTCGACCTTGCCGATCTCCTTGAGGTACATGCGCACCGGGTCGCCGGTGAGCATGACCGTGGCGGCGTCCTGGCGACGGCGCGCCTTGAGGCTCGACCCCTTCTTGGAACGCTTGGGCGCGGAGGGAATGGCGGGTATCTTCTCCACGGGCATGGAATCGGGGTCGTCGCCCGCAAGCGAATCGATGCTCACGGAGCCCTCGTCACCATCCGAGCCCTCGTCGTCAACATTCACGTCGTCGGCGTCATCGTCGCCGGAAACGACCTCGACGCCGCGGGCGCGCAAGGCACCGTAAAGGTCCTCAAGCTCGTCGTCGTCGACGTCCACCTCGCGCAGCGCGACCTGGATGTCATCCTCCGTGACGCTGCCGGTGCCCTTTGCGGTGTCCACCAGCTGACCGAGGGCCCCCTCGAGCTCGGACGGAAGCTTCTGGTCGTTCTTAGCCTTCTTGGTTGTCACGTAGTTCCTCTCGACGCACTGTCGATGCACAGATATTCCTATATTACCCGAACCTTACAAACTAACTCACGGATTTTGCGCTATCTATTGCCGAATAGTTCGGTCCCCGGACTTGCACGCCATCCGAGGGCCACGCGACCAACCGTGCGTCAGCCGATACATCCTTTCGAGCTGCATGCGTGCAGCGGCAGTGCCGGAGCCTACCTGTCCCAGGTAGCCACTACTCCCCCACGGCGGTCTGCCGCGCACGGAGTTCCTCCCGGCGACGGCGCAGCTCGTCGAGCTCGCGCATGAGCCCAACGGGGTCGTCCGTGGCAGAGGGCGTGTCGACGTGCGCCGTGAGCTGGGCCATCCTTTTGTCAAGGGAGCGAATCTCGACCTCGTTCACGACAAACTCGACGTTCTTGTTCGCGTCCCACGAGCTCGTGACGGCAAACTCGCCCGACGCGAGCAGGCGCGGGGCCTCCGGGAAGGCCTTGGTTGCGGCATCGACCGCAGCTGCGGGACTCGTGCCGGGCGGCGTGGCGAGGATGGCCCAGGCAATAGCCTGATGCCGGGCATCGGCCCAGGTGAGATCGGCGATGCGATCGGCATAGGGACGGAAGAGGTCCGGGTGGTCGGCCAGCAGGGTAAGGAGGTTGCGCTCGGCCTCGAGCTGGGCCTGCTCGACCGGCGTGAGAGCCTCCGCGCCAGCCCCGAGGCCACCGGACGAATCGACACCACCCACGAAGTGCGGCTCCTGCGGGTAGGAATCCGGTTCGGGGACGTAGTCATCCGGAACGCCCACGTAGCCCTCGGGCTCCTCCACCCTTCCGTAGGCGCTTGAGGTCGCGCTCCCGGCCGCACCAGCTCCGTGCTCGGGCCGGGCCACAGCGCCGCGCGAGGCCCCCGGGCGCTCGTCCTCAAGTCGGGGCGTCGGCGTGGAGCGGATCTTGGCCCTGGTGGCCTCGACGTCGGTGCCAAGCCGCCCCGCTACCAGCTGCGCATAGCTTCCCAGCAGGTAGGAGTCCTTGAGCGGCGCGAGTATCTTCGCAAGCTCATCGAGGGCCTTGAGCCGCAGGCCCGGACTCGAGAGGTCGAGGCCCTCGAGCTTCTTGTCGACCACGAAGTCGAGCAGTGGCCGCGCCCCCTTGAGCTGCTCCTCCATGGCCGCAGGGCCGTGAGCCTTGAGGAACTCGTCGGGGTCCTGGTTGTCGGGCAGCACCACGCACGAGAGCG
>UWSJ01000059.1 GCA_900549525.1 uncultured Coriobacteriaceae bacterium | reverse complement strand
TGCAGAAGCGCGAGGAGGCCCTGGACGAGCTGCGCGGCCCCAAGCGCGAGATTGGGTTTGGCAACCAGATCAGGAGCTACGTGCTGTACCCCTATCGGATGGTGAAGGATCTGCGCACCGCCTGCGAGACGGGCAACGTCGAGGCGGTTCTCGACGATGGAGACCTCGACCCGTTCGTGTTTGCCTACCACCGCTGGGTGGTGGGGGGCCGGGCGCCCGTTGAGACGGGCGACGAGGGATAGCCTCCGCCGTCGGCTGGCCCCGTGGTGTTTTCGGGGACTGCCCGGGCGTTTGGTATCATCGTGACCGCATTTGCCTTTCCTATCGCGCGAAAAAAGGAGCTACAAGTGGCCAACCACTTCCGCAGCAGCGAGGGACAGGGCGAGGAGCGGCAGGCGCGGATTCCCGATCCCGCCGCCCGCGTGAGCCAGGTGCCGAGCATGGAGGAGCCGCCCGCTCCTGCCCCTGCTCAGGAGCCCGAGACTCCCGCCCAGGCGCAGTCTCAGCCTACCCCGTCTGCATCAGAGGACTCGTACGATCCCTCGGACCAGGTCGGCTTTACGACCGCCTTCGCCCCCATCTCCTCCAAGCAGGAGGACACCGCCAAGGTCAACTCGGGCGGCGTGCCCACCATCTCGTTCCAGAACGTCTCGATGATCTATCCGGCACAGCCCAACAAGCCCGCGCTGGATAACGTCAACGTTGACGTCTACGCCGGCGAGTTCGTCTTCCTCGTGGGACACTCGGGCTCGGGCAAGTCCACCTTCCTCAAGCTCATCACCCGCGAGCTCAAGCCCACGCACGGCAAGATTGTGGTCGCCGGGCAGGACCTTGGTGCCATGCGCAACTGGAAGGTGCCGTACCTGCGCCGTCAGATCGGCTGCGTGTTCCAGGACTTCAAGCTTCTGCCGGACAAGACCATCTTCGACAACGTGGCCTTCGCCCTCGAGTGCATCGGCAAGCCGCGCTCGGTCATCAAGGCGCAGGTTCCCGAGGTGCTTCGTCTCGTTGGCCTGGGCGAGAAGATGGACGTGTACCCCGACCAGCTATCTGGCGGCGAGCAGCAGCGCGTCTCCGTGGCCCGCGCCATGGTGAACCGTCCGCCGCTCCTGGTCTGTGACGAGCCTACGGGAAACCTCGACCCGGCGATTTCCCTCGGCATCATGAAGCTGCTCGAGCGCATTAACCGCACGGGCACCACGGTGCTCATGGCAACGCACGATCGCGAGATGGTCGACTCGATGCGCAAGCGCGTCATCGCGCTCGAGACCGGTCATGTCGTCCGAGACCAGGAGAGGGGAGGCTACGGCTACTATGGCTCCTTCTAACTTCGGCTACTCCATGCGCGAGGCGGGCCACCACTTCGTTCGCAATGGTTCCACCACCTTTGGCGCCGTCGTCACGATTTTCCTGTCGCTGTTCATCATCGGCCTGTTTGCCATGGGCTCCGTCCTGCTGGACGGCATGGTGGGCACGGTCGAGGATCAGGTCACCATCCAGGCATTCTTGTCCGACAATGCCGCCGACGCCGACGTCCAGACGCTCAAGAGCGAGGTCGAGGGCTGGAGCGAGGTGGAGTCGGTCACGTACAAGAGCAAGGACGAGGCCCTGGAGGAGTACCGCGACACCATGACGAAAAAGAACGCCAAGGATGCGGTGGCGGCGCTCGACGATCGCAACCCCATCCCCGCTTCTCTCGTCATCAAGCTCCATGACCCGCAGGACGTTCAGACCGTGGCCGACCGCCTGGGTGCGGACGAGACGTTTGCCAAGGTGGCCGACGTCACGACCAATGACGACGGCTCCACGAGCGATCCGGCGGAGGAGATTCAGTACGGCCAAGGTACCGTCGAGCGCCTGTTTGCGGTGACCAACTGGATTCGCATCATCACGCTCGTGCTCGTCGTGCTGCTCACGTTCGTCGCGTTCGTGTTCATCAACAACACGATTCGCCTGTCCATCTCGGCCCGTCGGCGCGAGATCGCGATTCAGCGTCTCGTGGGCGCGTCCAACGGCTTCATTCGCGGGCCGTTCATCATGGAGGGCGTGCTGCAGGCGCTCTTTGGCAGCGCCCTCGCCATCGGCGCACTCGAGGCCGTCAGGCGCTTTGGCCTCCCGATGCTCGCGGAACGCATAACGTTCCTGAGCTTTGAGGTGCCATTGCGCTCGACCGCCATGACGTACGGGATGCTCGTCGTGATGGGTCTGGTGATAGGCCTTTTCGGCTCGGCGATTGCCATGAGGCGCTACCTCAAGGTGTAGCAAGTGGTTCCAGGCCGTCCGGGTTAAACCGGGCGGCCTTTTTTGTAAGGGGGAAGCCATGGGGCGTAGGCACGCGAAACAGAAGCGGCCCCGTTCCGAGGGGCCGTCGCGGCCCCGTCGCGACGAGCTCGAGGGGACGCTGCACGTGATGCGCCCCGGTGCCGCCCGGCTTGAGGCCTCCGAGGGCACGTTTACGGTGGCACGCGGTTCTCTCAACGGCGGCATGGATGGCGACCGCGTGCGCGTCACGCTGAAGCGGCGGCGCGGCGTGGAGCCCCAAGCCGTCGTGCGTGTCGTGCTCGAGCGCGCGACGACGAGCTTTGTCGGCACGTTTGGCGTCGCGGGGCCGCTCGGCGTTGTCGCGCCGCTTGACGAGCGAATCGGACACGATTTCTTCGTGCTGCCCGACGACGAGAGCCCACACCGCCATGGGGTGCGGGAGGGTGACGTGGTCGTGGCCCGCATCCTCGCGTACCCCTCGCGGCATGAGGCGGGCGTCGCGACGATAGAGCGTTCCCTTGGCAGCCCCGACGGACTCGACATGCCCATCGAGCGCATCATCGCGAGCCATGGGCTGGCCGCTCGTTTTGGCGAGGCGGCGCTCACAGAGGCGAAGCACATGCGCGCCGATGTCGATGCGGCGCTCGCGAGCCTTCCGGTCCGTCGCGACCTTCGAGACACGGCGTGCGTGACTATCGACCCGGCGGACGCTCGAGACTTTGACGATGCGGTGTCGTGCGAGCTCACGGCAGACGGAGGCTATCGGCTTGGCGTCCACATCGCCGACGTGACGCACTACGTGCCCTGGGGCTCGTCCGTCGACCTTGAGGCGCGGGCGAGGACGTGCTCCGCCTACCTCGCTGATCGCGTGCTTCCCATGTTGCCCGAGCGGCTCTCCAACGACGTGTGTTCGCTGCGGCCGGGCGAGGACCGCCTTGCCATGAGCGTGCTCGTGACGCTCGACGCTAACGGAGAGGTGGTGGCGACGGAGGCGTGCGCCTCGGCCATCCGTTCCCGCGCGCGGCTGACCTACGACGAAGCGGACTCCCTGCTCGGGGGAGAAGAGCCGGTGTCGGCGTCCTCGCTCACAGACGAGGGGCTTGCAGACATGCTTCGCTTGCTCGACAAGCTTGCGGGATTGCGCCTCGAGGTACGCCGCCGTCGCGGTGCCGTTGACTTCGAGGGTATTGAGGCCAAGGTGACGCTCGATGGCGACGGCGTGCCTACAGGCGTGAGGGTGCGGAGCCGGACGCGTGCCACGTCGCTTGTGGAGGAGGCCATGCTCGTCGCCAACGAGGCCGTTGCCTCCATGCTCGCCGGGCACGAGGACGAGCTGCCAACGGCCTTTCGCGTACACGAGCAGCCCTCTCCCGACGCCCTTGCTCAAACGCTGCCCGTCCTTCGCGAGCTTGAGGTGCTTCGTCCCGGCGAGGAGGCGGCCGTGCGCGCCGGCGACCCCTTCCGCATCCAGGCGGTGCTCGCGCGTGCCAAGGGGACGGCCGCCGAGATACCGGTCAACGCGATGCTGCTGCGTGCCATGAAGCGAGCCGTCTACCTGCCAAGAAACGACGGGCACTACGCACTGGGCGCGCGGGCGTACTGCCACTTCACCTCCCCGATTCGTCGCTATCCCGACATGTGCGTGCACCGGGCGCTCAAGGCCCTGCTCGGCGCGGGCGCCGACGCGGGCTTCGACCAGAAGGCGGTGCGTGCCACCTCCCGTCTCATGCCGCAGCTGTGCCGCGCGTGCTCGGACGGGGAGCGCGAGGCGGACGCCGCGGCCAGGGAGAGTCAGGCGGTCAAGATGACCGAGCTCTACCAGGGTCGTATCGGCGAGCGTTGTTCCGGCGTGGTGGTGGGCGTTGAGCGCTTCGGGCTGTTTGTGCGCCTTGACGAAACCTGTGCCGAGGGGCTGCTGCCCACGCGCGCGCTCGGGAACGAGTGGCTTGCGTATGACGAGCGGCGCCTCACGCTGACGGGGGAGGAGTCGGGCCAGGTCTGGTACTTGGGTAAGCGCGTTGCCGTCGAGGTGTCCGGTTGCAGCCCCGAAAAGGGACGCATAGACTTTAAGATTCCGTAACCGCAGCCGGGCATGAGGCCAGGCCTGCGGCTCAGACCAAGGGAGTGCCACATGCAGAGGCGTACCGAGATGGAAGACTCGCTGGCAACGGCCGAGATGCTGCTGTCGAGTGGTGACGCCGAGCCGGCGGCGGAGCTCCTGGAGCGTCTTGCCGCCGATGTGGAGGAGTACGTCTCGCGTAATTGCCCCACTACCGACGAACTGCAGTGGTTTGCCTTCCCCACCATCTTCGAGCGGCTTGCGTATCGTCGCGTCGAGCGCGACCCGCGCGAGCTGCGCGACGTGGGCGAGCCGCTCGACCGCCTCTATGCGGACCTCGGCCACGCCCTTGTCCTGACGGGCGACTACGCCGGGGCAACCGAAGCGCTCAAGCAGGCCGTGCGCTGGGATCCCATGGACTGTGGCGCCCGTCTTGACCTCGCCGAGCTCTACCGCACCAACGGCCAGCTCGACGAGTTCCTCGCCCTGAGTTTTTCGGTGTTCGAGCGCGCAAGTGACGCGCGCCACCTGGCGCGGGCGTTCTGCAACTTTGCGCGGCACTACCTGGATACCGGGCGCGACTCGCTTGCTGCCGCCGCGCTCCGCTGCGCCCGCAGGCTCGAGATGCCCGACCCGGTGCTCGATGACCTGCTCGCTCGCGTGAAGGGCACGCCCGCCGACCCCGACACGATTGATGACGAGCGGGCCCAGGCCCTCCTGGGCGAGGAGGGGCTCCCCGACGGCGCCAATGCCGAGATTGCGCTCACGCTGCTCATGTGCGCCACTGACGCCGCGAAGGTTGGCGAGCGCAACCTTGCCACGACGCTTACCGTGCGCGCTCGCGACCTCGTGGGGGCACCGGCCACAAAGGCCCTGCTCGAGCTTATTCGTGATGCGGACGCGGGAGACGCCAGCGGCAACGATGCGGGCGAGCCCGACGGTTCCGAAGGGGGTACGCCCCATGCCGATGCCTAGGAAGCGCGAGCGAAAGACCATCGCCCGCAACCGTTCTGCCCGGCACGAGTATGCCATCGAGGAGACGTTCGAGGCGGGGCTCGTGCTCAAGGGCACCGAGGTCAGGAGCCTTCGCGAGCGCCCGTGCCAGATTACGGACTCGTTTTGCCTCATCCGCAACGGAGAGTGCTGGCTGCACGCGGTTCACATCCACCCCTTCTCGCACGGGACGATCTTCAACGTTGACTCCGACCGCAAGCGCAAGCTGCTGCTGCACCGTCGGCAGATTGACTACCTGGACGGGAAGCTCCGCACCAAGGGCATGGCGCTCGTGCCGCTCGAGATGTACTTCGACGAGCACAACCGCGTGAAGCTCATCATTGGCCTTGGCCGTGGCAAGAAGCTCTACGACAAGCGCGCCGACATGGCCAAGCGCGACGTGGAGCGCGAGATTGCCCGCACGCTCAAGGAGCGCAACCGTCGGTAGCGTGGACTCGTCACGTGGTGCGAGCCCGGATTGATCGCGGCGCGCCGAGCATCACGGCGGCCCCTCAAGCGCTATGCTCTTCTCGACGGGCGGCTCAGGAGAGGGCCGTCCAGGCGCGTCGGGGAACGCGCCTCGATCATATGGAGGTTCCCATGGCTGAGGAGAAGAAGACCTACACGTTCCGCTGCGTCGTCTGCGGCTACGAGGTCACCGTCGACACGCCCGAGCTGCCCGAGGACTTCGTGTGCCCCGTGTGCGGCGTGGGCCCCGACGAGTTTGAGCTGGTCGAGGAGTAGCACGGCGTTTGCGTGCCTTCGGTAGCGGGCTCGGCCCTTTGGTCGGGCCCGTTTTCTGCGCGTGTGAGGGGTGAGCGCAGCAGGTGCGCGTCGTCGCTCGCGCGCCGTGAACGTATGGGTATAGTAGGGCGCGAAAGCCGAGAAGGACGCATGCCGTGAGGCGTGCGCAGCGAGAAGGGGGCCGTCATGGCCGAGGAGTCCACGTTCGACCGTATCGTCAAGATTCTCCAGGAGCAGGACGGCCTTGAGGACGTTGACCTCACGGCCGACACGAAGCTCTCCGAGCTTGGCCTCGACAGCCTTGCCGTGGTGGAGGCCGTCATGGCGTGTGAGGACGAGTTCGGCGTTGAGATCAACGAGGACGCTGCGCCCGAGACGATTGGCGACCTTGTCGACCTCATCGACTCGCTCCAGGAGTAATCGGGTAGAATATTTAAACCGGCTCGCACGATGAGCCGTCTGTATCTTGAAACTCGCATGGTGGTTTACGGCTCGTCCGCATCGTTTGGGCGGGCCGCCAGACCCCCGGGTGTATGTGGGGGCGACTGGTTTCGACAGGGTGTTCCTGAGGTGGGCAGCAGGCCGTGGTCTCCTCGCCACGTTAAACAGGGGTACCGTCAAATTGAATTGACGACAACTCTTATCAGGGCTCTTACGCCCTCGCCGCTTAATCTAATTTAAGCAGCCGTCAAAGCGGGGATTGCTCCCGTTCCCGCCGCGACGTCATTTGAGGGAGATGCGCTCGCAGACGTAGTCGGTATGCTGCGAGCTAAGCCTGAACCGGCTGGGGCGTCGAGCGCGGGTCACCGTGTGCGACACGCCCGAGACTCAAACGGCGACTGAGCCTGGAGACACCTGCCAGGGGAGTGCTTTGGACCGGAGTTCGATCCTCCGCGCCTCCACCATGTCAGTTCGTCCGGGGCAACTCGGGCTGCGCGGGTCGTTCCCTTGCGGAGCGGCCCGTTTTTTGTGCGCGGCGTCTTGTGTCGGCGCCGGGGCGTACGGCGATGCACGCATGAAACGGTAATCCGCCCGGCGTATCGCGGACGAAACGGTAATCACGGGGCGATGCACGGACGTGACGGTAAAAATGACACGCGATTATTACCGTTTGGCCCGCGTGTTGGCTCGGCCTTACCGTTTGGTGCGCGTCCGGATTGCTCGTGTCGTGAAACGCGACGCGCCGTTCTTATCGTCGTCTCGGTTCCGCTGGGGTATAAGTTGGAGCATCGGGCATTCACCGCCTGCGGGCGGCTGTGCAGGGGGAGGCACCATGGCGGAGGAAGTCGCGGGCACTGTGCCGGAGGGGGCTGCGGGTGCAGCGCCGGGCGAGGTCGCAAGCACCAAGCCGGGGCTCAACGCGATGGGGGCGTCTCGCACGGGCGTTGACCTCGTGCTCGAGGGTGGCGGCATGCGCGGCGTGTTTACGGCGGGCGTCCTTGACGTGCTTCAGGAGAAGGGCGTCTACGGGTTCGACACCGTGTGGGGCGTCTCGGCCGGTGCCATCAACGCGGCGAGCTATCTCTCGCGCCAGTGGGGTCGCTACGTGCGCGAGAGTCTGGCCTTTCGTGATGACAAGCGCTTCCTGAGCCTCGTCTCGCTTGCCAAGACGGGCAACATGGCGGGCGCCGACTTCATGTATCACCAGATTCAGGACGAGATTGACCCCTTCGACTACGACGCGTTCCGAGCCCGCCGCTCGCGCTACATGGTCGTGGCGAGCGACGTGGTCTTTGGAACGCCCGTCTACCTCGAAGTCAAAAGCCTGCCCGAGGATATCGACAAGGTTCGCTCGTCGGCGTCGCTGCCGGTGGTCTCGCGTATCGTGGACGTGGGCGGGATGCGCCTGCTCGACGGCGGAACCACCGACTCCGTGCCCGTGGAGCGCGCGCTGGAGGACGGGGCGGACAAGGCCGTCGTCGTGCTCACGCAGGATCGCGGCTACGTGAAGGTGGCGTCGCCCGAGATCCTTGCCCTGGCCGACCGTCGCTATGCAAGCTTCCCCTACTACCTGGAGGCGCTGCACTCTCGGCCCACGCGCTATAACGAGCAGCGCGAGCGCATCTGGGAACTGGAGCGCGCAGGCAAGATCGTCGTGGTGGCGCCGAGTGAGCCGGTGACGGTGGGGAGTACCTCGGTCTCGGATGGTGAGGGACTGCTGCGGCTCTACCTCGACGGTCGCCACCAGGCCGAAGCCGCGTTCGAGGCGATTCGGGGCCTCGGGGCCTAGGCGCCCCCGCCGTCGTGCGGCTCGACGAGCCCCTAGGCGAGAAGGGCTCGTGGCCCGCATGCGTCGTCCGACGGCAATTCTCCAAAATACTGTGCAATTACCTTGAACTTCTCCGGCGGTGCTGTACACTTTGAAAGCTTCTTTTGCAGAGCCCCGTAATCTCTATAAAAGAACACCGCAATTCGTAAGTACACGGAGGAGTCAAATGAAGTCGACTCAGTACGCCAAGCCCGGCGAGGTTACCCGCAATTGGGTCCTCATCGATGCTGACGGCGCCACGCTCGGCCGTCTCGCCACGAAGGCTGCCATGATCCTTCGCGGCAAGAACAAGCCGCAGTACACGCCCCACACCGACACGGGTGACTTCGTCGTCATCATCAATGCCGATAAGGTCCAGCTTACCGGCAACAAGGCCGAGTCCAAGCGCTACTGGCGCTACAGTGGCTGGCTGGGTGGCCTGAAGTTCGAGAGCTTCAAGGAGGCCATGGAGAAGCACCCCGAGCGCGTCATTGAGCACGCGGTCAAGGGCATGCTCCCCAAGTCCTCCCTCGGCCGTAAGCAGTTCACCAAGCTCAAGGTGTACGCCGGCTCCGAGCACCCGCACGCCGCCCAGAACCCCGTCCAGATTGATTGGAGGGCCTAACGATGGCTGACAACACCGCTGTCTACTACGGCACCGGTCGCCGCAAGGAGGCCGTCGCCCGCGTCCGTCTCGTCCCCGGCACCGGCAAGGTCACCGTCAACAAGCGCGACGCCCTCAACTACTTTGGCCGTCAGCAGCTCGTCGACGACGCCTGCGCTCCCTTCAAGGTGACGGACACCGTCAACCACTTCGACGTCATCGCCCTCTGCGACGGCGGCGGCATCACGGGCCAGGCCGGCGCCCTTCGTCTTGGCATCGCTCGCGCCCTTCTCGAGGCCGGCGAGTATCGCGCCGAGCTCAAGAAGGCCGGTTACCTCACGCGTGACGCCCGTGCCGTCGAGCGTAAGAAGTACGGCCTGAAGAAGGCCCGCAAGCGTCCGCAGTTCTCGAAGCGCTAAGCTATCGCGGAATCAGTTGCTTTGCCTGGAGCCCGGCGGCCTTGTGCCTCCGGGCTCTTTTCGTGTATCTCGGCGCCTTCTGGTTCTGGGGTGAGTGTTTGAGCATGTGGCGCGTTTGGCCTGGCGCCGCGAACGAGTTGGTTACGTGACCGGGCTGACAGTTTCGCGGCCCGTGCGGAGCTGCGTGGGGTGGGGGTGACAGTTTCCCGGTTCGTGCAGAGCTGTGCCCGTGAGGATGACAATTCTCCGGCTCGCGTGGGGCTCGTCGGCTGGCTGTGAAGTTTGGTCGGAGATGCGTGAGGCGTCTACCTGCATCTTTCTTCGACGCACGCCCGAGGCCTGGCTGGTGCGACGACAAATCTCGGGTTCGTGCTCAGCACGAAGCAAAGACCTGTCAGACGAACAGGGCCAGCTTCGCACGAGCGCTCATCTTGGCGATTCTCACGGCTCGCGGGTATCGTTCGCCGTGACCAGGGCGTCCTGCTGCGCGTGCACGCCGTTGCCGACCTCGCACCATCCTGCTGCATTTCTGCTGCTGCTCGCGGTCGCGCGGGTTCGTCGGGCTTCCCGTTTGGCTAGACTGGTGAGCACGTATCACGGGCGGGCGTTCGCTCGTCCGGCGGCTGCGGCGGGGCATCGCAGAACGAGCGCGAGGAGGCGTGGCATGGCACTGGCAGGCGTTGGCGTCGACATGGTCGACATTGCGCGTTTGGAGCGCATCATCACGCGTACCCCGCGCTTCGTCGACCGCGTCTTCACCGACGAGGAGCGTGCGTACTGCGAGTCAACGACGCGGCCAGCTGCCCACTACGCCTGCCGCTTTGCTGCGCGCGAGGCCGTGCTCAAAGCCCTGGGCTGCGGGTTTGGCCCGGGAATTCGCTACCAGGACGTGAGCGTGAGCGCAGACGGGCGCGGACGTCCCAGGGCAGAGCTCCGCGGCCGCGTGGCAGAGCTCGCGCGCGAGCGAGGTGTGCTCTCCGTGGCCATCTCGCTTTCGCTTACGCGCGAGATGGCGGTGGCTAACGCCGTTGCCACCACGGCCGAGACCGCCCCAAAGGTCGAGGACGCTCGCGACCCGCGTCGCGAGCTTGCAGAGTCGTTTAAGGAGGCGCGCTCGGTCATTGACGAGCTGGAGCGCGTGACGGATGGAAAGTGAGAGGCCATGCAGCCGGTATTGAACGTTGAGGACATCAGGTCCGTTGAGCAGCGGCTCGCCGACGTGGGCGTGAGCGTTTCCGAGCTCATGCACCGTGCGGGCGGGGCGGCGGCTCAGGAGGTGCTGGCGCTCGGCGACGTGCGCAGCGTTCTCGTGCTCGCGGGCTTTGGCAACAACGGCGGCGACGGCTGGGTGGCCGCCGAGGAGCTGCGCGCGGCCGGCGTGAGCGTCACCGTGGTAACTCCCTGCGAGCCTGACGACCTGCACTCCGACCTCGCGCGCATCGTGGCCAAGTCTGCCGTCGAGGCGGGCGTCACGTTCGTCGCCGGCCCCGCGTATGACGAGCTTGAGCAGCTGCTTGATGGCTGCGACGCGGTGCTTGACGCCATGCTCGGCACGGGCTTCCACGATGCGCCCGTGGCCCCGTTCTCCATCTGGATCGACGCCGTGAACGCGTCGGCCGCCCGCGTGGTGTCGGTCGACGTCCCCAGCGGTCTCTCTGCCCAGACCGGCCACGCGCCGGGTTCCGCCGTCATGGCCGACGTCACGATCACCATGCTGGCGCTCAAGCCGGGGCTGCTCTCCGACGACGGACGCGACCTGTGCGGCTCCATCGTCGTGGCGCCTCTTGCCGAGCAGACCCAGGCGCTCGTCTATGACGCCGACCCGGTGGCATGGCGCTGCGAGCCGCCCGATTACGTGGACGTGCTCACGCCGCCTTCGAGCACGGTCGACAAGTACACCCGCGGAAGCGTGCTTGTGGTGGGCGGGTCGACGCGCTTCCCCGGCGCCGCGATTATGGCGGCCAAGGCGGCCGCGCGCGCAGGGGCCGGCTACGTGACGCTTGCCGTTCCCGAACCCGTTGCCAACCTCTGCCGCATGCATCTGCTTGAGATTCCCGTGGTGGGCCTCCCGGCCGATCCGGACGGCACCATTTCCAACGAGGCGCGCAAGCAGGTGGCAGAGCTTGCGTCGCGTCGGTCCGCGGTGCTGGTGGGCCCCGGCATGTGCGTCACCGGCGGCACGGTGGGCGTGGTGTCCACGCTGCTGGGCGGTGACGCCCCGCTCGTGATCGACGCGGACGGACTCAACAGCCTCGCGCGTCTCACCTCTAACCGCATCGACGAGTTCCCGGAGCTCCTGCGCCGCAAGAGTCCGCTTGTGCTCACGCCGCATCGCCGCGAGCTCGGCAGGCTCGTGGGACTCAGCGACAACCCGCCCGACTCCCTCACGGCAGCGCTCGAGGCCGCCCGCCGCATCGTGTGGTCCGACGGGGGCAGCGAGCTCGCCGTCGTCGCCAAGGGCAACGCCACGGCGTGCGTGGGCGTCGAAGCGGCCCTGCTGCCCAAGCCGGGCCCGTCGTGCCTCGCCACGGCCGGGTCGGGCGACGTGCTGGCGGGCATCATGGCCGGCCTG
>UWSJ01000058.1 GCA_900549525.1 uncultured Coriobacteriaceae bacterium | reverse complement strand
GGCCGTTGATGTAGAGCGCCACGGTGACCTTGTCGCCCTCGGTGCGCTCGTTCACCTTCATGCCGCCCGGCCATACCATCGTCATCGGGTTCTGGGCGCAGGCCTCTCCCACGACGTCGTAGATGCTCGGCGCGCCGACTTCGTTGGCATACTTCGTGATGTCGAGGTACATGTTGCCGGCCATGATGTTGCTCGCGACGAACTTGACGTAGTCCGAGCTGCCGGAAACCGGGTAGGGCACGTCGGCCATCTCGGTCGCGGGCTTCTGGGCGTTCTGGATGGACTCCCAGTCCACGTCGTCGGAGGAGCTCACGCGCTGCGGCGTGCCGACGGCGGGGTTGGCCTTGGCCATCGCCTGGAGCTGGTCGGTCGCCGCCTGGCTGATCTCGTCGGCGCCGCCCGGCCAGTTCGTTCCGTCGAGGACGAACGTGCCGGAGAGCAGGGTGTTCCTCACCGTATAGGGAATCTCGAGGCGCGTGTAGGAGCGCTTCGTCCACGTCGACGGGTCGTTCTCGTCCGAGCCCTCGGTCACGGTGCTCTGCGTGCTCGCCATCCTGGAGACGTCGATGTCATTGACGACGGAGGCTGCGGTGCCGTCGGCCATGGTCACGTAGGTGATGAGGCGATGCCCCAGGCCGGCCTTGGGGTCGTCCGGGGTCTGCTTGACCCAGTCGCTGTTGACGTTGAAGGCCTTCTTCACGGGAATCTGGCCCAGCACGCTGTTGATGCTCTGGAACCGGAACGGCGACTGCTGGTCGTCGGACTTGTCGCCCACCGCCACGACGGCGATCGAGGTCGCCTTGACCTTGTCCTTCGTCGGGGCGTAGGTGACCTCGAGGCCCTGGGCACCTTCCTTGGTCTTGTCGCGGTTGTAGTAGACCCGGTCCTCGTCGTCGCCGATCACGAGATCCTCGAACTGGGAGTTCTGGTTGTAGTTCGAGGCGCCTGCGTCGCCCCACTTCTGGGCGTCGGCGTCGGCCCGCTTCTGCCTGCTCTCGGTCACCGGATCGAAGTCGAGGGTGTTGATCGAGGTGTCGGAGGTCGTGGCGAGCAGGGACAGCGTGACCGACTCGGACGGGTCCTTGCGCGTCGGGTCGATGGTCTTCATGTAGACCTTGTACTCCTTGGCGCCGTCCACCTTGTCCCACGAGATGCCGAGGCCGCCGTCGTCCTGCACGGCGAACTGCACGTTCTGCGGGGCGGCGATCTGGTTGTCGGCGTCGGTGACGTCGTCCTTCACGGTGAAGTAGGTCACCTGGGGCTTGTCGAGGGGCTTGCCGTCGGAACCGGTGTAGAGCACGAGGTAGTAGCCGCCGAAGCCGTACCAGCGGCCCCAGGCGCCCTTGAGCGTGTCGGCGTGGAAGACGTCGTCGCTCTCGTAGTCGTAGCCCTTCGAGGTGTCCCAGCACACGACGTGGGCGGGCTCGACCTCGAGCTGGTTCGTCTCACCGTCGTTGGTCTGCGAGACGTCGACGGGAATCTCCTGGGTGAGCGCGCCGTCGACGAAGACGCGCGCCGCGCCGGTGGCGTCGGCGACCGAGTAGTCGCCGGTGGCCTCGTCGCCGATGTTCTCGAGGCCGAGGTCGACGCCGTCGTCGAGGTCGAAGTCGAACTCGTGGTCAGCCTCGAGGTTGCGCTGCGGGGGCTGCAGGTCGTACTTGTCGGGGTTCAGGTTGTCGGAGTAGACGTCGGAGTTCATCGCCGCGACGTCTGCCGAGCCGTGCGGGGTGCGCAGGGGGCCGAAGGTGAACAGGCCCACGCCCACGAGGACGAGGACAAACACCGCCGCGAGGGCGATGGGCAGGGCGCGACCGGGCTTCTTCTTGCGTGCGGGCTTGCCGGGTGCGGGCGGCTGCGGGGCCGCTCCCTGAGGGGGCACGGGCGCCCCCGGCGGAGGCACGGGCGCCCCCACCCCCTGCGGCGGAACCGGAGCCCCAGAACCCTTGCCTGCCATACGCGTCTCCTCACTCGTCAGGGACGTAGTCGCGACGCAGGCCGAAGGTGCAGCCGCGCGACACGTCCGTTACCCCTCGTCAAACTGCCTTCCGGTCTGAAAGCAAGCTTGAGGGATAGCATACGCCTCCCCCACCCCGCCGACCGTCACAAAGTGGGGCTACGGCGCCTGCGGCGCGGCCCTCGTCGCCCCGCCCAAACGGCGAAAGGCCCCGGCGGCCACCGACCTTGCCACGATGCCTGGCACCGCGTCAAAGCCGATGAACGCCGGGGCCTCCCGGACGGTCACATACCCCGCAAGGCTACACGATGCCCTGGGCCATCATGGCGTCGGCGACCTTGAGGAAGCCGGCGATGTTGGCGCCCACGACGAGGTTACCGGGCTTGCCGTACTTCTCGGCCGTGTCCGCGCAGTTGTGGTAGATGCCGCGCATGAGGCGCTCGAGCTGGCCGTCGACCTCCTCAAACGTCCAGGAGAGATGCTCGGCGTTCTGGCTCATCTCGAGACCGGACACCAGCACGCCGCCGGCGTTGGCCGCCTTGCCCGGGCAGAATGCCACGCCATGCTCGATGAAGTAGTTCGTGGCCTCGGTGGTGGTGGGCATGTTGGCACCCTCGCCCACGACCTTGCAGCCGTTGGCGACGAGCTTCTCGGCGTCCTCGAGCAGCAGCGTGTTCTCGCGGGCGCACGGCAGCGCGATGTCGCAGGTAAGGGCCCACACGCCACGGCCGTCCTCCGCGTGCCAGGTGGCATCCGGGCGCACCTTCACGTAGTCGGCAAGGCTCACGCCCTTGTCGTGGCCGGAGCGCTTGGCGTTGTAGATGTCCTCGAGCACCTTGTAGTCGATGCCCTCCGGATCCTCCACCCAGCCCTTGGTGTCGGAGGCCGCGATGGTCTTGCCGCCAAGCTGCGCCACCTTCTGGATGGCGTAGATGGCTACGTTGCCCGAGCCGTGCACCACGACGGTCTTGCCCTTGAAGGAGTCGCCGGCGCTCTTGAGCAGCTCGTCCACGTAGTAGACCAAGCCGTAGCCCGTGGCCTCGGTGCGGGCAAGCGAGCCGCCGAAGGACAGACCCTTGCCGGTGAGGACGCCGGACCACTCGTCGCGCAGGCGCTTGTACTGGCCAAAGAGGTAGCCGATCTCGCGGCCGCCCACGCCCAGGTCGCCGGCGGGGACGTCGGTGTTGGGGCCAATGTGGCGGGAGAGCTCGGTCATGAAGCTCTGGCAGAAGGCCATGACCTCGCGGTTGGACTTGCCCTTGGGGTCAAAGTCGGAGCCGCCCTTGCCGCCGCCCATGGGCAGCGTGGTGAGCGAGTTCTTGAGAATCTGCTCGAAGCCGAGGAACTTGAGCATGTTGAGGTTGACCGTGGGGTTGAAGCGCAGGCCGCCCTTGTAGGGGCCGAGGGCGCTGTTGAACTCCACGCGGTAGCCGCGGTTGACGTGCACCTTGCCGGCGTCGTCGGTCCAGGGCACGCGGAAGATGACGATGCGCTCGGGCTCGACGAGGCGCTCGAGCAGTGCCGCCTCCTCGTAGTCGGGATTGGCGTCGACGGCGGGCGCGATGGTCGTCAGCACCTCGTCGACGGCCTGTAGGAACTCGGGCTGGTCGGCGAAGTGCTCCTTGAGCTCGGCAAGCACCCTCTGCGAGTAGGTCATGGTGTCTCCTGGTTCTTCCGTGCATCCGGCGGCGGGCGCGGATTGCGCGGGCTGCGCACGCTGCGCGCGGGCCGGATGCCCCTGCGCTACATCCGCCACATGACGGACACTGCATCTTACTAAAGCACATGCAAGCGCTGGGGTATAGATGCCGCCGGCGAGCGAGCGCATCATTGGGCGAACGGGTGGGGCGGGCACGTGTGTGGGCGCGGGGCGGTACGGGGCGGGACGGCAGACCTCCATCACCTCGTCATCCGTGCAGCGCTACAGCCGATGCGTGGGGCACACGACCTCGAGCGCCCGGTGTGCGCAGGAGACCCCGAAGCGCGACCCCTCGATCCGCTCGCCGTCAACCTGCGCCGGGACATTGTCCCCAAACTCCACCGTGAGCGCTCGAACCTGACGAAAGTGCAGGTACTTTGAGTGCAGATGCTTGCCGAGACGCGCCTTGGCAAAGATGCCGAGGGCGGTGGGGACCGACGGGCTGCCCTCGGAGTAGCAGACGTCAAAGAGGCCGTCGCGCGCGTCGGCGGCGGGGCAGATGGGAAACCCGCCGCCGTAGTAGGGCCCAACCTGCACGGCGAAGACGATGGACGCGCCGCTCAGGGGCTCGCCGTCGAAGGTCGCCTCGAACGGGCGGGGATGAATCTCGCGCGGAATCACGTGCAGGCCCGAGCTCATGAACAGCCGCGTCCCGTGGGAGCCACTCCGCTTGCGGCGCTCCATCGTGTCGAGCGCAATGGCCGCATCGAGCCCGAACGAGAGCGTCTCGTCGAAGTAGACGCCGTTCACGAGGCCGAGGTCCATGCGGCGCGTGACGCCCTGGAGTATCTGGCCAAGCGCGAGCTCGGGCGCGTTGGCCGCCATCGAGAGCGTGCGCGCGTAGTCGTTGCCCGAACCGAGCGGGATGACGGCGAGGCGCGGGCGGCGCGTGGGGTCGATCTTCATGAGGCCGTTCACGACCTCGTGGATGGTGCCGTCTCCGCCGAGCGCGATGACCGTATCGAAGCAGGTGGACGAGCGCGCGATGCGCATGGCGTCACCCGGGCCGGTCGTGAGCTTGACCGTGAAGCCGTCGGTGGCCGAGGCGTATGCGCCCAGCGTACGGCGCACGAAGTCGGCGCCCTCCGCGCCCGCACCGCTCTGCGAGACCGGGTTGGCGACCACCATCGTGCGTCCCAGGAAGAACCGTCCCATGTGCGTCGCCTCCGTGGTCGTCTCGCTTCGTCCCTGCATCCTAGCCTATGTTGCCCTCCCGCGGCCCCGCCGCCACCCCGGATGGCGGGCTTTGTACGACGGCGCCTTCCCGTGCGCACCCGACGCGCCGCCGGTGCCCCGGATGGCGGGCTTTGTACGATTACGGCCGCTCCTGCGCGCGCGAGGCCCCTTCAATGCCCCGGATTGCGGGAAGTGCACGACGGACAGCCCGCCGCGTTCTCGCGGGGCCCCTTCGGTGCCCCGGATGGCGGGCTTTGTACGATCGGCTCCGCACACCCCACCGGGGGAACCGCGCAAACCCGGCGATCCGGGGCATTCGCGAGAGTATTCGCCCGCACTCCCCAACGGCCGTCGTGCATTCGGCGCGATCCGGGGCAGCGGGCGCCCTCCTCCGCGCACGGGCCGCTCGCCCGCCCCCGCACAAGCGACACAACGCGCACGCAGGCCATACGACCACGGGCCATCCCGCCCGCCCACCGACAGATTTGGGCCAGCACAAAGATAGGAGCCACCGCAAAAAAGAAAGCAGGCCAGGGCCGACAAGGCCGCTGACCTGCTGCGCTCCCGTGGAGCGGGTGACGGGAGTCGAACCCGCGTCATCAGCTTGGAAGGCTGAGGTTCTACCGTTGAACCACACCCGCATGTGGTCGGGGCGACTGGATTCGAACCAGCGACCCTCTGCTCCCAAAGCAGATGCGCTACCAAACTGCGCCACGCCCCGGAGCCGCCGAAACATTGTAAACGAGCACGCCGAGAACGGCAAACGACGAGCTATTTCGCCAGAGTCCCAACCATTCTCGTCGAAGGTGCCGCCGCCCACGTTAACGGTGGAGCCGTCCTGGGCCGTGACGGTGCCCGTGAGGGTGTTGCCGGTGACCGTGAGGCCGCCGCCGTTGGCGACGATCACGTTACCGGACACCGTGCCCGCAGTCTGGCCAGCAGCGAGCGTAAGCCGGCCCGCCACGGTACCCGCACCGGAGATCGTGTTGCCCGCGAGCGCAAGCGTCACCTGCTTGTTGGCAGGCAGCATCCACGCGGCGGTCGAATTGTGCAGGGCCGCCACCATCGTGCTCGTGTTGTCCTGCACCGTCTCGAAGGCCTTGTTGATCACTACTCGCTCGGTGGTTCTGGCCGTGATGGTGACGGTTTCGCCCGCATTGGCGGCAGCGATGGCGGTCGTAATGGTGTTGTACTCAGTGCCGTTGACGCCGGCCACGCCCGTGGCGGCCTCGGCGGCGGCCGCCGTGGTGCTCGCACCCGCGGTGGTGGAAGACCCCTTGCTAGCGTCCTCGCCTACGGCAGCCGTGTTGGCGCCCTCCGTCTGCGCGAACCCGGCCTAAGAAGCACCCTCCCGCAAGAGTTTCGGCAATTGCCAGGGTAGGCATGCCGCCCACTGTGAGGGTGGCCACAAGGCCAGCCGTCACAGCGACGCGAGCAGTCTTAAGCGAGACGCGACAGGGCGAGCTCCATTTCTGCTTCGCCCCACGGACGCTATTGACAGGAGTACCTATACATCGGACTAAACGATATATTCGTCAAGAGAAATTAATGCTCTTCTTCAAGGAATTGGCGGACGGTTGAAATATCTACGCAAACGCCCACCATCTGCGGGCTCCCCATCTCATGCCTCGCACGTCATATACCTGATCGTGCATAACGCAACCCATTTCTATCGGGCGCGGGGATGGGCCTCCAGATACACCTCGCGAATGTGCGAGCGGTCGAGGTGCGTGTAGAGCTGCGTGGTTGATATGTCGGCATGTCCCAGCAGCTCCTGGACAATGCGCAGGTCGGCGCCGCCCTCGAGCATGTGCGTGGCAAAGCTGTGGCGCAGCGTGTGCGGGTGCAGCCCGTCGATGCCCACCACGGACCCCGCCTTCGCCACGATGGCGTGCACGCTCTGACGCGACAGGCGTCGGCCGCGGTTGTTGAGAAACACCGCCGGGGTCGCCACGCGGGCGCTCACCAGCTGCGGTCGCCACGTCCCGAGGTACTCCTCCAGCACGCGCGCCGCCGTCCCCACGATGGGGACGATACGCTCCTTGTCACCCTTGCCCACCACACGCAGGATCTGCTCGTCGAGCAGCACGCGGCGCAGGTCGAGCCCGCACAGCTCGCTCACGCGCAGGCCGCAGCCGTAGAGCACCTCGAGCATGGTGCGGTCGCGCTGGCCGGCGGCCGTCTGGGGGAAGGGCTGGTCGAGCAGAGCCGCCGCCTGTTCGCGACTGATGACGTCGGGCAGGCGCTCGGGCTTCTTGGGCAGCGGCAGGTTGGCGGCCGGATGCGCCAGGGTGATGCGTTCGGCCACCATGAAGCGGTGGAAGCCCTTGATGGCCGACACCGCTCGCTCCACGCTCGAGACCGCAAGACCGCTCTCGCGCAGGTGCCGCACGTGCTCCTCGATGCGCTCGCGGGTGATCTGGTCGGGACGGGTGACGCCTTGGTCGCGCAGGCGGGCCAGGTAGTTCTTGAGGTCGCGGCCATAGGCGAGCACGGTGTTCCTGGAACAGCCGCGCTCCACGGCCACGTAGTTGAGGTACTCCTTGAGCGCGCGCGCAAGATCCACCGCTGACAGCCCCTCGACCAGAACGAAACCCTTGCGTACCTGCGGTTACGCAGAACCGCCGCCCCGAGCTGACTCGAGACGGCGGTATTGTAGCGCGACTGGCTGCGGCGCGATTATGTCAAGTTGCGCGGTGGGCGCGGGCGTGGGACCCGACGGGCGGGGGCGGCGCGGTGGCCGGGGCCGTGCGGTCCGAGGGCGGGCACGAGCGTGGGGCCCGGGGCGCCTCGGCGTCCCGGCAACTGGCCGCGCCCGCCGGCTACGCCTCGGGGGCCTCCACCTCGTGACGGTCCACGCCCTCGTGATGGGCGATCGCGGCACGCACGAACTCCCGGAACAGCGGCTGCGGGCGCGTGGGACGGCTCTTGAACTCGGGGTGGAACTGAGCCGCGACGTACCAGGGATGCACGCTCTCCGGCAGCTCGACCATCTCGACCAGACGGTTGTCAGGAGACACGCCCGAGAACGTGAGCCCGGCCTCGTGCAGGCGGTCGCGGTAGGCGTTGTTGACCTCGAAGCGGTGACGATGACGCTCGTAGACGAGCTCCTCGCCGTAGGCCTCACGCGCAAGCGTGCCCTCGGCCACCTTGCACGGGTAGGCACCCAGGCGCATGGTGCCGCCCTTCTCGGTCACGTCCTCCTGGTCGGGCATGATGTCGATCACGGGGTACTCGCAGTCGGGCACGAACTCGGTGGAGCTGGCACCCGGCATGCCCGCCACGTTGCGCGCCACCTCGCATACGGCCACCTGGAGGCCCAGGCAGATGCCCAAGAACGGGGTCTTCTCGACGCGGGCGCGGTGGGCGGCGCAGATCTTGCCCTCGAGGCCGCGGATGCCAAAGCCGCCCGGCACGAGGATGCCGTCGACGCCGCCGAGCACCTCCTCCACGTCGGACTCGTCGAGGTTCTCGCCGTCGATGAGGTTGATCTTGACGTGGCGGCCGTAGTAGACGCCGGAGTGGTGCAGCGCCTCGATGACGGAGAGGTAGGCGTCCGGGAGCTGCGTGTACTTGCCCACCACGGCGATCTCGGTGATGTCGTCCTTGGCGTTGGCGGCGTGCATGCGGTCGGTGAAGCCGTACCACTCGCTCATGTCGCTCTCGCGCGGGTCGAGGCCCAGGCGCTCGCAGACCTTCACGTCGAAGCCCTGCTCGGCCAGGTGGCGCGGGACGTCGTAGATGGACGGGCAATCGGAGTTCTCGAAGACGTGGTCGGCGTCGACGTCGCAGAAGCTCGCGATCTTGGCGCGAATGGGCTCCTCGACCTCGTGGTCGGAGCGGCAGACGATGAAGTCGGGCTGGATGCCCAGCGAGCGCAGCTCCTTGACGGAGTGCTGCGTGGGCTTGGTCTTCACCTCGTGCGCGGCGGCGATGTAGGGCACGAGCGACACATGGATGAAGCAGACGTCGTGGGAGCCCTTGTCGCGGCGGAACTGGCGCATGGCCTCGAGGAACGGCTGGCTCTCGATGTCGCCGATGGTGCCGCCAAGCTCAGTGATCACGACGTCGGTGCCGGTCTGCTCCTCGATGCGGCGGAAGCGCTCCTTGATGGCGTTGGTGACGTGCGGGATGACCTGCACGGTGCCGCCGAGGAAGTCACCCCTGCGCTCGCGGGCGATGAGCGACTGGTAGATGGCACCGGTGGTGAAGTTGGAGTTGCGGGTGAGGTTCTCGTCGATGAAGCGCTCGTAGTGGCCGAGGTCGAGGTCGGACTCGTAGCCGTCCTCGGTGACGAAGACCTCGCCGTGCTGGAACGGGCTCATGGTGCCCGGGTCCACGTTGAGGTAGGGGTCGGCCTTCTGCATCATGACCTTGTAGCCGCGTGACTTGAGAAGACGTCCCAGGGATGCGGCCGTGATGCCCTTGCCCAGGGAGCTGACGACGCCACCGGTGACGAAAATGTGCTTGGTCATGTGGTTGTACCTGCGCTTTCCCGTAAAAGAACCAGTAGTCTCTACGGGATATTCATCCTAGCACTTTTTTGGGCGCTCCACGGGTTTGGCACGGGCACGCGCCCTTCTTACTCGGAGGGAGCGGGGCGGTTCATGCCTACCGAAGCGCCGCCATATACCTGCGGGGCAACGAAAGACCGGGCAGGGCGCGGCGAAACGCTTAGATTCGCAAAACGAGCAAGTTGTGCATGCCTACCGCACCCGCGCGTCGTCCCCGCTCCTCTCATCGCTGTACCTGCGCGTGCAGAATATGCATTACTAGATATTTATCCTCTCATGGGATCGTATTGGCACGGGAGAAAACATGCATAACTCGTCAAACTTGCGGAATATTCGATAGCCGTATCCAGAATAGCAAGCAACAAAGTACCCTCCGCCGCATGGGAGGCGCCGGGGCCACCTCGCAGCGGAGGGGGATGCTAGCGACCCGAGCCGCCGCGAAACAGCGCGTGCCCGTCGCCCGCCCTGAACGCCCGGAGGCGCTCCAGCCGCTCCCGCGTGCTCGCCGCCAGCGGCTCGGGTAGCGCGTCCGGGGCAAACCACCCCACCGCCAGGCTCTCGTCGTCGCCCACAAACGGCAGGGCGTTGCCGCCCGTCGTCGGCGCGCACGAAAACATGAGGTCGAGGAACTGGCAGCGGTCGCCGTTGGCATAGACGGTCTGCTCGCCGCCCGCCCGCATGCCCACGAACTCCGTCACCACGACGTCGACGCCGGTCTCCTCGAGCACCTCGCGCCGAACGGTCTCGGCAGGCTCCTCCCCCGGCTCGTTGATGCCGTATACGAGCGCCCACTCCCCGGTGTCGGCGCGCTGGCCCAACAGCACTCTCCCACGCGCGTCCTCCACGTACGCCGTGACCCCCACGAGCCACAGCGGGTCGTGGCCAACCTTCTCGCGCAGTCGCACGACGAACTCCGGCGTAGCCATCCCAACCTCACTCTCTCCTTGGAACCGAGCAAGCCCCTACCGGTGATAGATGCCCGAGCGCTCGTACTTGGGCTCGCAGCTCACGTTGATACCCAGACGCCGCAGCAGCTCCTCGTCCTCGGCCGAGATGATCGCCGAGAAGAACGCGTCGCAGCCGCGCAGCGCCTCCAAACCGCCCAGCACGCGTGCCGCCACCTCGTCGGCGGCCGAGGAGATCGAGAGCGCCATGAGCGTCTCGTCCGGGTGCAGACGCGGGTTGCCCGCCCCTAGGTAGTGCGTCTTGAGCCGCTGGATGGGCTCGATGGCCTCGTCGGAGATGACCTCGAGATCCAGGTCGACGCCTGTCACGGTCTTGAGCGCGTTCATGAGCAGCGAACTCGCCGCGCCCAACCGCTCGCTCGTCTTGCCCGTGACCACCGTACCGTCGGCCATGAGCATGGCGCCCGCGGGCGAGCCCGTGACCTGCTCCTTCGTGAGGGCGGCTGACCTCGCGGGCGAGAAGTTCCTGTCCACGCCCGCCCGGCGCATGATGCGCTCGAGCCGGTCGACCTGCTCGGCGCCGAGCCCCGTGCGCTTCACCGCGACGGCCGCGGCGAAGTAGCGCCGCACGATCTCCATGCGGCTGGCCTCGCGGCAGGCCTCGTCGTCGGTGATCGCGAAGCCCACCATGTTGACGCCCATGTCGGTGGGGCTCTGGTAGGGACTCTTGGCCAAGATCTTCTCCATGAGCGCGCGCACCACGGGAAACGCCTCGACGTCGCGGTTGTAGTTGACGGTGGTCTCGCCGTAGGCCTCAAGGTGGAAGGGATCGATGACGTTGGCATCGTCGAGATCCGCCGTGGCGGCCTCGTAGGCGATGTTGACGGGGTGAGTAAGCGGCAGGTTCCACACCGGGAACGTCTCGAACTTGGCGTAGCCGGCCGCCACGCCACGCTTGTGCTCGTGGTACACCTGCGAAAGGCAGGTGGCGAGCTTGCCCGAGCCCGGACCGGGGGCGGTCACCACGACGAGCGGGCGGGTCGTCTCGACGAACTCGTTCTTCCCGTATCCGTCCTCGGAGACGATGAGGTCGACGTCGTGCGGGTAGCCCTCGATGGGATAGTGCAGCTTGCAGGGGACGCCCAGGGCCAGCAGCCGCTGGCGGAAGGCCTCTGCGGCCCCCTGCCCCGCAAACTGCGTGAGCACCACGGCCGCCACGGCGAAGCCCTTCGCCCGGAAGAGATCCACGAGACGCAGCACGTCCTCGTCGTAGGTGATGCCCAGGTCGCCGCGGGCCTTGTTGCGCTCGATGTGGTTGGCGTTGATGGCGATGATGACCTCGACGTCGCTGGCCAGGCTCTCGAGCATGCGGAACTTGGAGTCGGGCTCGAAGCCAGGCAGGACGCGACCCGCATGGTAGTCGTCGAAGAGCTTGCCGCCGAACTCGAGGTAGAGCTTGCCGCCGAACTGGTCGATGCGCTCGTGGATGCGGGAGGCCTGCAGCTCGATGTAGCGGTCGTTGTCGAATCCGGTGCGCATGGCGGCTCCTTCGCGGGGTGGTCATGGGGCGGGCGCGAGGCCCGGGCGCCACGGAGATTGTGCCATAGCGCCGGGACGCCCGGCGCACCGCTGCAGCAAGCGACCGTTGGGCGAGGCAAGCCGGAGGTCCGTGCTGGCAACAGCCACGTTTCGTAGTCGCGAGCGAAGGGTGCGGCAGACGTCGCGCCCATATATACGACAAAGGGGGCGACCCGAAGGCCGCCCCCTCATGTTGGAGCATGTGGCTCAGGCTAAGGCCCGACTGCCTACTGCTGGCGCTTGCGCATCACGAGCGCGCCGCCCACAGCGACGACGCCGGCAACGCCGAGCGCCACGGGGATAGCGTAGTTCGTGGTGTCACCGGTCTGCGGGAGCTGCTTATTGGCCTTGTCGTCAGCCTTGTTGTCGGCCTCGGGCTTGGGCTGCTCGGGCGTGTCGTCGTTGGCGGACACCCAGCCGGCATAGAGCTTCAGGTCACCCTTGACAGGCTGGGAGAAGTCGTAC
>UWSJ01000057.1 GCA_900549525.1 uncultured Coriobacteriaceae bacterium | reverse complement strand
CTCCTGCCGCATATGCCTTGGAGTCTGGGTCTGTCGGCAGTCTGACCGAGGCGCTTCCCAATCTTCCTACCGGCCTTGTGAACGCATTGAGCGGTGTTGCGCGGGGCCGTCACGTGCCGGGCATTTCCGACTTGCTCTCGTTTACCGCGGGCGGCGGCATGGTGTATGACCTCAACGTTCCCGGGAGTATCCAGCAGAGAAGCGGGTTCTCGGATCTTATCGACCTCGCCGGCCCCATGCTGGGAATGGACCTCGATACGCAGGTCGTCACCTTTGAGTACGACGGTCGCGAGTATCGCCTGCAGACGTGGGACGGCACCTATGCCGCTGGTGCCGGCTGGGGTGGCGAGGTGGCGCTCTACTCCCGCCCCTCGCCAGGGGAGGGCGGGAGGCCCTACGAGGGGATGAGCCCCGAGGAGGTACGCGCGAACATCGACACCCTCACCCCCGAGCAGGTCGAGGGTCTCTGGACCACCTACGACACCGTAACCGGGGACGACTTGGTGGACATCAACATGTCAGTGACAAACGGCCTTGGAGATCGCATTACTCGTGACGCAGGCTCCACATACTGGAACTATTCGGCGGGCCCCATCCCTCCTAGGGGGCTTGCAAACAGAGGTGGGGGCTATAAGAAGGCTGATACCTCAGTTATTAGCACCCTGTCGGCACCAAACAACCCTGGTCTTGCGAAGGCGGCTGAGCGGGCCTTGGAGCAGCAAGGTTACGGTGTCGTTGAGTTTGAAGATGGGTCATTCTTGGTCGATTGGGGCCAGCCGCGATGACTGACCAAATGATGACTCGGCGGCAGGTTCTATCTGGCGCTTTTGCAACGATTCTCTCCTTCTCTTTCGGAGGCTGCTCCATGAGCCCTATCTTAACCAAGCGAATCAATGCGGCTGGCGAAGCGCTTGACTTCATTCTTGAGGAGCTCAATCGGCGCTACGGGGCCTCATTCACCGGGGCTGACGAGCTGAATCCTTACGATTCGGAAGACGGAGACGTAAGAGTGTTCTCGTTTGATTTTGCTCCGGAGGCGAATCGGTCTAAGGTCTTCTCGGCAACCGTGCAGACAAGGCAGGATACGGGGGCGGTTAAGGGCGGGGTGCTTACGGATTGGTCGCAGTACCTTTTCCGGGACAGGTTCCTCGAACCCGTGAACGACGTTTTGTCGCACGTCGACGGTCTTGCCGGCTGGGGAGCCAACATGACCTACGCGCGATACGATGACCGCGCGTGGAAAGAGACGGATTATGACGCGTATGTTGGCAACGGAGCATCGTCTGATCCCCGCGCCCGCGTGTTCCTTATGGTCCCGAAGGGTCTTGGCCAAGCCAATCTGGCCAGTCTGATTCTGACCGCATCCTCGCCGCTCTATGAATTGGGGATAAACATCGAGGTGCTCGCCTCATATGCTGGCGAGAATCCGTTCCCGAGATGGCTTTACGAACAAGAATCGTCGTATATTCCGGCCTCGAGACGGCCGGGGGCCCCTGATTACGAGGCCGTCCTGCAGGGCCTCGTGAGAGCGGATAAAAATGCGACTGCAAGGGGGCGGGGAGCTAACGATTCTTGGGATGGCTCGGCATCCACGGGGAATCCCGATGACAGCAACTACCTCCCCCAGATCACGTGGAACCCGGGGTTCGGGCCGAGGGAGTGACGGCGCTCCGGACGGGTGACGGTGTCCGGAGCGGGTGACGGCGGGGTTTCCGCTGGCGTGCGCCCAGCCGCCAACGGTTCCGCAGGTTCTTCTCGGCGTGATAGAGTCGTGAGCCGTTGACCGCCCCTAAGGAACGGATGGCACGTGGCTGATGCGAAGCGTGATCTGACCGCCAGCGATGCTCGCAACGCGGAAGTGCGCCCGTCCGAGGCGCCCGCCCCCTCCGACTCAATGCACGAGAAGCGCTACTCGCTGGTGACGGCGCTCTGCATGATCATCGGCATCTGTATCGGGTCGGGCATCTACTTCAAGGCCGACAACGTGCTTGTCGCCACGGGCGGTAGCGTGCCCCTCGGCGTGGCGATGTTCTGCATCGCGAGCGTGGTCATCGTGTTTGGCGGGCTCGCGCTCTCGGTGTACGCGGCGCGGAGCGAGGCGGCGGGCGGCCTGCTCTCCTATGCCGACGAGTGCCTGCCCACGTGGCTGGCGCGCGCGTTCAGCTGGAACTTCGCCATTCTCTATCTGCCGGTCATCAGCGCGGTGCTGTGTTGGGTGGTCGGCGTGTACCTCTGCATGGTGTTTGGCATCGGTGGTCTCTTTGGCGAGGTCGGCCCGTTTGGCGCCAGCGACGCCTTCGCCGCGCAGGTGCTCGCTGGGCTCGTGTTCTTCCTGCTGTGCGTGGCGTGGAACGTGCTGACGCCCAAGCTCTCCGGCTACTTTCAGAACGCGACGACCTTCATCAAGATGCTGCCGCTCGTGGCCGTGGGCCTTGCCGGCCTGGCGTACGGGGCGACGGGGCAGGCGGGCGCTGGCGCGGCTGGTGCTGCAGGCGGGGTCGCCGCCGGCGGCGTCGGCGGGCTGGCGTGGCTCGCCGCCGCGGCGCCCATCGCGTTCTCGTTCGACGGCTGGTCGATGTCGACGGGCATCGCCCCCGAGCTGCGCGACTCACGCCGTAACTTGCCGCGCGCGCTCGTTGTGGCGCCGTTCGTCGTGCTCGCGCTCTACCTCGCGTACTTCGTGGGCCTCTCCACGGTGCTTGGCCCCGTCACGGTCATGGAGGCCGGCGATGCTTCTCTCGGCATGTTCTTCTCGAGCCTGCTGGGCCCCGACGCCGCGACGCTGCCCAACGTCATCGCGCTCGTCTCGGTGATGGGCTCGGCCAACGGCGTGGTGCTTTCGATGATGCGCATGCCGTACGCGCTTGCGCAGCGCGGCGACTTCCCGTTCGCCTCGCGCGTGGCGCAGGTGAGCGAGCGCGTGGGCTTTCCGGTGTGGAGCGCCGTTGCCGGCGCGGTGATGACGCTCGCGTGGTCCGTCGTGCACGCGGCGGCGACGGTTGGCGGGCTCATCCCTAACGGCGACATCTCTGAGGTCAGCGTGGCGTTCAACATGGTGCTGCTCTGCGCGCTGTTCGTGCGCGTGCCGTCGCTGCGGCGCGAGGTCGGCGTGGGCGCGTTCCGTGGCGTGGTGGCACCTGCGCTTGCAACAGCGGGGTCGCTCTTCGTGGGGTTCTCGGCGCTCACGTCGCCGGGCCGCTGGGAGTTCGTCATGGTGTACGTGGTGCTTCTCGGCGTGCTTTTCGTCTGGCGCGGCCGCGCGAGCCACTGACGTCGTTTTCACGCACGCTCACTTGCAGCTTGCACGCTCAGGAGCGTTTGCGCGCGAAAACGACAGCAAACACTCCGTGGCGTGCAGCCTGCCAGAGGTGCATTCGCAGCTTGCACACTGAAGAGCATTTGCTGCGCGAGAAGGGTGCAAGTGCTCCGTGGCGTGCAGCCTGCGTGAACGAACTCGTGTGGCCCGTTCGTCTGACAGGCGTCTGACAGGCGTCTGACAGGCGTCTGACAGGCGTCTGACTGGCGTCTGACAATAGCCCGATAAATCTGACAAAAATTGCCGCCTACCGATGACTCTCCCTGCGGGCGGTCGTTATTCCGAATGAGCCCTACGGCCGCGCTTCGCTCGGCCAAGATGGCGATACGCATTTGGCGACAACGATGTGCGTTTCAAGCCTACGGAGTTGGCTATGGCAAGAGGCCTGGGGAAGACCACAAGTGCCCGTATACAGGAGCTGCTCGACAGCGCTGCGCATGACCGCAGGGCGGCTATTGCCCCCGATCGGGCGACGAAAGACGCCCTCGAGAGGCGCGTGGCGACTGGGCAGGTTGCCTCCCCATTGTCGGGTCTCTACTTCGATGCGAACCTGTGGAACGAGTTGCGCGAGGACGTGGGACTGCGAACGACGATGCTGGTGCGAGGAGCCGCGCTGCTTCATCCAGGCTGGACGTTCTGTCACGCAACTGCTGCCCATCTCCACGGACTACGCGTCTCGTACCCGCTGCTCGGCAAGCTGCAGGTGGCAAACGCCGAGGGAATGCGAGGCAACAGCTCGGCCGATGTCGCGCGCCGGTACGTGCGCCGCCCAGAGCGCACGCTCGCCGATGGTGCCTGGGCTACGTCCGTCTTGGTCACGACGCTCGACGTGCTTCGCACGCAGGAGCCACGCGAGGGGCTGGTGGTTGCCGACGCCGCAGCAGCGAAGCTCGGTCTCTCGGCCGACGGACTCGCCTCGGAGCTGCGACGCCTCGGACGCGGGTTACCGGGCATCGCGAAGGCGCTGAGCATTGCCGCGTATGCCGACGCCCGTGCGGAGAGCGGGGCCGAGTCCATGGCGCGGGCAATGATGGTCCGCCTGCGATACGTCCTCCCGCAGCTGCAGGTGTGGGTCGAGAACCCTCTTGACCCATCCCGTCCACACCGCGTTGACGGCATGTGGATCCTTCCTGACGGCACGGTGGTTGTTCTGGAGGTTGACGGCATGCAGAAACGGCGCGACGAGCGCATGACGCAGGGGAGAAGCGAGGAACGCATCCGTTGGGAAGAGCGCCAGCGAGAGTCACTGCTCAGCGCGACGGGCGCAAAGATCGTGCGCCTGTCGTTTTGGGACACGCTCAGCGAACTCGAGGTGTCGCGTCGACTCGACTTGTACGGTGTGCCTAAGCTGGGATCTGTGGCGGCGACGGCAATGCAGCAGCCCGGCTTCGCAATGAACGGCGGGGTACCGGCCCCGGGCGGAGCCGTGATACGCAATGGTTGGCTGCGCTTCGAGCGCAATTAGGTGGCGCAGCGTACAAGACGCGTCGGCTCGTCTTGCAGCTTGCATGCACAGGAGCGTTTGCCGCCTAAAAAGCGCGTATTCGCTCGAGAGCGTGCAAGCTGTCAGAACCACTCGCGGAGCCTGCACGCACAGGAGCGTTTGTCGGCGATGTCGACAGCAAAAGCTCCGCAGAGTGCAAGCTGCTGCGCTCATTCGCGCAATACGAACAGCCCGCACGCCGCGGAGCACATAACTCAACAGAGCACATACCGAGAAAAGCCCTACGCCTCCGCGGTTGCCTTGTCGTCGAGGTAACGACTCAGGAACTCGCGCGTGCGCGCGTGCTTGGGCGCACCAAAGATCTCGGCGGGCGTGCCCTGCTCGAGCACCACGCCCTGATCCATGAAGACCACGCGGTCGCTGACGCCCTTCGCAAATGCCATCTCGTGCGTCACCACGACCATCGTCATGCCGTCGGCGGCGAGCTTGCGCATGACCTCGAGCACCTCGCCCACGATCTCGGGGTCGAGGGCACTCGTGGGCTCGTCGAACAGCATGATCTCGGGGTTCATGCAGAGCGCGCGCGCAATGGCCACGCGCTGCTTCTGCCCGCCGGAGAGCTGCGTCACGCCAGCCTTCGCAAAGTCCGCGAGGCCCACGCTCTCAAGGTGCTCCATGGCAACCTTTTCGGCCTCGGTCTTGCTCATCTTCTTGAGCGTCACGGGCGCGAGCGTGCAGTTGTCGAGCACGTTCATGTTGGCAAACAGGTTGAAGCCCTGGAACACCATGCCGATGTTCTCGCGCAGGCGGTTCACGTCGACGTGTTCGGCGGCAAGGTCTTCGCCGTGGAACCACACGTGCCCGGCGTCGGGCGTCTCCAACAGGTTGATGCAGCGCAGCAGGGTCGACTTGCCCGAGCCCGACGCGCCGATGATCGTTACGACCTGGCCCGGCATCACGTCGAAGTCGATGTTGCGCAGCACCTCGTGGTCGCCGAAGGACTTGCGCAGCCCCTCGATGCGGACGAGCGGCTCGTTCGTGTTCTGCGTCATGGCTACTCCTCCTCGGCGACGACGTGCGTGGCGGACGTGCTTCCCACGGGCTTGCTCTCCACGTCGAAGCGCTTGGCAAACTTGTCGAGCAGCCACGAGGCGATGAGCACCAGGATGAGGTACGCAACGGCGGCAATGAGGCTCGTGAGGAACTGCTTGTAGTAGATGCCGGACACCGTGGTGGTGGCGAACATCAGGTCAAACGTGCCGATGATCGAGAGCACCGACGAGTCCTTGATGTTGATCACGAGCTCGTTGGAGAGGCCGGGGATCGAGTACTTGATGCCCTGCGGGAACACGACCTTGGCCATGGCCTGCCACTGCGAGAGGCCCAGCGAGCGGGCGGCCTCGGCCTGGCCCTTGTCGACCGACTCGATGCCGCCGCGCAGCACCTCCATCATGTAGGCAGTGGAGTTGAGGGTGATGGTCACGAGGCCGGCGAGGAACGTCGTCCAGATGCCGTTGATTTGCGTGGTGGACATGTTGGTGCCCCTGAGCAGGCCAAACACGCCAAAGTAGATGATCATGGCCTGCACCATCATCGGCGTGCCGCGCACCACGATCGAGTAGACCTTGGCGAAGGCGCAGCCCACCTTCTTCCAGAAGCGCACGAAGTCGTTGTCGGGGCGGTCAACGGTCTGGATGCGGCAGAAGACAAGCAGCAGTGCGAGGAAAAACGCCACGAGCGTGCCGATAACCGCCAGCTCGACGGTGGTGATGAGGCCGGAGAGGAACGTGGCGCGGCTGTTGTAGAGGATGTAGAAGATGGCCTCGAGCCCGTCCTCGGTGGGGCGCGTGTCGACGGTGACGGCCGTGTTCCAGGCGCTCGCGATGCCCATGACCACGCGGTCGAGCACGAGCGCGGCCGCAGCGGCCCAGACCACGTACGACGCCACGCGCAGCGCGCGGCGGGCACCCGGCTTGGTGAAGGGCGAGGTCTCGGCGTAGGTCTTCCAGTGCGTGAGCTTGAAGACAAGCGCCACGGCCGAGAGCACGAGCCACGCGGCCATGAGGTAGTAGAGCGTAAGCTCGACCACGAAGGCCTGGCGCAGGAAGCTCAGCTCCGGGCGGGGCTGGCTGGAGAGCAGCATGCCAACGAAGGCGACGGCTGCGGTGCCGAGAAGCACGTATCGGTGGTCTCGGCGGATGAATGACACGAGTCGTGCCATGGGGGCTCCTTTGGTTCTAAAACGGCGCAAAGCCGGGGCACCCACCTTGCGAGGGCGTCCCGGCTCATGCTTCGAACGCAGCGCGCTTAGGCCGGCTGACGATCCATGCACTCGTTCCACATCTGCTGGCGCTCGTCGTCAGAGATGGTGGCAATGGCCTCGTTGATCTTCTTGAGCACCTCGTCCTGTCCCTTGGCGATGGCCGCGTTGTCGGGCATGACGGAGCCCTCGAACTTGTCGGTCATCTGGAGCTCGACGAAGTCGGGGTAGCTCTCGAGCAGCTTGGGCACGGAGAGCATGGAGTAGGTGATGACGTCGCTCGTGCCGGAGCTGAGGCTCTCCACCACGGTGGGGACGGTCTTGCCGGGCGTCATGTGGTTGACGTCGGGGATCTGGGCGATGACGTCGTCGTACATGGTGTCGGCCTGGCCCATGACGGAGGCGCCCTTGAGGTCGGCGAACGTGGTGGCCGAGGCGAACTTGGAGCCCTTCTTGGTGACCATCACGATGTCGTCGTCGATGTAGGAGTCCGAGAAGTCCGCGGACTGCTTGCGCTCGTCGGTGACGGACATGCCGGCGCACACAATGTCGATCTGGCCGTTGTTGAGGGCGTCGATGAGCGCGCCGAAGTCGCTCTTGACGGCGACCGGCTCCATGCCGAGAGCCTTGGCGATAACCTTGGCGGCTTGGACGTCGTAGCCGTCGGCGTAGGCACCCGAGACGTTTTCGATGGGGATGGTGTACTCGGACTCCTCGCTGACCTGCCAGTTGTAGGGGGCGTAGGCGGCCTCCATGCCCACGCGGAGGGTCTTGCCGTCACCGAGCGTGGCGCCGGCGGCGGAGGCAGTGCCCGTGGCGGCCGAGGTGGTGGCGGCCGAGCCGCTGTCCTGGGCGGCGGGGCCGCAGGCGGTAAGGAACGTCATTCCCCCGACGCTGAGCGCGGTGAGTCCGGAGAGCTTGAGGAACGAGCGGCGCGAGACGCCGTGGTGCTGGGGGGTGGTCATGACAGGTCCTTCCCTCGGTGCGAGTACCCCTTCCGCGTGCGCAACCGGACGGGACCCATTCCCGTCCCCCTTGCCGCAAGGCGAGAAAGTTGCGAACGCTAACGGTACAGCATAGCGCGAGATAGACCCCGCAGCGACCACGTTTACAGCCCGGTTACCGATGACGCAGGTGACACAGGTGGCCAGGCACCAAGCGACAGGCGACAGGCTACGCCGGTCGACGCCCGTGGGCCGCCTCGCGCACGATGCCCGCCCCCATGGCGTAGGTGAGCAGGAAGTAGCCACCGTACGCCGCCACGAAGATGACGCAGGTGAGACCCACCGTGCCGCCAATGGTGAGCGCGCCGAGCGTCTCTACCACGTCGATGATCACGCGCAGCGCCACGGCCGAGTGGGCGAGGGCCACCACGAGCGGGAAGGCGAAGAACACGGCCTGCTGGGCGAGAAGCGAGCGGCGAAGCGATGCGCCGTCCGCACCCAGCTCCGCAAGGAGGCGCCAGCCGGGCACGGCGTCGGCCACGCCGGAGAGCTGCTGGATCGTGAGGATGGCGCCGCACGCCACCACGAGCACGAAGCCGATGTAGATGGACAGGTAGCTGATGAGACCGTTCACGGAGTCGGTGCTCTCGTAGATGCTGATGCGCGTGCTGCCCATACCGAAGGAGCCCACGTCCTGCCCGGCGGTGTCCGTCACGGTGCCGTAGTTGGCCGCGTTGCCGAACTTCTTGTCGATGGCGGAGGCGTCGGAGCCTGCGGGGTAGTCGAGCAGCAGGTAGCTGTACTGGACGGGGAGGTTAAGGCCCGCGAGCACCTCGTCGGGGACCACGAGGGTGCCCGTGTTGTTGCCCACGGCCATGTTGACGAAGGAGCTTGCGTTCTCGTCCACGGTCGTACGGGCCGGGCGCAGCGTGTGCCCGCCAAGCGTGACCTCGTGACCTGCCGCGAGCGCCGCGTTGTAGATGCTGACGACCGAGGGGCCCATGTCACTCGTGACGAGGTACTGGTCGCCGTCGAGACTCACGTTGCCCTTGTCGCGAAACGCGAGATAGCGGTTGTAGGTGCTCTCGCTCATGATTCCCATGGCGCTGTCGCGGTCGTCCCCGGTGTTGACGTCCCGGGGTAGCGTCTTGCCCGCTGCCCGGGCAAACTCCGCAATCGAGACGAGGGGCTGCTCGCCCAGTGCCGGGGCGGAGTCGAAGACGTCCACCTGCACCGACGGGCCCGCAATCGCCGCGAGGTCAACGACCGAGCCGTCGGTGCGCTTGGCATGGCTGCTGGTGGCGTCGAGCACGTCCACCGGGCGGGTGGTGCTCACGCGGCCCTCGGTGAGCGTGCCGGCCTTGAGCCCCGCGTTCTGCTCGGACTGCTGCAGCTGCCGGAGGGTGGAGGGGGAGTGGTAGGCCACTCCGGTGGTGTAGTCCGCGGGCGTGCCGCGTTCCACGCCCTCGTTCATGACGTTGGCGATGGACATGCCGGTGGTAACGCTCGTGAGCGCGAGGAACAAGATCATCGAGATGACCGCCATCGACATCGACACGGTGTTTACCTTGGCCGCGAGCTGGCGCAGCGTAAACATGTTGAGCCCGCGCCACCACAGGCCGCGCGCCGCCTGCAGGACCTTGAGCAAAAAGCCCGAGAGGCCAAAGAAGAGCAGGATGGTGCCTGCGATGACGGTAACGGTCGTGACCGTGAAACGGGTCATCTCATCTTGCGAGTTCATCATCAAGGGCAGACCGTCGCGCAGCAGGCGCTCGTACGCCACGCCCACGAGCGCGCAGCCCACCACGAACAGTGCCGCCGAGACCCAGGGGCTGCGCGCGGCGACGGCCTCGTTGGAGCGGCGGGCTCCCATGAGATCGATGACCTTGGCCTTTGCCACCACGCGCAGGTTGAACACGAGCGTCACGAGGAAGATGGCGACGAGGCACTCCACCGTGAACAGCGCGGCGCTGGCGCTCACGAAGAAGTGGAAGTTGGCGATCTGCGTGCGGAAGAGCGAGGCCGTGAAGAACGTCATGAGCTGCGAGAGCCCGATGCCGCAGGCAAGGCCGATGGCGAGTGCCCCGGCCGAGACGATCGCCGTCTCGAGCGTCATGATGGTCGCCACCTGCCCGCGCCCCATGCCAAGCACCTGGTAGAGGCCAAATTGCTGCTTGCGCCGCTTCATGATGAAGTTGTTGGCGTACACCATGAGGAAGCCCATGACGCAGGCGAGAAATACCGTGAGCCCCGAGGTGATGTCGCCGATGGCGTCGCCCATCTCCCTGTCGAGGCCCGCCGTGGCGGCCTGCTCGGAGATGGTGTTGAACGCATAGAACACGGTGACGCCCAGCGCCAGCGTGATGAGGTAGACAAGGTAGTCGCGGCCAGCACGGCGAACGTTGCCAAAGGCGAGCTTACAGAGCATCAGAGCCCTCACCGCCCATCATCGCGACGACCTCCATGATGCGGTCGAAGAACTCCCGGCGCGGGCTGTCTCCACGGCGGAGCTCGGTGAAGATCTTGCCGTCGCGAATGAAGAGGACGCGGCCCGTGTAGCTCGCCGCGAAGCCGTCGTGCGTGACCATGAGGATGGTGGCCGCCCGGTCGTGGTTAAGCTGCTCGAGCTGCTCGAGCAGAAGGCGCGCGTTCTTGGAGTCGAGGGCGCCGGTGGGCTCGTCGGCCATGACGACGGTGGGCTTGGTGACGAGGGCGCGGGCTGCCGCCACGCGCTGCTGCTGGCCGCCGGAGAGCTGGTAGGGGTACTTGTCGAGCAGCCCGCGGATGCCCAGGCGCGAGGCCGTCTCCTCGACGCGGCCGAGCACCTCGCCTGCCGGCACGCGGGCGATGGTGAGCGGCAGCGCCACGTTCTCCCGGGCGGTCAGCGTGTCGAGCAGGTTGGACCCCTGGAAGATGAAGCCGAGGCGGTCGCGACGGAAGCGCGTGAGCGCGCGCCCGCGCAGGCGCGAGACATCCTCTCCCCCCACGAGCACCTGGCCGCTCGTGGGGGCGTCGATGGTGGAGACGCAGTTGAGCAGCGTCGACTTGCCCGAGCCCGAGGCTCCCATGATGCCCACGAACTCGCCCGTCTCCACGTCGAAGGAGACGTCGGCGAGGGCCTGGGTGAGCGCTCGCCCGCCTGCGGCGGCCCTGGAGGTGCGGCCCCCGTAGACCTTCTCGAGATGCTGGACGGAGAGCGCGGGGGTGGCCGTCGCCGCTTCCGCGTGGGTTGAGAATCGAGGCATGTGGCTCCTTTCCTGCCGGTGCGTTGCCTGCGCGCCGTGTGGCGTGCGCGCTCTATGGCACGCCTTTGTGCGGGGCGCATGGCCCGCGTATCGCGTTCGTCCCAATCCTCGCCGAGTTCTTCGCGTGCGGCCATCGAATTGCCTTACAGTGTGGTTACGCTTTTGAAAGGTATGCGGTGCGGGGCTTGGCTCCCGGCCGCAGCAGGATTGCCGTCCGGAATTCGCCGGCGCGGGTGTTGGGGGAGATTGCATGGCTGAGGGCGGGATTCCCGAGGAGTTCGAGGTCGGGCGACCGGTTCTTGTGTGCCGCTGGAGGCTCTCCGACCGCAGCCTTCCCGCCGCGAACCGTCACCTGCGCGCGCTGTCCCGGCGCACGGTGAACGGCAAGCCCGTCTCCAAGCAGCTGCTGGGATGGGCCAAGCAACATATAGAGTGGACGCTTGCCGAGGGAACGCAGGCGCACCCTAACGGCGTGCTCATGCTTGTGATTGACGCGCGGGGCCGTGCCGCCATGACGGCGGGCGACTACTGCCCGCTCCCCGACACTTCGCTTGCCGCGCTCGTCGAGCGTGCGCGCCATGCCGCCCTCGAGGCCTCCGAGACCGACGTGGCGCCCGAGACGCTCTGGATCGTACGCGGCGGCTCCCTTGCGTGTGGCATGGGCCCCGCGGAGCGTCCGTCGGGCGCGGCCTCGCTCGTGATCGACCTCGCCGAGACGCTCGGCATGCCGGTGGAGCGCCGGGCCGAGCTCGCCGAGGAGGTGGCAGACGGGTCCATCCCCTTCGACGAGGCGTTCCTCGTGTCCGACGAGCACGGGGTGGTCGTCGCCTCCGATGCTGCGGGCCCCAGGTCGCGCCGTTTTGCCGACGGCTGGCAGCGGCTGCTCGAGAACGCCTCGCGCAGGGGCGGCGCGCGCTAGGGGCGGAGCGCCGCCCCTGCGCGAATGTGGCGGCCTCTTCATGCTCGCCGTTGCTGCGGCCTAAAAATGTTGACGTACTCATTGTTTTTTCGCGCCCGGATAGTAAACGCTTACATCCTGTGGAGCGAGCGACTGGCGGCTGTACCTCCGCATATGCGAGCCAAAGAAAAATACCCCAACCAAGCAGGTATTTCATAGCGGCGCCTCTCTCGCAATCTTTCGGAAATTGACGATTAAACAATGGACAATTGAGAGATAATCTAGGCGCTGTGAAAGACGTCACCTCCTGGCGACCGGGGAAAGATCGCCTCGGGGTGATTTCGCGTGGGCGGGCATCCGCCGCCCCACGAGCCGGCAGAAGGAGAGGATATGGCGCGTAAGTTCAAGACAATGGACGGCAACGAGGCCGCC
>UWSJ01000056.1 GCA_900549525.1 uncultured Coriobacteriaceae bacterium | reverse complement strand
CACCCGTCACGTCAGTGCCCGTCACGGAGTCGTTAGGCGCTGGGACCTCCGGTGCAGGGGCCACAGGGCCCTCCTGCAGCGTGCCGCCCCAGTCCTCGCTCACCGCCCCGCCCTCCACGGGGGCAACGTCGACGCAGCGCACGAGCCCTGCCGCCGCGCCGCCGTAGTCGAAGCGGCCCTCGCCTGCGACGGGGCGCTCGGCAAAGACGCCAGAGCAAACCTCCTGGGTCATGGCCGGCAGAAGCGCGCCTCCCTTGCCCTCGGTGGCCGAGAGGCACAAGATCACGCACTCCTTGGCACGGGTAAGCGCCACATAGAGCAGCCGTCCGTCCTCGCGCCGCTCGTCCTCCAGGCGCTCCGCCTCCATGAGGCAGCGCCACTCCAGGGGGCTCTTGCACTCCTCGGGCGACGCGGGCATGTCCTCCCCAAGGTCGGGCAGCTTGACGCCCCGAGGGGCAAGCGACAGCGCGATACGCTCCCCCCGGCGGCGGGAGAGCAGCCTCGGCGCGCTGCGCACGCGCTCGGAGCCCGTGCAGCCCACGACCGCCACCACGTCGAACTCAAGGCCCTTGCTCGCATGTGCCGTCATGAGGCTCACCGCGTCGAGGCCCTCGCCGGAAAGCGACGCCGGCCCCTCCTTGGCCGCCTCGAGCCACCTCGAGAACTCGTCGGACGCCTGAATGGCGTCGAGGGCCTCCGCCTCGGCAAGCTCGCGCACGTGGCGCACGGCCGCCAGGACGTTGGCCGCCCGGGCACGACCCGTGACGCCCGCACGCTCGAGACGGGCCAGCCAGCCCGACTCGCGCACGGCCATGAGCAGGACGTCGGCCACGGGGAGCCTGCCCACGCGCGACCACGCGCGGCCCATCACCCGCCGGGCGCGCACGAGCCGCTCGGAGGGGGCAACGTTGCCGAAGAAGGGAGCGCCCTCCCGCATGCCCGGCCAGATTCGGCGCTTGGCGGGCGCGTCGAGCACGTCCTGCGGACGCGTGGCGAGCATGAGCAGGTCGTCGGCGTCGAGGGCGAACATGTCGCTCGAGAGCAACGGGAACAGGCCGCTCTTCGTGTCCTGCGGCGAGGCAAGGGCATGGAGCAGGGCTTCGACCACCCGCACCTCGGGTGCCTGCGAGAAGGTGGAGCCGCCCACGACCACGCTTTCGAGCCCCCGCTCGCGCAGGGCCTTGATGTAGACGTCTGCCTGGGCGAGGCTCCTCATGAGCACCGCCATGCGCCGCGGCTCGACCCCCGCCGCGCGAACGCGCGCGAGGCGGTCCGCGAGCTGGCGCGCGGCGAGCGCCACGCGAACGTCCTTGGGAACCCCGGCCCTCCCGAGCTTGTGGGCGCGCGTGAGCTCCACCACCACGCGCGGAGCCGCCTGCTCCGGGAAGTCGCCCTTCCGGTTTGGCTTGGGCTTGAGGTCCATGAAGCTCGGCACGATGCCCGTGTCGCCGCAGACGCGTGCCACGAAGCGCAGGATGGCGTCATCGCTGCGGAAGTTGTAGTCGAGCCGCACCGTGTCCTGCTCGCCCACCTCCGCGCCGCGGGCCTCGAAGACGTGCACGTCGGCACCACGGAACATGTAGATGGCCTGCTGGGCGTCGCCCACCGTGGTGAGGTGGCGCGCCCCCTCGCCCGAGAGCGCCTTGACCATGTCGACCTGCTGGGCGTTGGTGTCCTGGAACTCGTCGACCATCACGAGCCGGAAGCGCCGCGCGTACTCCCGCGCGATGTCGGAGTGCTCGCGGAAGGCCCGGGCGAGGAGCTGGAGCAGGTCGTCGTTGTCGAGCACGCCCGCCGTGCGCTTCTCGGCCGCGTAGAGCTCGTCCACACGGGAGGCGAGGCGCATGAGCGGGGACTCGAGCGCCTGGACGGAGGCAAGGGCAAGCTCGGCACGGGCAAGATCGAGCTCGGCCTGGGCGTCCTTGCAGAACTGGTTGTGCGCCTTGGCCCGCCAGCGGTTTCCGTTGGGGCGGTACAGACCCTCCACCACCGCAAGCGCCTCGGCAGCCGTGCGCCTCGACGGGGCAAGCTCCGAGAAGGCGTGGAGCCGCTCGAGGGCGCCACGACAGAGCTCGAGCTCGTCGGCGTATTTGGAGTCGCACGCGCACAGGGCCTCGTAGGCGTTGAGCAGCCGCCCCATGGAACCGGAGACGTCCGCCTCGGCAGAGACGAAGTCGAGCCCCGCCAGCCCGTCGGTGGCCGTGGCGGCCTTGTTGAGCAGCGACCTTACGAGCCCGAGCACGTCCTCAGACGCAAGCGGGCCCGCAGATGCCGGATAGGCCTCGAAGAGCGACGCGAGGGCCGGCTCGTCCTTGAGCTCGACGAGGGCCGCCTCGATGGCCCGGCCGCGCAGGGCCTGGGCCTGCTGGTCGCCCACCATCCCGAAGGCCGGGTCGAGCCCGAGGTCGAGCGCGTGGGCACGCAGGATGCGGGCGCACATGTGATGGATGGTGCTCACCCACGCCGAGTCGACCTTGAGGGCCTCGTCGGCAAGGCCCGCGGCACGGAGCGCCCCGCGCACGCGCTCCTTGATCTCGCCGGCGGCCTTCTCGGTGAAGGTGATGACGAGCGCCTGGTCGAGGCTGTCGAGATAGGGCCTGCCGCCCTCGCCCGAACCGGGGCAGAGCGCCCACACGATGCGACGGGTGAGCGTGAACGTCTTGCCCGACCCGGCGCCGGCCGCCACGAACACGGGACGGTCGAGGGTGGTGACCACCCTGTGCTGCTCGGGAAGCAGCCCGTCGAGCAGGGCGTGGGCGTCGGAAGCTGCCGCCCCGGTTGTCGTAGCCGTCCCAGCTGCCGCGGGAGCAGCCTCAGGGGCCTTTTCATCGGACGCGCCTGCGCCTGCACCAACCTTCTCGCTCATGACCGCCTCCTCTCGCAGTTGAGCACCGGACACCACTTGCAGGCATCGGGGGCTATGGGGTTGGCATCGATGCAGCCGGCCCGCATGCGACCGATGGCCTTGGCGATATGCTCCTCCGTGCGCTCGAGCAGCTCGGCAAAGCTCCGCGCTCCGGGTACGGGCACGCTCACGCGCGGGGCCGCCTTCTCGGAAAGGGGCCTTGTGCCCCACACCTCACCGACGCGCGCCGCCTCGACGGCGCCGGCAAGCTGGTGGTTCCCGCGCGTCCCAAGGTAGACCGCACCCACGACCTCGATGCCGCTGCCCGCAAGCAGGCGCTGGGCAACCGTGGCGTAGACGAGCGTCTGGACGCGCCGGGGAAGCCGGAACCCCTCCTTCCAGTCATCGTCCGAGAAGTCCTTGGGAAGCAGGGAGTACTCGTCGAACAGCGAGCTTTTGTGCTTGTAGTCGATGATGACGGCCCGCCCCTCGGCATCGACGTCAATGCGGTCGATGGTGCCCACGAGGTCGGCCCCGGCGTAGCCTGCGGACAGGCCCGCAGAGCCGCCGAAGCGCCCCTCGAAGAGCCTCGGCTCATAGCCGCGGAACAGCTCGGCCTCGTACTCGAGCGTGCTCACGAGGTCGCGCTCGAGCGAGACGAGCTGGCGCGCCTCCGTCTGGCCGTGCGGCACGAGCGCCTGCTTGGCGCGCGTCGTGGCGTCGGCGCGCTGGTGCGCGAGGTGTTCGGCAAACTCGGTGCGCAAGAGCTCCGTGGCATGCGCGAGGGAGGCCTCGTCCACGCGCGATCCAGGGACGCGAACGCGCGGGTCAAACCAGAAGAGCCCCTCCTGCGGGGCCTCGCCCGCGTCGTCGCCCACGAGACCGGCCTCACGGGCGGCGTCGAGCATGAGCGTGCGGTGCGTCACCTCGAGCACACGGTGGGCGAAGGTGCCCATCTCCATGTTGGTAAAGCCGGCGTCACAGTCGTCGAGACCAAGACGACGCAGGGTGAACCACTTGTACGGGCACTCGAGATACGTCTCGATCTGCGACGCGGAGAGCGACGGCGCGTCGTCGGGCCGGACGGGCCGACCGTCTCGGGGCACCACCACGAGCCCGCGCAGACGGGCGTCAAGCCCGCCAGCGGGAGCAGGGCCGGGCACGGAACGCCCCTCGGGAAACGACCCCGAGGCGGAGAGGTTCTCCTCCACGAGCCCCTCGTCAAGGCGCGAGGCGGGGTCGGGCACAAGCACTGGGCACTCGTCCCCGTTGTCGTCGGTCTTCGTTCCGTAGCAGGCAACGACCTCGGAGAGCATCACCGCCGGGAACGTCTCCGCGCTCTTGGCGTCACGGGAGCTCCGCACGAGCGCAAGCGACGCCACCGGCACGCGCAGCGCTGCGGCGAAGGCCTCACGCGTGCGTGCCAGCCCGTCGACGGGCGCGTCGATGCCCGCATGGGCAAGCAGCACGTCGAGCGCGCCGTCAGGTGTTGGTATGGGAGAGGACAGGGAGTCGAGCCCAAGGTAGACGAGGGCGTCCGCCGAGCACGGCGCGAGCGCGGCGGCAGCGCTGGGGTTCACGAGCTCGATGACACAGGGCGCGGCCTCGCAGGCAAGCTCGGGACGAAGCGTGACGCCCGAGCGGCCCAGTGCCGCTCGGGCAAGCGCCGCGAGGTCCGTGAGCGTGGCGCCGTCCGACCCGAGCGAGACGCCCGCGTCACGAAGCGCTCGGCCCGTGTCGGCGAGCGCCGCGAGGGCGGCGGCGTCCTCTGCGGCGGCAAGGGCCTCCTCGGCAGACGGCACGACAGGCGCGTGCGTGCCCTCACCTTCAGCGTCTGAGCCACCAGACCGGCCCTGCGCACCCGCAGCTGCGAGCCGCAGGACAGCGGCGCCAACGTGTCCCTGGAGCAGCTCGCGAACGGCAGCGGCGAAGGCGGGCGAGGTGGCGGAGGGGTTCTGGAGCGTCGAGAGCACCGAGCCGGGCGTGAGGATGCGGTTTCCGCGCCAGGCGCCGTCTCGCCGCCACGCACGAGCCGAGCCCACGCCCACCGCATCTGAGAGCAGCAGGTCGGAGAGCTCGCGCGGGGGCCACCACGACATGTCTGGGAGAACGGTTGGATCCTCGGGCCACGTGGCGTCAAGCTCGACCAGCCTGGCTAGCGTCTCGAGCAGGCGCAGGGCTCCCGCCCCCGCACGCGTTTGTACGGCGGGCGTGCTGAGCTGGGCGCGCACGGTAAGGCCGCCGGCACGCAGCTTGGGAGCGAGCCCGCGCCACGCCGACGCGACGTCGGGGGCGACCACCACGACGCGACGCGCACCATGACGGGCGAGTCCGACGACGTGACGCCGCACGACCTCGTCGGTTGCCAGGGGGCCGGACGGCTCGAGCACGCGGACGGCACCCGTGGGGGCGGCGGCGTCCCCGGCAGGGCAGAACAGAGACCCGAGCAGCCGCTCGAGCTCGGGCGCACGGAGCAACTCGGGCGCAGGGGCGGCCATCTGAGGCTCCCCGCCAGCCAACGGCCCCTCCTCGGCCACCTGGCCGCCTGCGGCGCGGACAGACGCCGCAAGGCTCCGCGCGCCCTCCTCGACAAGCTCGGTGGCGGGGCCGTCGTCAACGCGGGCGATGTACACGAGGTTAGCGTGGGCGGCGAGCGACGTCAGAAACTCCCGCGTGGCCCGTGGCAACGACGAGAAGCCAACCGCGAACACAGACGGCATATGCACGCCCTGCTCGCCCATGCGGGCGGGAAGCTCAAGAAGCGCCTCGCAGGGCTCAACCATGCCGCGACCGGTCAGCAGTTGCCCGTAGGCCCGGGCGAGCTCGACCGCGCGGGCCTCGCCCGCCGAGAGCCCCTCCGCGCCCTCGGAAAGCCACGGCAGCCCCCGGGCGGCGAGTTGGCAGAGCACCTCCGTGGTGCCGTCGCCGGTATCAAGCGGTGCGTGTTCTGACCGGTGCAGCAGCCGTGTCATGAGCACGCCGCGCACGGGAGCGCTCACGAGGGTGCGCCCGTCGCCGTAGAGGTTCCAGCGCAGCTGGCACCAGGCGTCCGGTGTCGTGCATTCCACGCCGAGCGCAAGGCCCGGCTCGTCCGCAAGCGCACGCTGCGCCTCGAGGGCGAGGGCCAGGATCGGGGCGAACAGCACCGCCTCGCCGCCCTGGCCCTTCGCGACGTGGAGCCCGGCCACGAGCTCCCGCCCCACGAGCCGCTCGTCACGGGTGCGTATGATTCTCAGCGTCATGGCCCTCCATGCGGTTGCAGCCCCGCGGGCAGGGATGTGCCCGGGCTTCGTCCTGTTCGGACTATCCTACCGCGTGGCACGGACAAAAAAGAAAGGGCGTGGCGCGTCCGGGGCGGGGCGAGCTTGCCGCCCTACTCCCCCAGCCGGTCGAGCACGCGACGATAGCCACCCACGGCGCCGTTCAGGCACTTCGACACGCGGCTCACCGTCGTCGACGAAGCACCGGTACGCTCCTGCACGGACAGATAGGGCTCGCCCGCGTCGAGCAGACGCGCCACCTCGAGGCGCTGCGAGAGGTCCTCTATCTCACGCGGGGTGCACAGGTCGAGCAAAAACGCCTCCGCATCCTCGGGTGACTCGATCTCGGCGAGCGCGGCGAGCAGCGCCTGCGCCTCCCTTGTTGCCACGACTTCCCGTGCGTCCATGCCGACCTCCCCGCTCCCCGTTCGTCCCTCTGTACTTTAGCGTATTAAAGTGCCGAGACAACCGGCTCGCCCGCGAACGAACGAAAGCCGACGGGCGCGGGTACACTCAGTCCACGACCAAGGAGGACGCATGAAGTTCATCGGTACGTGGCTCGCCAACGCCGTCGCCATAGGCGTGGCGGCCTGGCTCGTTCCCGGCATCATGGTGGTGGGCGGCGGCTGGGAGGCCCCCATCGTCACGGCCCTGTTCCTCTCGATCGTGAACGTGCTGGTAAAGCCCATCGCTCGCATCCTGAGCCTGCCGGTCACCGTCGCCACGCTCGGCCTGTTCCTGCTCGTCATCAACGCGCTCATGCTCGAGCTCGCGAGCTGCCTCGCCCTCAACGTGACGCACGTGGGCCTCGCGCTCGAGAGCTTTGGCTCGACCTTCGTCGCGGCGCTCGTGGTGTCGGTCGTGAGCGGCCTCGTGGGCGGCGTGGTGGTCGACGACTAGCGAGCCTCCCTGGGCGGCCCGCGCCGAACCCGGACGCCCCATGCGCCCGAGCCGGGCGAGCCCTAGCCCCGACGGCCCCTCTGCGCCGCCACGGCCCCCGTAAGCTGCGAGAGCGCCTGCTCGACGACCGAGCGCGGGCACGCCACGTTGAGACGGACGAAGCCCTCGCCCTCCGGCCCGAAGATGTTGCCGAAGTCGACCCAGAGGTTCGCCTCGTCCTCCACGAGCTGCCGCAGCTCCTCCTCCGTGAGCCCCAGCGAGCGGCAGTCGACCCACAGCAGGTAGGTGCTCTCGGGCTCCACGAGCCTGAGCTCGGGGACGTGCTCGCGCAGGTAGTCGCCCGTGAAGCGGATGTTGCCCTCCACGTAGTCCTTCATCTGGGCAAACCAGGACTCACCGTGGGCGTAGCAGGCCTCGCCCGCCACGATGCCCATGGCGTTCATCTGACTGTAGCCCGCGCCGTCCACCGCGCGCCTCAGCCGTGCCGCGAGCTCGGGGTCGCGCACGAGGATGTTGGAGTCCTGCAAGCCCGCCATGTTGAACGTCTTGCCAGGGCTCGTGCAGATGACGGCTCGGTCGAGGTACGTCTCGCCCAGCGCGGCGTACGAGGTGTGAGTGCGCCCCGGACGGGCAAAGTCGGCATGGATCTCGTCGGAGACGACCACGACGTCGTGGCGCAGGCACACGTCGCCGAGCGCGCGCAGCTCCTCGGCGCTCCAGACGCGCCCCACCGGGTTATGCGGGTTGCAGAGCAGGAAAAGCCGAGCGCCGGACTCCTCCACGACGCGCTCGAACGCCGCCGCGTCGAAGGTGTAGCGACCGTCCTCGTAGGCAAGCGGGGCGCGGGCCACCACGCGGCCGTTGTCCTCGACGACCTCCTTGAAAGGGTAGTACACGGGCGGCTGAATCACGACCGCCTCGCCCGGCTCGGTGTAGGCGCGCACGGCCGCGGCAAGGGCAAAGACGATGCCCGGCGTGAGAATCCAGCCGCCGAGCCTGGGGTCGCGCACCGGCGAGAACTCCGCCCCGGGCCTCCAGCCCTGATGACGCTCGATCCAGGCACGAGCCGCCTCGTAGTAGCCCTCCAGGGGCTCCGTGTAGCCAAAGATGCCCTGGCGGGCGCGGGCCACGAGCGCGTCGACGGCCTCGTCGGGCATGCGGAAGTCCATGTCGGCCACCCACATGGGCAGCTCGTCGGGCCTGTGCCCGCGCTGCACGGCGAAGTCGTACTTGAGTGCCCCGGTGCCGCGGCGGTCGACGAGCTCGTCGAAGTCGTAGATGCGGTCGGTCATGGGGCCTCCTTACGCGAGCGCCTGGGCGAGGTCGGCAATGAGGTCATCGCTGGACTCGATGCCCACGGAGAGCCGGAGCATGCGGCCGTCAATGCCCTTCTCGGCCAGCTCGGCCGGATCGACGTCGGCGTGCGTCTGCGTCATGGGATAGGTCACGAGCGTCTCGGTACCACCCAGGCTCTCGGCAAACATCACGAGCTTCACACGCCGCAGGAGGTCGAGCGCGCGCTCCTCCGTGTCGACGCCGAAGGTCACCATGCCGCCAAAGCCACGGCCCTGCGCCAGGCACAGGTCATGGCCGGGATGGTCGGGCAGCCCCGGATAGAGCACGTAGCTCACCTGCGGCTGCTCGCGCAGCCACTCCGCGATGCGCAGGGCGTTGGCCTGGTGGCGCCCCATGCGCACGGCAAGCGTCTTGACCCCACGGGACACGAGCCACGCGGCGAAGGGGTCAAGCCCCGATCCGATGGTCTTGATGAGGTAGCGAAGCCGCTCCGACACGTCCGGGCGTGCCGAGACGAGCAGGCCGGCGATCACGTCGTTGTGGCCGGCGAGGTACTTCGTGGCGCTGTGAACCACCACGTCGGCGCCGAGCGCGATGGGGTTCATGAAGTACGGGGTCAGGAAGGTGTTGTCGACCACGAGCAGCGCACCCGCCTCATGGGCGAGGTCGGCCAGGGCGTGGATGTCCGAGACGCACATCGTGGGGTTGGTGGGGCTCTCGACGAAGAGCATGGACGCGCCTCCGGCGAGCGCCTCGCGCACCGCATCGAGGTCAGACGTGTCCACGCGCGTCACGTCCACGCCGTTCTTGGTGGTCACCGCGTCAAACAGACGGATGGACCCGCCGTAGAGGTCCCACGACGCCACGAGGCGGTCTCCCGGAGAGAGCAGCTCCATGAGGCACGAGATGGCCGCCATGCCCGAGGAAAACGCCAGACAGTCATCGCCTCCCTCGAGCTCGCGCATCTGATCCTCGAGAACCTCGCGCGTGGGGTTTTGCAGGCGCGAGTAGTCATAGCCCGCGCTCTGGCCCACGCCGGGGTGGGCAAACGACGAGGTGAGGTAGAGCGGCGGCACGATCGAGCCCGTGGGGTCGGCGACACGACGGGGCGGGTGCACGCAGGCGGTGGAGAAGTCCATGCTGGCAGGTTCCTTCCATGCTTCGAGTTTGCGCCACCAAGAATACGGCAAATAGCGGGGACGATTCGGCCTCGTACAGGAACGTGACATCCCGTGACGAATGTGACCATGTGGGGAATACTGGCCCTAAGCGCGCGAGCACGCTCGTCGAGCCTGCCCGCACCCGACATAGACCCAGAGGAGGTCGCCATGTCAGACAACAACGGGGCCAACCCGAACGGCGAGCCACAAGCAGCTCCGCAGCCGCCCATCGAGCCGCAGCCCGCGCCCGCACCGCAGCCCGTCCCCGCCCCCCAGCAGACGTCCTGGACACCGCAGCCGCCGGTTCAGCCCTGGCCCGTCTCGTCGGCGCCTCAGCAGCCCACCCCAGACGCTCCGCCCGCACCTCCCCAGCTCGAAAACACGTGGCAGCAGCCAATCGCGCAGCCGAGCTTCCCCACGACACCCGCGCCCGCCGGCCACAGGCGGCAGCAGCCCGTCAACGGCTTCACCATCGCCGGTCTCGTGCTCGCCATCCTCGCCATCATCGTCGCCCTGTGGGCCTTCGGCGACTACGTGAGCGTGTTTGGCGTGGTGGGCCTCGCCCTCGGCATCGTCGGCTGGTTCTACACGAAGGACCAGGCGGCGGTTCGCGGCGAGAAGCCGAGCGTCTTCAACCGCGCCATCGTGGTCGTCGTCATCGTGCTGTCCGTGGCAGCAATCATCATCACGCCCATCGCCAACACCTACGAGCGCTCGAACAGCTTCGACACCTACGACTACTACGGTCGCACATACTAGCCGCTTCGCTTCGAGCATCCCGGCACGCGGCCGAGACGCTCGCCCCCGACCATCCCCGCAACAAAGAAGCGGACGGCCCCACGAGGGTCGTCCGCTTCTTACGTCGTACGCACGTTGGAAGCTATCCAGGCGCCGAGCTCGGATATGCTCGGCCTTGGTTAGCCCCGCCTAGTCCCTCCGGCCAAAGATCGCCAGCACACGGAGGAACACGTTGATGATGTCGAGGAACAGGTTGGACGCCGCAAACACGGCGTTCACCAGCGTGGGCTCCATGTACATGGCCTGGTGGAAGTCATAGCCGATGAAGCCGCAGAACACCACGATGACCGCGAAGTCGACCCACGTCTGGTCGACGCCCATGAAGAGCATCACGACCTGCACGAGGATGAGCGCGAGCAGCGCCACGCTCAGCACGCCCACGGCACGCTGGAACACGGCCGGGAACGCCACGCCCAGGCACGCGAAGACCACGACGATACCCGCCGTGGCGAGGAACGCCGTGCTGATGGTCTGCATGTCATAGCCAAGCAGCGCAAGCGACGCCGTGAACCCGAAGGACGCCACGAAGAGCGCGTAGCCCGCGAGCGACAGCGCCACGGACTTCGACTTGAGCGCACGCCCCATCATGACGATGCCCGCGATGGATGCCACGAAGCTCACGATCGTGTAGAGCATGTAGTTGTAGACCACGTTCATGAGGAAGCCCACGTTGCCGAAGAGGCTCGCGCAGAAGCCCATCACCAAGAAGCCCGCAAGCACGAGGCCCGTCAGCGTCAGGCTGTACGCGCGTAGCGACAGGGGGCGCCCGCCCGACGCCTGCTCCCGCTGACGCTGCTCAACGAAGGGCGAGTACGGCTCGATGCCGCCGCCCGCCTGGTTGCCAAACTGATCGCCTGCCATGTCTTGTCCAATCTCCCGTATGTATGGGCACAGGTCGTAGCTCGTTTTACGAGTCTCTACCCATTGTGACGCAGGTCGTGCCACCGGACGCCGAGCTGCAAAAAGCTTTACGCAAGCTTGCGCCTCGACAGAAGACGGCGAGAGGGGGCGCCGTCTCAGACAGACATACCTAGAGATCCTTTCCCACCACGAGGTTCTGGAAGCGGTTCTCGATGAACTCGTCGGAGAAGTGCCGGTCAACGTAGACGTCCATGGGGCCCGCCGGAGGAATCCCGACGTCGCGCTGCGCCTTGCGATAGAAGCAATACACCGTCATCACCATGTCGAGGATGAGAAACGCCGTCACGAGCGCAACGACGATGACCTGCATGCGGCTCGTGGGCTCGCCGATGCGGTAGATGACCTCGGGCATCACCACGCGGCACCACAGCAGCCCGATGAGCCCCCAGGCGAAGAGGAAGCGCCAGGCGATCCACTGCGTGATGTGATCAGGCAGGTAGGCGTATGTCCACGACTGCGCATGGAAGAGATTCTCCATGAGCATGCCCGTGGTCTGCTCGAGCCCGCCTCCCAGCACGGCGGACACGAGGAACACCTGGATCTTCGGGGCCTTACGGAAGTTCCAGAGCACCATGGTGAGCAGGCAGGCCCCAAAGCCATAGAGCGGCGAGAAGGGGCCCCACACGAGGCCCACGCGCAGCTCGGTAAGGCCGGCGGTGACGTACATCCACACCATCTCGAGCCCGAGACCCGCCACGCTCGCAATCACGAAGATGATCACGTAGTGGTAGAACCCCGGATGCATGTGGTCGAGGAACTCGTCACGGACGGACGCACGCGCCTGGCGCAGCGCCTTGACCTGCTCGGACGAGAGACGAGGCTTGGGGCGCGTGCGCATGCTGGCATAGGCGGGGTCGTGACGGCGCCGCGCCCCCCGCCGCGCACTGCGATCGAGAATGACCGCGTCGACGACGCTGGACAGCTCGTCCGGCACGCGCCCGCGCCGGACGAGCTTGCGGAAGCTTCTTCCCCGCGCGCCCCGATAGCCAAACGTGCGCAGAAGCCATTGCACGGCCACATAGGCCAGCCCCACAAGCAGCAGTATGAAGAGAATCTCAACCAAGACGCGCGTCTCCCACGAGGAACACATTACCTGTACAGAGCCGTCCGCCGAAATCTCGACGCGGCCGTCCGTCCCCTCCATAGTACCCGCATACGAGAACGGCCCGCACGAAGGCGGGCCGCACGGAGTTCTGGAGGCGACGCCCAGATTCGAACTGGGGGTAGGGGCTTTGCAGGCCCATGCCTTACCACTTGGCCACGTCGCCATATGAGAAGGGCCGGTAAGAGTACCGGCCCGAATTCACATGGAGCGGACAACGGGGTTCGAACCCGCGACCCCCACCTTGGCAAGGTGGTGCTCTACCAACTGAGCCATGTCCGCAACGCGATAAATGAGTATACGAGAAGGCTCGTTGGCGTGCAAGGATTTTTTCGAACGAATATCCCGCCGCCCGAACTGACTCCCCCGCGACGACACGGCCGTCCGCGAGACCCGTTTGAGACGCATGACACCCGGAGCGCTCGGACTGGCGACATACAAAGACGGCCCGGGAGACCCGAGCCGTCGACACGTTACTGGAGGCGACGCCCAGATTCGAACTGGGGGTAGGGGCTTTGCAGGCCCATGCCT
>UWSJ01000055.1 GCA_900549525.1 uncultured Coriobacteriaceae bacterium | reverse complement strand
AGTGGGCCTCCAACCCCGAGACGCGCCGCATCATCGCCGAGCTCATCGGCGACGTCGACTGGGGCGCGAAGGTGGGCACGCTCTCGGGCGGCCAGCGCCGTCGCGTCGACCTCACGCGGCTGCTCATCGGCTCCTGGGACGTGCTGTTGCTCGACGAGCCCACCAACCACCTCGACATGGGCGCCATCACCTGGCTCGCCTCCCACCTCAAGCGTCGCTGGCAGCCGGGTCAGGGCGCCATGCTCTGCATCACGCACGACCGGTGGTTCCTCGACGAGGTATGCGAGAGCATGTGGGAGGTGCATGACGGCGTGGTCGACCCGTTCGAGGGCGGCTACTCCGCCTACATCCAGCAGCGCGTCGAGCGCGACCGCCAGGCCGCCGTCATGGAGGACCGTCGCCAGAACATGCTGCGCAAGGAGCTCGCCTGGCTTTCCCGCGGGGCCCAGGCGCGCTCGAGCAAGCCGAAGTTCCGCATCGACGCCGCTCGCGCCATGATCGCCGACGTGCCGCCCCTCAGAAACCCGCTCGAGCTCAAGCGCCTCGCAGTGAGCCGCCTGGGCAAGCAGGTATTCGAGCTCAAGCAGGCCACCGTGGCCTACGAGGGCCGCACGGTCATCGACCACCTCGACTGGCTCATCGGCCCGGGAGACCGCTATGGCATCCTCGGCGAGAACGGTGCCGGCAAGACGACGCTCCTGCGCCTGCTCGACGGCAAGCTCCGTCCCACGAGCGGCACGGCCAAGATGGGCAAGTCGGTCAAGCTCGGCATCCTCTCGCAGCACATCGACCTGCTTGCCGACAAGCAGGACTGGCGCGTCCGCGAGCTGCTCGGACGTTACAAGCGAAGCTACGTCATCGCCGGCAAGGAGTACACGCCCCAGAAGCTCCTCGAGAGCCTCGGGTTCGACAAGCGCGAGCTCGACACGCCCATCGCCGACCTCTCCGGAGGTCAGGCCAGAAGGCTCGCCCTCATGTGCGTCCTGCTCGACGAGCCCAACGTGCTCATTCTCGACGAGCCGGGCAACGACCTTGATACCGACATGCTCGCCGTCATGGAAGACCTGCTCGACGACTGGCCTGGGACGCTTTTGCTCGTGACGCACGACCGCTACCTCATGGAGCGCGTCACCGACGACCAGTTTGCGCTCATTGGGGGCATGCTCACGCACGTGCCCGGCGGCGTTGACGAGTACCTGCGGCTTATTGGCAACTCACACGGCGACGGCGACGTCTCTGGACATGGCCCCGCCCCCAAGGCGCCCGTCAGCAAGGCCGACACTCCTGCGGCGTCTCCCGCGACGACCTCCTCTGCTGACGGGATTTCTGCCTCTGAGGAATGGCGCCTGCGCAAGCAGCTCTCCTCCCTCGAGCGCAGGATGGGCACGCAGCGCGGGCGTGTCGAGAAGGCCGAGGCGGCCATGGCCGACGTCGACCCGACCGACTACGGGGCACTTGAGGCCGCGCAGGCAAAGGTGGATGCCGAGAAGGCCGCCCTCGACGAACTCGAGGGCGAGTGGCTCGAGATAGGTGAGAAGCTCGAGGGATAACCTGCCGGGAGGCGCCATGTACTCATTGCTGGGATTTCTCAACGGTGTGCTGCTCGCGTCAATGATGTCGATCAACGGGCGGCTGACAAGCGCCTTGGGGCCTCTCGTTGCAACCGTCGTCATCCACGTGATTGGCGGTGCCGCCGCACTCGTGCCCTTCTTCCTGACCCGTCCGCATGGTCGCATCTGGGGGCATCGTCCCATCTGGGTATATCTCGGCGGCGTCGTTGGCGTGGGCACCACGATCTTCCAGTGTGCGGCCATTCTCACCCTGAGTCTCACGAGCGTCGTGGCACTTGGGCTGCTCGGGCAGGTCGTGAGCTCGCTCGCCATCGACGCCTGGGGGCTTTTCGGGGCCGAGCGCCGACGTCCAAGCGCCACGGCTCTCGTCAGCCTCGCCTTCGCCGCCGTGGGCATTGGCATCATGCTTAGCGGTGGGGTGTCGGCGGGCCTTGCGGTCGTCTGCGCGCTTTGCTCCGGCGTCTGCATCGTGACCTCGCGCTCGACCAACGCACGGCTTGCCACCTTCGCCGACGGCACCACTTCGACGCTGCTCAACTACGTCACGGCGCTTCCCGTCGCGCTCGTCGTTGCCGTTATGACCACGAGCCCGTCTGCCCTTCCCGGCATTGTGGAGGCGGGGTCTACGCTTCCCGTCTGGGCCTACGCCGGCGGCGTCTTGAGTGTCGGTGTCATCGCCGCCTACAACGTCGTGGTGCCCAGGCTCTCCGCCGTCTCGCTCACGCTGCTGGTCTTCGCCGGTCAGGTTATCTGCGGCCTTGTCGTGGACGTGGTCGCACGCGGCGGCTCGCTTGACGCCTCGGTGGTGGGAGGACTCGTCGTGACCGCCGGGGTCGTCGTCTCCAGGCTCGCCGACCTCGTACTGGCCAGCAGCAAGAAGGCAAAGCTCTAGGCCTCAAACTGGCTTCGGTAGAGGCTCGCGTAGAAGCCGTCGCGTGCCAGCAGCTCCTCGTGCGTGCCCACCTCGACGACGTGCCCGTCGCGCATGGCGACGATCCTGTCGGCGTCGCGGACGGTCGAGAGGCGGTGCGCCACCACGAAGCTCGTGCGGCCCCGCATGAGGCGCTCGAAGGCCGCCTGGACCTTGGCCTCGGTTCGAGTGTCGATGTTGCTCGTAGCCTCGTCAAGGATGAGCATGGGCGCGTTTGCCAGCATGGCGCGCGCGATACAGAGCAGCTGGCGCTGCCCGGCCGAGATCGACGAGTCCTCGCCGCCCAGCACCGTGTCGTAGCCCTCGGGCAGACGCTCGATGAACTCGTCGGCAAACGCCGCACGAGCGGCCGTGCGCACCTCCTCGTCAGTCGCGTCCGGTCTGCCAAGGGCGATGTTGTCTCGTACGCTCGCGCTCTTCACCCACGTCTCCTGAAGCACCATGCCCCACGACTTCCGCAGGCTCGCCCGGGTCACCTCGCGCACGTCGTGGCCGTCGACGCGGATCGAGCCGCCGTCGACGTCGTAGAAGCGCATGAGCAGGTTGATGAGGGTGGTCTTGCCACATCCCGTGGGCCCCACGATGGCCACGCGCTCTCCGGGCCTCGCATGCAGCGTGAAGCCCTCGATGAGGGGGCGGTCGGGGACGTAGGAGAAGCTCACGTCGTCGATGTCCACCTGGCCGCGCACGTCCGCGAGCTCGACGGCTCCCGGGGCGTCCGGCACTTCCTCGGCCTCGTCGAGCAGCTCGAAGAGGCGAGCTGCGCAGGCCAGGGAGTTCTGGAGCTCGGTCACGACCTCCGAAATGTCGTTGAAGGGCTTCGTGTACTGGTTGGCATAGCTGAGAAACGCCGTGAGCCCGCCCACTGTGAGCGCCCCGTCAATGGCCGCAAGCGCCCCGAAGATCCCCACGCCCGCATAGACGAGCGCGTTAACGAAGCGGGTGGTGGGGTTGATGAGCGACGAGTAGAAGACGGCCCGGAAGCTCGTCTTGGCAAGCCGGGCGTCGACGTCCTCGAAGCGCCTCTCGGCGATGCCCTGGGCGTCGAAGGCCTCCACAACTCCCTTGCCGCCCACGTACTCCTCGACCACGCCCGTGAGCTCGCCGCGACGTGCGGACTGGTCGTGGAAGTAGGCGTAGCCGCGCCCGGCGATGAGCTTCGCCGCGAGGATGGAGACGGGCGTCACGCACACAACGACGAGCGTCACAAGGGCGTTCAGGGAGAACATGAAGGCCAGCGTGAGCACGATGGTGAGCACGCCGGTGAAGAACTGCTGGAACGTCATGACGAGGCCGTTCGAGAACTGGTCGACGTCGGTGACGATGCGGTTCACCACGTCGCCGTGACGATGCGAGTCAACGTAGGAGAGCGGCAGGCGCTGGAGCTTGTCGAAGGCCTGCACGCGCATGTCCCGGACCACGTCATAGGCCACGCGGTTGGTGAGCGCCGTCAGGGCCCACTGGCTGGCGGCCGTGGCGATGACGGCGAGCGCGAGCAGGCGGAGGTTGGCCACGAGGCCCTCCGCGTTTACCTCGCCCGGCCCCACGAGGCAGTCGACCGCGCGGCCCGAGAGCACGGGGACGAGCAGCGTTGTCACGACGACGGCTGCCGCGAGGAGAAGCGAGGCCAGAAGCGCGGGAACGTGAGGGGAGAGGAAGCGCAGCACGCGCGCGAGGGGTGCGTGCTTCGTTGTCGTGGGGGAGCTCATGCGGCCGCCTCCTCGTTCGTGAGCTGCGAGGCGCAGATCTCGCGGTACACCTCGCACGTGCCGAGCAGCTCCTCGTGCGTGCCCTGACCCACGAGGCGGCCGCGGTCGAGCACGAGGATGAGGTCCGCGTGCCGGATGGCCGAGACGCGCTGCGAGATCACGACGCGCGTCGTGCCCGCGCACTCCGTCGAGAGGGCGTGCCGAAGCCGTGCGTCCGTAGCGAGGTCGAGCGCCGAGCTTGCGTCGTCGAGGATGAGCACGCGCGGATTGCGTACGAGCGTGCGGGCGATGGAGAGCCGCTGACGCTGGCCGCCGGAGAGGTTGCGCCCGAGCTGCTCGATGGCGCCATCGAGGCCGCCCTTGGCACGAACGACGTCCTCGGCCTGGGCGATGCGCACCGCACGGCGCAGCTCGTCGTCTGTGGCGTCGGGATCGCCCCAGCGAAGGTTCTCGGCGATGGTGCCCGCGAACAGTCGCGGGTTCTGGTCGACGATGCCCACGACCTCGTGCAGGCGCACGGCCTCGAGACCGCGCACGTCTTTGCCGCCCACGAGCACCTCGCCCGAAGTTGCGTCATAGAAGCGCATGGCAAGCGCGGCGAGGGTGGACTTGCCGGAACCGGTGCCGCCGATGACGCCGAGCGCCGCGCCGGGGCGGCACGCGAAGCTCACGTGGGAGAGCGAGGGCGTGGAGGCGCCGGGATAGGTGAAGCTCACGTCGCGGAACTCGAGCGAACCGGTCAGGCCCTCGGCCGCGTCAGCCCCGTCCTCCATGGCAGGGCTGATGGCGAACGCCTCGTTGACGCGGCGCGCGCATGCCTCGGCCTTGGAGAGAACCACGACGAGGTTGGCGAACTTGAGCAGCTCCACGAGCATCTGGGACATGTAGTTGACGAGGGCCACGACCCCGCCCTGGGTGAGCCTGCCCGCGTCCACGCGGATACCGCCCACGTGCAAGACGGCAACGAGCCCGAGGTTGACCGCCACGTAGGTAAGCGGGTTCATAAGGCCCGACACGTCGCCCACGGCAACCTGGAGCGAGCGAAGCCCGTCCGTGGCCGCATCGAAGCTCGCGCACTCGTCCTTCTCGCGCCCAAAGGCACGAAGCACGCGGACGCCCTGGAGCTGCTCAGAGACACGGAGGAGGATGCCGTCGAGCCCCGCCTGCACGACGCGGTAGCGTCGCACGGCCACGCGCATGACGGCCCACACGAGCAGGAGCACCAGGGCCGTCACGAACGTGAACACGGCCCCCTCCCAGCCGTCTACCACAAACGCCGCCGCCAAAGCGCCAAAGACCGCGATGGGACAGCGCAGCACGAGCCGGAAGAAGAGGTTGACGCCGTCCTGCACCTGGTTGGAGTCGTTGGTGAGCCTCGTCACAAGCGTGGAGGGGCCAAGGCGATCGACGTCGGCGCGAGAGAGGGACATGACGTGGCGGAACAGGTCGTCTCTCAGCGCCGTGCCGAAGCCGGCCCCGAGCTTCGCGCTGAAGTACTGTGCCGTGGCCGCGCAGACCCAGCCCACGACGCCCATCACGACGAGCGCCACGGCGCAGACGAGGACGTGCCCGCGGTTCCCGGTGGCGATGCCACTGTCCACGACGCTCGCCATGACAATGGGGACAAGAAGCTGAAACGCCGCCTCGAGCAGCTTGAAGAGGGGAGCGAGTACACATTCACGCCCGTATCCGGAAAGGTATCTCGCGAGTTTGAGCATGGGCCCTCCACGTCCTCGCGCAAGGTGCCGATAAAACGAAAGAGGCCAGCGGGAGACCCCTCTGACCTCGTTAAGCTCTGGTCGGGTGGACTGGATTCGAACCAGCGACCCCTTGACCCCCAGTCAAGTGCGCTACCAAACTGCGCCACCACCCGTTATGCACCGCTCATTTGCGGCGAAAGAGAAGATACCATTCGCCCAACGGGGATGCAAGAAGATTTTTCTCCCGATACCAGATGCAGCTCACGCCGCCGTCGATGACGATGCTGGCCCCGTTGATGAAGGCCGTGTCGTCGCTGGCGACGACACGGCACCGCCGAACACCAATGGGGCGACGTTGATGGCGCCGGCCGTCTCGTGCTCGAGCACGACCTCGACGGCATGGCGCATGGCGTATATCGGGCCCGTCAGGTAAATGCCCGTGACCATGCCCGAGCTCGCACCGGTCACGACCACGCTCTTGTTCTCGGACCTCATACCTGCCCCTCTCACGGGGCCCGGCTTCTGCGTCCGGATACGTCAAGTCTCGCCGAGCGCCTTCGCAACCCGGCACGGGGGATCGTGGAAGGGAAGCCCCGCTCGGCAGGCGGTGCGTATGCGGGCGCCATGCAAACCCAACTCTCACATTCTCGTCACCTTTGTGCAGGCATGAAGCGCGCATGGCGCCATGGGGTATCATCCTTTGGACGAACTTCGGGTCCGCGCACGGGGATTGCGCGGACAGACATGGAACCGAGAGGCGGATCACGCGTGCGTCAGTGGCGTCAATGGCTAGAGGACAAGGTCAGGCAGGGCTTCGAGACGGACGTCAAGGCCCCGCTGGGGAGCCCCGACAACCCGTCGAGCCAGATACTCACCGTAGCCAATGTCATCACGACGGCCCGGCTGCTGCTCACCGTCGTGTTTCTCGTGCTCTTCGTGACGCACGCCAGTCGGCCGCTCTCCATCACCATCTACGCCATCGCTGCGTGCACCGACTGGATGGACGGGCAGATTGCCCGCCGTACCCAGACGGTGAGCTGGTTTGGAAAGGTGCTCGACCCCATCTGCGACCGCGTGCTTCTCTTCACGGGCGTCCTTGGGCTCGTGGTGGTAGGGGAGCTGCCACTCTGGTGCGCGCTGCTCGTCATCGGCCGTGACTGCTATCTCTTCTGCGGCGCGCTTGTCGTGCGCCGCTACCGCAAGCGTCCGGTCGACGTTGTCTACATCGGCAAGGTCACGACGGCCCTGCTCATGTTCGGGTTCTGCGACCTCTTGCTCGGGCTTCCCGTCATCGAGGGGCTTGGGGTCACGCAGGCCTCCTGGCTCCCCGGCCTCAACGCAGTTCCCGGCCCCGTGGGCCTGCTGTTCGTCTATGCGGGATGCGTCTGCTCGATCATCACTGCCGTCGTCTACACCTGCGAGGGCGCCGCCATCGTCAAGGCGGCAATCTCGCGCGAAAGGGGAGAGGCACGATGACGACAGCCAAGAGGTGCGGGGTCTCGTGGAGGGCGCTCCTCTGCCTCCTCTCGCTGCTTGCGTGCCTGATGGCCCTGCCTCACGCCGCCTTTGCCATCGACAGCGAGCCCACGCTTACGGAAGCCCAGGCCGCCATCGTCGAGGATTCCGCAGGTAACGTGCTGTACGCCAGGAATCCCGACGCAGAGATCAACATGGCGTCGGTCACCAAGATCATGACGGCCGTCGTCGCACTCGAGAGCGGGACGCCGCTCGACACCGTCGTCACGCTTTCCCCGCCGGTGCTCCAGGAGAACGCCATGGTGGCGGGCTACCAGGCCGGCCAGACCTCCACGCTCGAGGATCTCTTGCGCGTCATGCTCGTTCGCTCGGCAAACGACGCCGCCTACGAGGTGGCCGTTGCCTGTTCGGGATCAGAGCAGGCCTTCGTCCAGAAGATGAACGACAAGGCCGCCGAGCTCGGGATGACGCACACGCAGTTCCAGAACTCCCATGGCCTCGATGCCGAGGGGCACTACTCGAGCGTCTCCGACCTCGTCACGCTTGGGCGCTACGCCATGACGAACTACCCGTTCATTTCCGATACCGTGCGAATGAGCGACGTAACCGTGCCCATCGGGGGCGTCGAGACGAGCTTCCATACGGTCGACTCGTTCGTCGAGACGTACCAGGGGGCCCTCGGGATCAAGACGGGCACCGGCAACAACGTGACGAGCTTTCTTGGCAGCGCCCGGCGCGACGGCGTAACCCTCTACGCCTGCGTGCTTGGCTGCAAGACGGGCGCCGGTCGCTTCTCGGACACGGAGTCGCTCATGGACTGGGCCTTCACGAACTTCGACCACTACGCCCTCGCAAACGCCAACGCAATCGTGTCGGTGCAGCCGTTTGCCTACCACTTCGGGTTTTCGTGCGTGGTCACGGCCGACGCAAGCCTCACCGGTCTTGTGTGGCCGGACGGTGGAAGCACCACGTGGCAGGGCTTCGCCCAGCCCAAAGGCGCGCTCCTGACACCAGGCGACCTGGTCGGCGCTTACACGTGGAGCCAGGACGGGCGGACCGTCGGTACGGCGACGTACTCGGCCCGGGCCGTACTCGTGCCATCACGCAACGGTCTTGGCGTGCTCGACGAAGGCACGCTCGCACGCAACTATCTTGTGACCAGGGCCGTCTCGGCTACGAACACGCTGCCCTCCAATGCCAACGAGGCTGCGGCCATCGCTTCCGGACGCACGATCTAGGAGGAGACGCATGTACGCGATCACGTCAAAGTCGGCCCCTAAGACTGGGGGACCGTTCCCGCAGGGCGCGACGGCTGCTCGCTTCGTCTTCGTGTCTGGACAGCTTCCCCTCGATCCGAAGACCAACGAGCCGGTTCCCGGCGGAATTGGCCAGCAGACGGCTCGCTGCATTATGAACGTGGAGGCGGTGCTTGCCGAGCTTAACCTCTCGCTCGGCGACGTCACGCAGGCGACCGTATACCTTGTCGACCTGGCTGACCTCGAATTTGTTGACGAGATTTGGGCCGAGCGTTTCATGAGGCCCGGCCCCGCCCGAACCTGCGTGCAGGTGTCCGCACTCGAGCGCGGCGCACGCATACAGGTGAGCGCCATCGCCTGCCGATAACGCTCGACCGAAGCGCCGAGTACGAACTCACAAGCGCTACAATGTCTTCACCGTTTATCTCCATGGGGGTTTTCATGCAGGATGCACACCTGAGCTCAAGCGACGCCACTGCCATCTTCCGTATGCCTACGGCAGACGCAACCGTGCCCGATCTGATGGGGGGAACTCGTCCTGAGGCTCCGACGCTCACCATTCTCAAAGGCCCCCAGACCGGTTCGACCTTCGTGCTCAACACGCCCGAGGTCACGCTCGGTCGCGACCCCTCGAGCACGGTGTTCCTCAACGACATGACCGTTTCGCGCCACCACGCCGTTATTCGCATCGACGGCCCGGCGGCATCCATCGAGGATCTCGGGTCCCTCAATGGCACCTGGGTAGACGGTGCCATCATTAACACCGCACAGCTCCAGGATGGCTCCACCATTCAGGTCGGCACCTTCCGCATGGTGTTCCACACCACGCGTACCACCGCACGCATCAACGTGAGCGAGTAGCGGCCAGCGCATGGCAGATGCGGGATACCTCACGATTGGCAAGGTCGTAAGGAAGCTGCAGGAACAGTATCCGGATCTCTCGGTCTCGAAGGTTCGATACCTCGAGGACGAGGGTCTTCTCACGCCGTCGCGCACGCCCGGCGGCTATCGTCTCTACTCCTCGAGGGACATCCAACGGCTCGAGAGCATCCTCTTCTTGCAGAAGAGCAGGTTTTTGCCGCTCTCGGTCATCAAAGAAGAGCTTGACGGGCACGTGCCCCACGCGGAGGAGGACGTTGCCTTCGATGGCGACGGCTCCTCGTCGTCGCCTGACGCGGCCCCTGCGCTCGCCGTTAGCGAGCGGCACCTTCGTGAGCTGCACCCCATAGACCGCATGCCCGACGTTGCGGGCGTGTCCATCTCGCTTGTCAGGAAGCTCTCTGACTGCGGTCTCATCAGGCTCGTTCGCTCTCCCGGCGGCAGAGATCTTGTCGACGGGCGTGACCTGCGGCTCATTCGCGCCTGTGCGGAGCTTTCGCGCTACGGTATCGAGCCAAAGAACCTTCGGGCCTACGTGTCGGCGGCAAATCGCGAGATTCCCATGCTTGAGCAGGCGCTCATGTCTGTCTCCCGGCACCCCGGCGAGAGCGTGAGCGAGCGACGCCTGCGACGCGACCAGGCGCTCGAGCGCCTGTTGAACCTTACGGGCGAGGTTCGGGGGTCCATCCTCCGACGAGCACTTGCCGATGAGCCCGGTGCCGACTCAAGCGCCTAGGCACATGCCTTTGGGCGGTATCATGCGATTGGACGCGTCGAGCCAATACGGCCACGCGTAACGACATCAAGGAGCAACCATGGCAGACCAGCAGGACAGGCCCTTCGCCTACGAGCACCTCGTCATTGACATTCCCGACTATCCCGAACCTGGCGTCATCTTCAAGGACATCACGCCGCTCATCTCCAACGAGCACGGGCTTTCTGCCTGTGTCGACACGATGGTCGACCACTTTCTCGGCATGGGGATCAACAAGGTCGTAGGCTCCGAGGCCCGCGGCTTTCTCATCGGAGCCCCCGTCGCCTATCGCCTGGGGGCGGGGTTCGTGCCGGCGCGCAAGCCCGGCAAGCTTCCGCGTGAGGTGTACTCCCAGCGTTATGCGCTTGAGTACGGCACGGACGAGCTGCAGATTCACAAGGACGCGCTCAAGCCGACCGACCGCGTGCTCATCGTCGACGACCTCGTCGCCACGGGTGGCACGGCCGTCGCCACCGCCAAGCTTGCCGAGCAGTCCGGGGCGCAGATCATGGGGTTCTCGTTTATCCTCGAGCTTGACTACCTGCACCCGCGGGAGGTTATCTCCAAGGAGTTCCCGCAGGAAATCTTCTCGCTGATCAAGGTTCACTAAGACGGGTTGTCCTGTACGAACAGACTATATATTGTTGGCCCGAATCGGCTCAGTCGGTTCGGGCCAAGTCGTTGAAGGAGAGAGACGCGTCGTGAAAACCAGGCGAGATCCCGTGAGGCGTCGGCTCTCGGGCGGGTTTGAGGCTAGCCTCTTCTGGGAATGTGGCCTCGTGGGACTCGCGGGGGGACTGCTGGTCACGTTGTATCGGCTGAGCCTCTCTTGGGCGGAACGCACTCTCCGCTGGCTCCTTGGCTTCATGGGATCAAACCCGTTCCTGTTCGCCACCTGGATGCTCGCACTTGTGATGTTGGCGGGCGTGGTCGCCCTGCTCGTCCGGTGGGAGCCCAAGACGTCCGGCTCGGGCATCCCGCAAGTTGACGCCGAGGTCATGGGGGCGATGGACGCCCCCTGGCGACGCGTCATCATGGCCAAATTTGCCGAAGGGACGCTCGCGGCGCTTGGCGGGCTTTCTCTCGGGCGCGAGGGCCCGTCCGTCCAACTGGGGGGAATGGCCGGCAAGGCAGTTTCTCGCGTGCTCGGTCGCGGGCGGGGAGAGGAGCGCCTGCTGGTTACCTGCGGGGCCGGAGCCGGCATGGCCGCGGCCTTCCACGCGCCGCTCACGGGCGTCATGTTTGCCCTCGAGGAAATACACAAGACGTTCAACGCGGCCCTCATCGTCTCGGCGATGTCAGCCGCGGTCGTCGCCGACTACGTCTCGTCCGACCTGCTTGGCATAAAGCCAGTGCTGTCATTTGCCGTCACAAGCACCGTGCCAAGAAGCGCCTACCTCCTTATCCTGGGGTTTGGCATCTTCATGGGTGTCGTGGGCGCCGCCCATAACGCAGGTATGTTCAAGGCCCAGGACACCCTTGCGCGCATCAGGCGGTGGGAGCCCTTTGCGCGCTTCCTCATCCCGTTTCTCATGGCCGCCCCCATCGCCCTATGTGCGCCGGCTCTGCTCGACGGGGGTGACGCCATCATCGAGATGCTGGCAAGGCCAGAAGGGCTCAGCGTAGCGACATTGGCGCTGCTCCTGCTGGGGAAATACCTTTTCACGGGGGTTTGCTTTGGCGCCGGGGTGCCAGGTGGAACCCTGTTTCCCCTTGTCGCCATGGGCGGGTTGGCAGGGGCGCTCTTTGGTCAGATAGCAGTCATGGCTTTCGGGCTTGACCCGGCACTTATCATGAACTTCACGGTGCTTGGCGTCGCCGGGATGTTCGCAAGCGCGATCCGAGCGCCCGTCACGGCAGTTGTGCTCGCCTTCGAGCTAACGGGAAGCCTCCAGGCGCTTCTGTCGCTTTCGATCGTGAGTCTCATCGCCTACGTCACCGCAAACCTCATGGGAGTCGATCCCTATTATGACCACCTGCTTGGCAAGCTTCTGGGCATGAGCACCGAAGAGGCGCACGGCCGGTGGGGCAGCGAAGGGAAGCAGCTCCACTCCTATGTGGTCGAAAGCGGCTCGCGGGCCGCAGATTCTAAGATTCGTGAGCTCAACTGGCCATCACAGGCACTTGTCGTCACCATCACGCGCCATGGCAGGGAACTCGTGCCAAACGGAGAGACCCTCGTAGAGCCGGGCGACCGACTTCTCGTGCTCATGAATGAGGTCGACGGCGACCATTCAGAAGAAATGGTGCGCAGGCTCTGCCGTGGCACGTACGCCCCTCGTAGCACTGCGGAACAGTCGAAGAGATAACGGATGCGGCGAAGTCACGCCGGTATTCTCTCCGGCCCTTTTCGCAGGGCTTCTAGCCGTGTGCACTAGTGGACAGGAATGGGTAGCAGAAGTAAATAACCTCTCTACTTTACATAAGATATATTATCAGACGTTTTGTTATTGGTACTTGCGGCTTGCAATATGTCAAAGCATGGCCCGCCTCGCGAGCGCCTCCTACGCACTCGTTGGCTTTTCACGAGACGGGCCAGTGCCTTGCTGACCATATTTTCAAAAAACTACGTCCGCTAGATAACGAGTTCACCGAGGAACAGGGCGGCGCTCGTGGCAGCGATAGCGCCATCGGCGGC